>NZ_JANNYP010000558.1:0-5593 GCF_031410135.1 Armatimonas sp. | reverse complement strand
CTTCTTTAAGAGCAAGGCGAACCAGGTAGCGTGCGCAGTGGAGGAGGTGAATGATCGCCTCCATCGCCTCGGCTTGCTTGAGTCCTTGCCGGAACCAGTGACGGCCTTGAGCGAACTCACCGCGCAGAAAATGAAGACGCCCCTGCCCTATCTGAAAGAGAGTCTGGCTGGTTCCCATACCGAGCTGCTGGGTTATCTGGAGACCTTCCTGGATATACCGCTCCGCCGCAGGAAAGTCCTCCAGCTCTAAAAGAACCTCGTAGAGGTTCCAGAGAGTCACCACCACAAAATGATCGTCTCCGATCCGACGTACCAGTGCGAGAGCCTCTTCCTGTAAAGGCACCGAGCCGCGCAGGTTGCCACAATTGCGCTCGGCATGGCCTAGCTGGAAAAGTGCAAAGCCAAGGCTACGCTGATTACCGACGATTCGGTAGAGAGCGAGGCCATGTTCTATGTACTGTCTTGCTGTCTGGAGATCCTTTAGATTCACATAGAAAGCGCCACACTGAATAGCGGCGGCGGCCTTCTGGGGAAGGCTGCCGTGACTCTCTAAAAACGCATAGGCTCTCAGGCACTCTTCCATAGCCTCATGGTTGTCAAGGAGAGGGTTTGCATCCCGCACGGAAGCCGTCGCCGCGCACTGTGTGAGAGCGGCGCAGGCAGGCTCACCTGCTTGCTCGTAGTACTCTTGGCTCTGTCGGTAGTAGCTCACGGCAAGGGGGTAACGGAGCCGAGCGAAGGACATCCTTCCCAGCATCTCATTGACACGAGCCTTAAGAAGAATTTCCTGTGGAGGGAGAGCGGCCAGAAAGTGCTCCAGCAGGCGGATACCGACTTCGTGCTGTCCACGACGATCCCAGTAGCGCCAGGAAGCAACCCCAAGGCGTGCTCCCAGGGTTGGGTCGCTCTGGCGAGCATACTCAAAAGCCGCTTGTAGGTTCTCTTGCTCCTGTGTGATTCCCTCAAGGTAGCGGTGCTGCTCCGGCGACTCAAAGAGAGTCGTGAGCTGCTCCGCGTAGGTGCAGAGGTAGCTTAGGTGGCTTTTTTGTGCCGCTTGAAATCCCTCCGAGGTCTGACGCTGCTGGGCGTAGTGACGCACCGTCTCCAGCATCTTAAAGCGATGCTCTCCATCGGGCTGGGTAAAGGCACTGATGAGAGAGGCCATTCGAAGTGCCTCCAGATCAAGGAGCACCAGGGGGCTGAGATCCTCGCAGACATGCTCTGCGGCCTCCAGAGTCCAGCCGCCTCGGAAGACAGCCAGGCGCATCAGAATCTCCCGTTGATCGGGGGTAATGCGTGCAAGGCTCTCCTCCAGTGCGACATGGAGGCTACTATGGCGCACCCCTGCCTCCGTGGCACGTCGTGCAAGCAGGCGCTGATCCCGTTTCAGACGGCTCCGTATCTGCTCCGGGGAGAGCATCCCCAGCCAAGCTGCTGCGAGCTCCAGTGCTAGCGGTAGTCCATCCAACTCACGGCAAAGTTGAAGAAGCTCCGACTGGTTCTGCGGAGTAAGTGCCAGATCAGGACGTACTTGTCGGGCACGGTCTAGGAGAAGCGCCAGTGCTGCGTCTTCGCTGCCAAGCTCTAGCGGTTCCAGCACCAGCTCGTGCTCGCCCGAGATCTGAAGAGGCCGCTGTGAGGTAACCAGACAGCGCAGCTCGGGGACTCCCTGGAGCAGGGCCTGGAGCGGCTCTCCCAGCCCCCCCACTCCTTCTGCATTGTCCAGTAGGAGAAGCGGTTGCCGGTGCATCCGTAGAAGCTGTGTCAGCGCAGGCAGGAGTGCACCTTTTTCCCTCTGCCCACCTGCGGCTTCGTGAATCGCCACCAAGGCCAGCTCACCCGTCGTGATTTGCTCCAGCGCAACAAAGATCACGTTGCCCTCTCCGCTCTCTGATTCCAGGCGATGCCCTACTTCGAGAGCGAGGCGTGTCTTTCCCACTCCCGGAGGGCCGGTGAGGGTCACTAGACGTGAGGCACCTCCCTCCGCAAGGAGCGTCCCGAGGCGCTCTTGCTCGGCGACACGCCCTACAAAACTATCCAGAGAGGTTGGGAGTGTTCGTGGTAGAGGTACCACGCTAAGAGGGGGGGCTACCAGAGCGGGCTCTGCGGATGAGGAAGGTAAGGAAGGAGTAGAGCGAGCGAGTGTCGCATGGAGAGCGGCCTTGAGAGAGTCGGGTGGCTGCGTCCGAAGCTCCTTCCAGAAAAGCCGCTCCAGCTCTTTCCAGTGGCGTGCCGCATCGGCGGGTCGTCCCAGCTGCACCAGGAGCTTTAGGAGCTGCTCCTGCGCGGTCTCACTCAGAGGATCCAGAGCGACCGCGCCCCGTGCGTAGGTAATCGCCGCCTCAGGATCGGTCTCGGTCAGCGACTGGGAGAGCTGGATCAGAGCGCTTCGCAGCCCATTCTCCAGCCGATCCCGCTCACTGAGCACCCAGGTCTCGTAGAAGCCAGGCAACAAGTGATGCTCGTAAAGCTCCAGGGCTCGATCCAGCGCCTCACGGCGCAGCTCCGGGTTGACACTGGCGCGTTTCAGGCACGCCTCCAGCTCAATAACGTCACAGACAACCTGCTCCACTGCCAGCCCGACACTCGACCGGCTGGAGCGCAGAACCGCCTCCTCCGCTGTTCCCACTTCCAAAAGAGCTCGTCGCAGGCTAGCAAGCGTTTGCCGAAACCGTGTCCGTGTGATGCTGGGGTCTTCGTCGGGCCACAGAAGCTCAATCAGCTCCTCACGGGGCCACTCACGCAGTGGCGGAAGCGCCAGCCGAGCCAAGAGGAGTGCCGTTCGGCGGGTCTCAAACCGTGTCGTGGCAAGGGTGCCCACACTCAGTCGTAGCTTCCCGAGCAGATCAACGCGAAGTTTAGGTAGTGTCGCTGGCATACACTTAGTAGAGTTCTCTATAGAGAGGTCACTCTCCTTCAGGCCCTTATTTTCCAAAGATGCGAATCTGGGTCGAGAGAGTAAAGGGCTGGCCGTCCAGATCAAACGTGGCTTCCCCGTAGGAAGCGGCAAAGCCACGCCTCGGTTGGGGCTGCCACGCCTCGAAGCTATGTGCGTTTGTGGAAAGCTCCGTGAACGACCACTTTTGGTCGCGGAAGTCTGTGGTGGGGCCAAGGCAGCGGAAAAGCCGTGCGGCGCGGATCGGGGCGGTGCTGGAAAAGCGCAGACGTGCCCCATTGTCTTCCGCGCTCCAGCTCCAGGTCAGTGTCGGGAGCGGCTTGCGAGATGCCAGCGAGCGTGTGAAGGCGGCCAGTGTGGACATCACGCGGCCTCGGTCTTCTAGGCCATGGCCGGAGTTGGGCGCGTAGAGTACCCACTTGGGGCCAAGCAGGCCGTCCCAGTAGAGATTCAGCGCGTCCTGCGCCCAGTATCTATCGTTCGTGCCGAGCTGAAGCAGCTTGGGCAGGGTCAGGCGCTCGCGGTAGGAGTAGGGGTCTTCCAGATCCATCAGGCGCTTGCCCGGTGGAGTGAGCAGGAGCTTGTCGAAGCCCGTACGCACGTAGTCCTCGATCTCCTCGCTGGGCTTTCCCCCGAGCATATCAAGCTGATGGGGAATCTGCTGGGCGACTTTGAGCACATCGATCACTTGGGGGGCGATCCCCACCACGCGCTTGTCCTGGCTCGCCCCCACCAGCCATGTCGTCCAGCCACGCTTGCTTGCCCCAAAGACCATGAAGCGCTGGAGCTTGTTTTTGCTGTGCTGCTGGAGCGCGTCCATTGTCTTGAGCACCGCCTTGGCCATGGGAAAGTGCAGCGGCCAGCTCTCGTCGTTCGTTTCCAGGTATTTCTGCCAAGTGTAGGCGATCAGGGCATCTTCGGTGAGTCCCCCGTAGAGCGGCTGCATCGGGTTATTGAACATGGTCGCTACCGTGCACCCCGAGTCGCGGGCAAGCTGGATATTCATGGCCTCATCGCGCTCCCCGCCGTTGCCGCCCGTATTGCGCACCACGCAGAAGTCCGGGTAGCGCAGCTTGTCGGGGCGAGAGACCTGCACCCGGTGCTGCCAGACATTACCCTGCCAGGTCTGCGAGGCAAGCGCCAGCTCCTCAATAAAAACATCCCCGACCCGTTTCTCGCTCTTTTTCTCCCAGCGAAACGCAGGCTCCGGGCGCGCAAGATAGGCATCAAGGCCATTAAAAACAGAAGACACAGACAACAATGTAGGTTTCATGTAGCGATTATAGCTGAGTTTCATCGCCAAACACCGGCTGGCGGAGCACTTCCGCAATAGGAACTTTCAACTCAGGAGAGTGAAGCTTAGGTAAAAGAGCAGTGGGATCAACCGCCACGGTATCGCGAGTGTAGAACCCATCCTGGTAGCGCTGCTGAATCTCTAGCAACATCGGCACGCGAGTCAGTGCCTCACTCCGGACACTCGAAAGCCTTGAGGGAGACTCTGCAATTTCTTCGGTGCTAGCAAAGTTTGAGAGCCAGAAAAGTGGCTCGCTATGCCAAAAGATCCAAAGTGCAGTTCCCTTGGCACACTGAGGATAGCGGATAATATGCCACAGAGCTTCGATGTGCTGAGGGCGCAAGATACTTTCGGCGGTGACGAAAGCATGCAACTCCTCGGAACTCGTCAGCCACGTAATTGCTCTGGGTTTCCCTTCAAGCGCATCTTCCACCCGGCGGCGCTGCTCGCTCGTGAGGGCTTTTAGCTCAGCGGAGCGGGGTAGATACTCTTTACAAAAAGCCAAAAGCTCCTGTGCTGAGGGGGATTGAGAGTTGAAGGCGCAAAAACCTGTACTGCCATCGGGGAAGTGCAAGTAGATATTGTTACACTCCCAGCAGAGCGAGGCTTTGAGGATAAGTCCTGCCTCGTCGTAGAAGGCCATCCCATAAACAGGAATATGACAGCGCATCCATTCCTTGCCTGAGAGTGCTTGCCAGAGCGTTGCAAGATGTTGAGCCAGAGTTCCTTCAAAGGAGCGCGCCTCTAAAAACACAGGTTCTTGGCCACCAAACCCCCTGCCTCGTTCAATAGAAAACAGCTCAGCACGGCTAATCGGGGGAAGAGTGGCCGGGACGTACATAGACTTGCTAGAGTCGCTCTAGAAGTTGCGGCTCGATGGGGCGCTTGGGGTCAATTTTATCGAGCTGGTAGCAGGTGACAAGCGTGATGGTCTCGCCGCGCTTGAGGGTTTTGAGGGGTGACGTCAGCTCTAGCTCGGTGTAGGAGGTCATCCCGTTTTGCGCAAACCAGGGATCATCGGCGTTGCAGTAGATCTGCGCCTGATCCGTGGGAGGTGTGTAGGTCAGCCCGGCGTTGTCCGCGGCGGGGAGGCGGCGAACGCTAAAGAGTAGCTCGCCTTGTACGGAGGCCAGCGTGTCGGCGTCGTAGAAGGCTTTGGTGGAGTTTTTGGGGTCGCGGGTATGGGCAATCAGTGGGCCATTCCCCTTCCGTGCCCAGTAGGTCGGTGCACTCCCCACTTGGGTCACAGCCCAGGCTCCCACGGGAAACGCTGCGCCGTCGCGCTCTTTGCGAAGCGTGCTGGTGAGAGTGACGTGCGCTGATTTTGGGGCAAGCTGGATCGTGCGCAGGCAGCGCAGGCCCCAGCCGATCACCGGGCCACTGGTGAGCCGAACGGTGTGCGT
>NZ_JANNYP010000557.1:0-2021 GCF_031410135.1 Armatimonas sp. | reverse complement strand
CGCCAAAGCTCATCATCCCACCTAGATAGTCGTAGGTCTCGGTCTGGCGGGAGCGGCGTGGGTAGTAGGTCAGGTGCTCGCAGGCATCCACCAACACAAAGCGCCCCTCGGAGCCCACCACTTCCAGGGTTTCGAGGCCGTAGCTCCCGCCTGCGTCGTAGCTGCCCGTCAGGTGCCCGATGGTTCCGTTCTTAAAGAGCAGGTTCGCCTGCACATTGGACCAGCAGATGCGCTTGCCATCGGGGCCATCGGTCTTGGGGCCACGCTTGAAGAATGCCTGCACTTTCTCGACATCACCGCCAAAGAAGCGCATCACATCGAGCGAGTGCGGGTGTAGGGCGCGGATATGAAACCAGGGCGACGTCTCATTGGGGTTGTTGATCCACATCGTCATGTTGATGATATTGACCTCACCGAGGCGCCCCTCTGCAATCCACTCCTTGGCTCGCAACGCCGCGGGCGTGAACCGGTGGTTCAGGTTGATGCCATACCTAAGATTTTTCTCCTTGGCCAGCGCGACCATCTCCTCGGCCTTCGCAATCTCATTGGAGATCGGCTTCTCCCCGAGCACCGGGATTCCCGCCGCAAGAATCTCCATGGTCGGGGTGTAGTGATCGCCGCCGTTCTCTTTGCCCGCCGAGCAGACACTCACGGCGTCGATCTGAATCCCGCTTGCCAGCATGTCCGCAATCGTGTAGAACCCCGGACAGCCGTACTTCTCAGCAGCCTTATCCGTGCGCTCCTGCAAGATATCGCAGACCGCGACCAGCTCGCAGTCTTCCCGCTTCATATAAACACCCGCGTGGGTATTGCCAATTCCACCAAGGCCAACTACGGCCACTCTTAAGCTCATATTTTTTCTCCCCACCCCGATTAGAACGGGGTGGCTGTAGAGCGCTTCGCGCTACGAAGGCCGCAAGCGGCCATGTCAACTCGGATGGCCGGAACGGCCTTTGCAGCCGTAGGCTCTCCAGTCCCGCCCCTCTCACGGGCGGGACTTATTTCCCCTGTAGCTTCGCCGCCTGCCCCGGATCGCCGATATGCATCGTGTCGTAGGCCTGCTGGCTCGATGTAAACGGCCCGACTCCGGTGTGTCCGTGCCAGTCGCCCTGGGTATGGATGGGGTTGGTCAGGCCCGTCTCCGCCTCGCGCTTGGCGATCCAGGCATCCATGCGACTTTTCAGCAGCGCTACCACCTCGGGCTCGCTCTCCGCCAGGTTGTGGTTCTCATCGGGGTCCTGGATCAGGTTGTAGAGCTCGATCTCGGGCTTGAAGTGAAAGTCGGGCTCCAGCGCGACAATCAGCTTCCACTCCGGGGTGCGCCAGCCGTGCTTGCGCATCCAGGTGCACTCGGTGATATAGATTTCGCTCTCGTGCGACGCTTCCTCGCCGGAGATGAGCGGGAGGACGCTGTTGCCATCGAAGCTGCGCTCGGTCTCGATTCCGGCAAGTTCTAGAATCGTTGGCACCAAATCTTTATGCTGCGTGTAGCCCGAGACCCGCTTGCCCTCCGGAACGCGGCCGGGGTAGCGGATGATCAGCGGCACATGGAGGGTCGTGTCGTAGATACCGTGGTGGTCGAACCAGCACTCGTGGTCGTAGAGCGTCTCGCCGTGATCGCCGTTGAGAATGATCAGGGTCTCGTCGTAGATACCGTGTGCTTCGAGCGCCGTGAAGATCGTCTGGATGCACGCGTCCATGTAGGCAATCGCCCCGTCGTACTGCGCGATGACGTAGTCCTTGTCCGAGATTCCCGGCGGCATCCAGCTGGCGAAGAAGTCGCAGAAGGGCTTGAAGCTCATCACGGGCTCCATGGACGTATTTTCCGGGTCGGTCTCGTTGCCATGGTAGAACATCCGCTCGTAGGGCGCGGGCGGGAGATAGGGCGCGTGCGGGTCCATGTGACGCAGAAAGAGAAAGAAGGGTGCCTCGCCTTTAACCAATTCGTCCAGCTCTGGGATCGCGACTTGGTTGAGGTTCTCCGCCTTGGGACTACGGCCCTCGTTCCAGCTTCCCCAGCC
>NZ_JANNYP010000556.1:0-14576 GCF_031410135.1 Armatimonas sp. | reverse complement strand
AGCGGGCTGGGATGATACGTTTTTGGAGAGGATACTGACGAATTGATATGCAATCGCCCTGCAAGCCTGATCGATAGTCAGGCTTGTTTTGTTTATTGGCGGTAAAATGTTTCGTTATGTCACAACGCTATCGTACGATCTTGCTTTTTGGTCGTCCTGGCTCCGGGAAGGGCACGATTGGAAAAGTTCTGGGGGCCGTTCCGGGCTTCTTTCACATGGCCTGCGGCGATGTCTTCCGCACCATTGACCTCTCCACGGATTTAGGAAAGATCTTCACTGATTATTCTTCGCGTGGGGAGCTGGTGCCCGATGATGCCACCGTCAAGCTCTGGAAAGTTACCTGCAACGCGCAAGTGGACACGCACCGCTACCGCCCCGACTTGGACCTGCTGATTCTCGATGGGATTCCACGCAACCTGGAGCAGGCCAAGATCATGGAGGAGCATATCCAGGTTGAGCGCGTCTTTCATCTGGTCTGCACCGACGAGGCCGAGATGATGGCCCGCCTGCGCCGCCGTGCTCTGCGGGAGAACCGCTTCGATGATGCCTCGGAAGAGGTGATTCGGCGGCGCTGGCAGGTCTATACCGATGAGACTCGTCCGGTGCTGAACTTCTACGCACCGGAGAAGATCGAGCGGGTGGACGCGATGGGCTCTCCTGCGAAAGTCATTCACGATATTCTCGGTCGTATGATGGGCTGGGGGCTGATCAAGTAGTCCCGCCCGTTAGAGGGGCGGGACTGGAGAGCGCCGCGCTGCAAAGGCCGTTCCGGCCATACGAATCCGTAAACTCGGAATGGGCGACACGCCCTTCGTAGCTTTAGCTCTCCAGTCCCCTCGTTCTAATCGCGGGGATCACAGAGGGTAAGGTATGCAAGCAATACGTTTTCATCAGTTTGGCGGGCCGGAGGTGCTCCAGCTCGACACCGTGGACGATCCCACGCCAGGCCCAGGCGAGGTCTTGATCGCGGTAAAGGCCAGCGGGGTCAATCCGGTAGACACCTACATCCGCTCGGGCACCTACGGGCCGCGTCCGCTGCCGTTCACACCAGGGCTCGATCCGGCAGGAGTGATTGAAGCGTTGGGCGAGGGGGTGACGGGGCTGGTTATCGGCCAGCGGGTCTATGCCGCTGGAACCAAGACCGGAGCCTATGCGACAAAGTGTCTCGCGGAGGCCACCCTGACCTTTCCTCTGCCCGACTCCGTCTCATTTGAGCAGGCGGCGGGGATCAACGTGCCGTATGCCACGGCCTACCGTGCTCTGGTGGGGCGGGCGCAGGCAAGAGCCGGGGAGCGCGTGCTGGTTCATGGTGCTTCCGGAGGCGTGGGGATTGCGGCCTGCCAGCTCGCACGGTCTCTGGGAATGCATGTCACGGGCACGGCAAGCACTGCGGAGGGCCGTGCGCTGATCCTGCGCGAGGGGGCACATACGGCGCTGGATCACACGCAAGAGGGCTATTTGGACGGTCAGAGCTTCGACGTGATTTTAGAGATGCTGGCCAATGTCAATCTCGCCCATGACCTGACCGCGCTGAACCGCTTTGGTCGCGTGGTGGTGATCGGCAATCGCGGCAGTATCGAGATCAACCCTCGGGAGACCATGAGCCGGGACGCCGCGATTTTAGGGATGACTCTCTTCAATGTCCCGCCGGATGAGCTTGCCGGAATTCATGCCGCGCTCTATGCTGGCTTAGAGAATGGTACCCTGCGCCCCGTCGTGGGAAGCACGTTCCCGCTTGTGAAAGCCGTGGCAGCCCAAGTGGCCGTGATGCAGCCCGGCAAACTTGGCAAAGTCGTGTTGGTGGTGTAAGGCACTTGTACCCACCTAGTACCCACCCGGCTTTTCGTTCGTTCCTCACTGCAAGCCACCCTCCCTCAGGGCAGGGAGGGTTAGGAAAACCCCCTCCATCTCCCCCTTCCTTGCCCTGAGGGAAGGGGGCCGGGGGGATGGGTTCAAGTAGCGGGATGGGTTCTAGTTGAACCGCGCCCGGAGATCGAAGTTGAGAGTTCGGGCGCGGTAGGAGAAGCTCGGGGCGTCGCGGTCTGTCATCTGGATGAAGCGGATATCGAACGAGGCGGAGAGCAGGCTGCTCACGCCCCACTCCGTGCCGAGGCGGACTTCGTTGTTGTTGTAGTTGAGCGCGTTGTGAAACGCCGACGTCCCGCCTCCCGTTCCACTACCCCCCCCCGGATTCGTTCCCGTGGTCTCAGGGCTGGAGGCGTTGAGGATGCGCCACTCCAGAAAAGGAAGCAGGGGGGTCTCGCGGCCAGGGGCACTCTTGTCTTTGCCACGCTGGGTAAAGCTGACGGCGTACGTGCTCCGTAGGACAAACGTGTTGGTCAGTCCCTGCTGCCCAAAGCCGCTGGTCAGGCCACCCGATCCTAGGCCACCGCCTAGCCCACTCCCAATCGTACCAAGGCCAGTGCCACTATTCTGGCCCGTCAGGGTCGAGCCAAAGTTCATCCGGGACGCGCTGGCGATAAAGTTCATGCGCTTGAACGGCCCCGCAGTCGTCTGAAGAATGTAGTTTTGGTTGTCCGAGTCGCTTGCATTGCCGACGTAGCTCGTTCCTTGCTTGCTCCACTGTCCCAGAACCTTCACCTTGTCGGTCAGCCCGTAGTCCATCGAAATGTCCGTGGTGGCACTCTGGGTATTGTCGTAGCCGGGGATCAGCGAGAGCTGGTTGATGTAGCCGCCCTCTACCCGAAGGCGCTGGTTGGGCGTTAGTGAGAGGCGGAAGTTCTGCGACCGGGTACGCTGGCCCGTGGACGAGCCGCCCAGAGTGGTGCCATTGTTATTGTTATAGAACCCCGAGAGGTTCTGACCATTGGTCGTGTCGGTCAGATCAAACTGGAGCTGGACTTTCTCGGGGATAGGCGAGTACGTGGTCGAGAACGATGTGTCTCGACCCGAGAACTTCCCGCCGCCGGAGTTATTGCTTGTCAGTCCGATACTGGTGGCGAAGGTCAGGTTCGGGCGCGGGGAGAGGTTCAGGCGTACTTGGGCACTGTCCGACGACGAGTTCGTGGTGGTCTGTGTGTTTGTCCCATCTCGGAAGCCGCCTAAAAGTCCCCCTGAGCTGCCCGAGCTACCCGTCCCAACCGTGTTGGTGTAGCCATTGGCGAAGATGCTGCGCCCCTTGGACTGGGAGCGGAATAAACTCGCCTCCAGGCTTCCCTTGGGCAGATCGTAGGTGGCGGCGAGCTGATCGCTGATAAAGTTGGCCGCATTCGTGCCACTCCCCTGGGTGGTTCCGGCATGGGTGAATCGTACACGAGGCAGGCGCTGGCCCGCGTTGGGTGTCCAGCCCGCGCCAAAGTTCAGTGTCTGGTTCTTGAACGAGGTTGTCGCGGCTGTGGTCGGGGTTGTGGTGGTTCCGGTTGTGGTCGTGTTGTTCTGCGTGATCGTCGAGTCATTGACGGTAACATCGTAGGCCAGGTTGCGTGTTGGGGAGTAGTTAAAGCTTCCTCGTATGCCCTTCTCCGCACGGAGCAGTGCGGCTGCCGTGGACTCGATACTGGAGAAGCCCGGATCAATGTTGCGAAATCCCACCGTGCCACTCCAAGTCGGCTTGAAGCGCTCGCCTGGTGCGGCAACGGGAGTGGTGGTGCTTCTCTCAAGAGCCTTACTCCCAAAGCTGGGAGTTTCCATCACGACAGGGGTATCACCCGGCCCGAAGCTACCATTGATGATCAAGCCATTGCCCGAGCTCTGTTTGGTGATTCCTTGGCTCTGCCCAAACTGGACATTGAACCGTGAGCCCACCACCGGCGAGAACTGGGTATCGAGCCCCAGAACCTGCCGATCCCCTCCGACTCCTTGTTGAGGCACCGGCGTGTAGTTCACCGAGAGCGACGAGATCCCCAGAAGAGCGGTATCGGCGGGCAAAGAGCGACGGAGCTGGATAAAGTTGAGATCCCGATTAACAATATAGTCCGCATTGACCCCCTCGGTCAGCAGGCGCTCCTGGTAGCGCACCTCCACGGGCGTATTTGCCTGAATCGGGGAGGGCAGGCTGTAGCGCGAGGCGAGATCACTAGAGACCGCGAAGTACTGAGTTACGGGCCGGTTGGCCCTCCCGGCACTATTGGCGGTCTGGCGCAGAAGCGTGACTCCCATCCGTCCATTGGATCCAATAGTAGTGGGGGACTCAAAGCGCATCCCGGTCAAGATTCCCGCAGACGTGTTAAAATTCTGCGCCTCGTACGTGAACTCGATTGTGTCCTCACGGTTGAGAATCCGGCTCTTCTTCATCCGCACGGTGCCGAGGATATTGTCGAGCTCGTAGTCCTCGTAGGACACCAGGAGCTGGCCATTGAGATAGAGCTTCTCCGAGCCCGGGATGATCTGGGAGGCGTTAAGATAGTACGGCCCCGTTGTTCCGTTGCCCTGGAAACTACCCCGGCGTGTGAGAGCCCGTGTGATGGAGGCCACGGTCGAGAGCGAGCGATTACCACCGAGCTTCCTCTCGTACTGCACCCCCACCAGCCGCCGTGAGAAAGTTACCAGTTCGTTGCCAGGGAGATTGGCATTGACATCCCCGAAAGCCGCCTTGGTACGCTTGTCGGCACTCTCGTACTCAAAGCCCAGGAGCTGCGCGAGGCTGGTCTGCGCCGCCACCCGGTTGTTGGTGAGGCTGGTATTGACCTGAACGGCGTTGAAGACACTCCCCATCAGGGTCATGTCGAGCTGCTGCTGAAACGGCCCAAGGCTGGTGGTGTTGAAGAACTGGTTGTTGTTCTGAAAATTAAACCACTGCTTGGCGGAGGCACTGCCCGAGACCTGGTTACTGCGCAGTGTCAGAACCCAGTTGCCGTAGGCATTGAGATCTTTCCCCAGCGGCCCGATCAGGCGCTCGGGGAAGGTCTTGCCATCGCGTGACCCGCCACCTAGCCCGCCGCCCATCTGGGTGGAGTTCAGTCGAAACTGATCGCGCTTCTTCTTCTCCTCTTTTTTCTCGGTCTCTTGCTTCGTCTCCGTTTCCTGCTTGGTCTCCGTGGTCTGCTTGAGATCGGTTTCCTGCGCCCAAGCTAGTCCTCCGACAAGAGGGAGCACGGCGAGAAAGAGAGAACGTGTGAGGATCACTCTCATGAGAACCACTCTTTGGCAAGCGCCGCGGGGCGCTGTGCACGAGTCCGCTCGGCCTGGGCAAAAGCATGGAGGCTCTCTCGGCGCGTGGCGCTGGTCTCTCGAACTCGCTGGATCGTCTCCCGTAAGCTCTTGGGTGTGGCCTCCATGGCAGAGAGCAGGGCATCTTCCTGGCCCGCAGCCTTGGCAAGAGCGGCGACTTTGGGGTCATACGAGAGCGCGACAAACGGCGTGGCGCAGCGGGCCGAGAAGATCAGGGCATGTAGCCGCATCGCCACGGTCAGCTCGGCGACGGCAAAGCGTCCTAGGACGTCCTCTACCGAGACTTGCTCGCGTCGCCAGTCAAAGTTGGGGAGATCGGCGTGAACCGTAAGATCATCGGGCAGGTGCATCGGGATTGCCAGTGTTGTCGGGGAGGCCGTAGCTCGCGCCAGAGTCTCTGGGGAGACACCAGGCCAGTGACGTAGCGCCACGAGCGTTCCCGGCGGCTGGGACAAGTGAGACACAGACGAGGGATTAAGAGCGAATGCAGGGTCGGCCACTACTTCAATAGACCGCCGTACGCCGATTTCCTTCAAAAGCTGCGCACTTTTCTCATCGCGCACCGTGATGGCATCGGCCTGGTTGGCAATCACCCGCACCAGCTTCTGGGAGAGCGGTGCGTTGAGCGGGCCAATTCCCTGGCCCCACCAGAGCACGCGTTTGGCTTTCTTGCGGGCCAGGAGCGCCATGAGGGCGTACCACAGCACCGAGCGGGCGCTGGTCGCATCTTGCAGAAGACTGCCTCCGCCAAAGACAAATAAGTCCGTTCCCTGAAGCGCCGTGAGGGCATCCCGCCAGCGCCAGCGGTTGGCTGTCTGTACGCCGGGGTGCAGAGACGCGGTCGCGGCAGCATCATGGGTCAGTACGAGCAGCGATGCCGTGGGGAACGCGCCGCTGAGTGTCGTCCGAATCCCTGCCAACACGGCCTCATCCCCAAGGTTGTCGAAGCCATAGTAGCCTAGAGCCGCGATCTTCACGCACGGTCTCCCGCACGGCTTATCCGCTTCCCACGTGCTTCCCAAACAAGAATTGCCACTGTTCCAATTGCAACCCCAATCAGGGTTCCGAGGAAGTCGCGGATGACACTCACAAGGAGGGGAATGTGGAGGTGGCAGAACGTGTTGAGATAGTCCGTTACCCCGATCACACCGAGGAGGAACAGCGGAACTCCCCAGAGCCGCTCCTTGCGCCCACAGAAGTACATCCCTAGCATCAAGGCTGCAAACAGAGTCGCCTTGAAGCGCGGGCGAACCGGGAGCGTGGCATCCAGAATGTCCCGAAAGCGCAGCTCGAAGCCGCTCACCACTGCCGCGCCGTCGTTGCCCGAGCGCAGCCAGAGCATCGCCAAGACAACCAGTGCGGCCAGACATGCCAGTACTTGCCAGAGAAGAATCGGCTCGTAAATCAGCCGTGCGAGCCGCTGCACTTGCAGGCGGATCCTACTCCAGAGCTCCGCGGGGGAGCTTGCTCGGAGGTCCACGGCCCAGGCGAGAGTTGCGATCAGCAGTGGCAGATAGAGCGCTGCCTTAATCCCCACAAACGCATCGGCCTTTACCAGGAAAACCCGATCCGTGAGCAACCCGACAACCACGATGATGCCAAGGCTTGTGTAGCCCAACACGCGCAGCAGTCGCTGAAGAACGGTCTGAAGGGGTGACTCTCCATAGGGGATAGGAGAGAGTAGGTCATGCTGCACCACCGCGAGGCTCGCAAAGAGAATGGCTGCGGAGAGTGCCGCGAGCTTGGGCAGAAATACCGCCAGTGGGATGAGGAGAAGCGCGGCCACAAAGACGAGTAACGAGACACGCTCCGAGGGTTGCGAAAGAATCCCTGCGAAGCAATCCGCAAGAAGGAGTAAGGCCGCGGCAAGTCCTAAACCGATCAACGCGTTGGCCCAGCGCGGGGTACTCGCCTCCGTGTAGGGATGGGCAAAGCCCAGCGTAAAGCCACCGCGCCGAACCGCCATAACGATCTGCTCGATGTAGCGAGCATTCTCGTCCAGGGGGTGCGATTTCTCCAAAAAAAGGCGGACATAGAGCAAGCGAATATTGCGCTCACGGGCAGCAAGGGAGAAACGCTGGACATTGTCAGGGATCGTGGCTGTGGCCATCTCCGAGCCAGGGATCGTATGGACACGGATGGTGCGATCTGCCGCCACACGGTGCAGCTCCGAGTCGCCTTTCATCTTCGTAAACTCAACCGCACCGTAGTTAATATCGTGTGTGCGAAGCGCACTCGCGGTAGTTTTTAACTGGCTGTCGTAGCCCAGGACATCATCGCCTGAGAAAATCACGGTAGTAACACGCTGTTTTTTTAGCTGGAGAAGTGTCCAGCTAATGCTCTCGTCGGTTGGGTTGCTGTTGTTCATCACCCGTCCCACCACGCCCAGCTTCGCTTCGCGTGCCGCGCGGATCAGGCTGTAGTCAAGGCCCACGCCCAGGGATTTAAGGCTCTGGAAGGTCTGGGGGATATTCATCCCAGCATCCATGGGGTTAGTGTTGCCAATCCCAGGTGGAAGGCTAATCTGACTACCGAGATGGGTACGGTTTTGTAGGGCCGCGACAATCCGGTCAAAGTTGCGCTGGTGGGCTATCAGATAGGTGGTATTGTTGATGGCCGTCGGAAGAACCTCGACCCGACGGTTTTCCTCAAGAGAGCCCAGCGTGTCTTCCGTGATTGCCACGGACGACACGCCTGCTTCTTTAAAGCGCTGGAGTATTGTCTTGAGTGGCTTGCCTTCAGAGGTCGCGAGTTTTTGAAGCTCCGACATATCTATGGCGAGCTCGACCGTCCGGTTTTTTGACTCCGCTGAGTAGCGCAGCGCGGCACCATAGATCCCTGCCAGTGCCCCAATTCCGATCATCACCCAAAGTACCCAGCGCAGCTTCTGCATCCTATTCCTTCCGCCGCAAATACGCTCGTGCGGCTAGCTCCCGCTCCATGTCCAGCGTTAAGAGACGCAGGATCGTCGCAATATTTTCAGGTATTCCCTGATTTTGTGCCACCCAGTCTGCCCAGAGAAGGCTGCCGCGTCCTTTGGCAACCATGGTCTCCGAGACTTGGCGCTGTGTCGCGAGTGCTGCTCGGACACTGGCTTCTCCGGTTGAGCCCTCCCCGGTAACTGCCTGCCCGAGCCGCGCTTCGATGAGCTGCTGCCAGAGAGAACGGCTGGTTTTATCGTCTTCCGGCACCAGGCGATCCAGGCGGCACTGGTAGCGGCGGATACGGGCCAGAGCCAGATAGCGCCAGCCAATTCCTGCCGCTTTGTCGGCGCGCGAGAGCTCACTCTCCGCGTAACGAATCAGCCCTTCGATGGCAGCAATCCGGGTCCACTGCGCCCCGGAATCGAGCTTGTAGAATCGTCCCAGATGCAAGTCTGAAAGGGCCAAAAGTGCTGCTTTACTGGCCTTTTGAAGCGGCTCGGGCGTTCCCGCAACGCGGCGTATTGCTTCCTGCACTTCACTTCGTCCACGTGCTTGATCAGGCGTGTCGCGATCGCTGTTCTCCGGCACCAGATCCTCCCAGACCGGCATCGCGAGCCGCAAGAGGCGCACCGAGCGGGCGTAGACATCCTGAATATGAAACTGGAGCAGGTAGGCATGGGTGGAGAGGGCGATAAAGCGAATATCCTGGCTCTGTGCCGTCAGAAGCAAGAGCTGCTGGAGCGTGCTACTAGTGACCAGCGGCTTGTAGGTTGCCAGCAGGCGCTTTTGCTGCCCTGAGGCGGCTTCGGCAAGGGAACGGCGCTCGTCTCGTAAGTAACCTGAGCGGGGCGTTGGTGGGGCTAGGGTGAGAGGATCGCGCTGTCCCTGGCGCACCTGCTCCGCAAGCCCGGAGAGCCCACGACGGTCAAAACCGGCGGCGACAGCGGCACGGCTATCGGCGTCCGCTTCACGAACGACGGACTGCTCCCTCCCTCGCTGATTGCGCTTGGTTCCCGGTGGGTGGGTTGCGAAGTACTCTTCCCACTTTGCCATGGGGCCACTGGCCATGGTCTGAATAAAATGAAGAAGGCCCGCGGGAGCGTAGCCGGCTGCCGTGGCAAACTTCAAGCCAACATCATCGGCCTGGTACTCGTTCTCACGGCTCTGGGCAAGGGCACGAAGTAAGTTCAGCACCACTACCCCTTGGCGTACTACCTCGCTTTTGGGACGAACCAGACTGAGAAGGAGCGCAAAGAGCCCGTTATTTTGTAGCTGCTGCCACGCATGGCGCTTGGCGATGTGTCCGCACTCGTGGGCCAAGACCCCTGCTAGCTCATCGTCACTAGTCACTTCATCGAGCAGGCCGCGTGTCACGAGAACTTTACTGCCAGGAAGAGTCAGGGCATTGGCGACATCGCTGCCTAGGATCACAAACTCGGGTTTGGTGTCTAAGCGATCGGAGTGAACCGCCACTTCCTCGCCAATCCGCATCACCCAGCGAGTCAGAAGCGGATCATCGTCAATGCCCGATGCCCCAATCAGTGCATCGCCGGTAGCCCTGCCTAAAAGTTTCTCAATCTCATTAGTGAGGGTATCGGGATGCTTCACGGCACCTATTCTACCGGCTCTACAGAGTTGTGGCGAGAGACTGTTGGATTCGTGCAAGAATGCGCCCGACATTTTTAGTCGCATCGTAGCGCAGTTCGGCATCTTGACGCGCGGCAGCTCCCATCGGAAGCAGGCGCTCCGGGTTGCTCAGCAGAAACTCCAAGCGATCTGTGAGGGCAAAACGATCACCAGGAGGCAAGAGATAGCCCGTCTCACCGTCGCGGATAATGTCGCCCGTGCCACCCACATGACCAAGAAGAACGGGCAAGCCTGAAGCAAGTGCCTCCATTCCCGCCAGAGAGTAACAGTCCCCGCGTGTGGGCAGGACAAAGAGATGTGCCTGTTGGTAGAGAGCAATCAGAGCGGGATCATTCGGGCCGAGGTTTCGGTAGACTTCCACTTGTGGATGGTTCAGCGGCACCGGGTCTCGGGTGACGATATGGAGCTTCCAGTTGCGCTTAGAAGTTTTTTGTGCCCACTCCAGAAGCAAGTCTCCGCCTTTGCGCACAAAATCTCCCCCCACAAAGAGCAAGTGAACCGTATCTCCGAGAATGCGCTCAGGAGCTTGCCAGCGGCTCAGGTCAATGCCCGGTGGAATGACCTCAAGCTGGGCAGGATCTGCACCGTAGTCGTTGACCATGCTCTCTGCGGCCCAGTGCGACCAGGGAAAGAGGAACCGGGCTTGCTGATAGAATGTCCGCCGCTGCGCCTCTTTCCAGTTCTCGTAAGGCAGGATAGAGCTAGGCCGCTTGTTATAGAGTGAGCCCATGCTATGAAGCTGCCGAGGGGTACAGTCAATGGTGACAAAGTACGGCTGTCGTGCAAGGAGGCGAGGACGGTTATAGGCAATCGCGGGGGCACCAATGAGCAGACCGTCGTAGCGCTGCTTATGAAATCCTTGTAGAAACTGCTGCTGTGAGCGAATGCGTGCGACGATGCCACCCGGCAGAAAAGGAATTCTCTCCAGAAATCCATCGGGACGGTACCAATCAATGACAATCCACTCGGGATCCAGGCGGGGCGTGAGCCGCGCCATTGCTTCACGCCAGTTCTGATACTGCGTTTTTAGGCCGACTTCGGTGGAAAAGATAAAGCCGATCCGTGGGAGGGAAGAGAAGGCGCTCACAAGTGTCATTTTCGGTAGTTTACAGCGCAAGATTCATACCATTCGTGAGTAAGTTCTTGGCGTGGTAGTGGTACAATGCAGGCTAAGTATGCTCTCATTGAGAGATTTTGAGGAAAAGAAAACTTGGCTGCGACGTTTCAACTAGATATTGTGACACCCGAAAAGACGGTGCTCTCTGGCGAAGTCTCATCGGTACAGGTTCCCTCGGTTGAGGGAAGCCTGGGTGTGCTGGCAGGGCATGCGCCCCTTCTGGCAGAGCTCGGAGTAGGAGAGTGTGTGGTACGCCTCGCCGATGGCTCGACACGCCAGCTCGTGGTAGCGGGCGGATTTCTCGATGTCGGTAAGGCCAAAGTTTCGGTCCTGGCAAGTACCGCAGAGTTCGATGATGAGATTGATGTCAGCCGGGCAGAGGCCGCTCTGGTTCGTGCCCGTGAGCTCATGAACAGCACCGAAGCCACGGATCGCGCCGAGATCATGGCAAGCATGCGGAGAGCACAAGCGCGCATTCGCTTGGCCAAAGGCGGGAACGGCTAAGCGAGCCCGAACCGTATAGGATGAGATACACACATGAATAATAAAATTTGGCGCTTAACCTTTACGGCGATCTTAACAGGGCTTGCAATCGGGGTTGGTTTATATGCTTCTAATCTAGTTTTTGATAATCTTCGAAGCCAGAATGTGCTAGCGGATAATCAGCGCTGGATCTACTGGTTGGTCTTTGGTCTCTCTAGTGTTATCTTTGGGTTTGCACTGGGACGCTTTATCTTTCGAAAGATCGAGAGCCTCGGTGATCAGATGCGCAATATGTCCGCACGAGACAAGATTGCGATTGGTCTAGGTTTAGCACTTGGTATCTTTTTGACCGTGGCGATCTCTGTCGTCATCTTTCAGGCATCGGGGAAAAATACCCCTATGGCAGTGGCGATTGTGCTCTTGACAGGAGTGATTCTTAGCTACCTCACCACTGCGGCAGCGCTGTCTATGCGCGAAGAGCTACACTTTTACATGCCCTCTTCCCCGAAAGAAGACGTCGAAGAGACACTTCCTCCGGCGGTATTTAAGATTCTGGATACAAATGTCATCATTGATGGACGCATCGCAGACATTGCACGGGCGGGTTTTGTCGAGGGGACGATCTATATCCCTGGCTTCGTGCTCGATGAGCTTCAGCATATCGCCGACTCCTCTGATGGCCTCAAGCGAGCTCGGGGACGGCGGGGGCTGGACATTCTCAACCAGATGCAAAAAGAGCTGACTCTGGTGGTGCGCAGCTACGATAAGATGGCCCCGGAAAAAGAGGAAGTGGACTCGCGGCTTGTCAAGCTGGCTAAAGCGCTCAATGGCTCACTGGTGACCAATGACTTCAACCTCAATAAAGTCGCGGAGCTTCAAGGTGTCCCTGTTCTGAATATCAATGAGCTGGCGAATGCCCTCAAGCCGATCGTGCTTCCTGGTGAAGAGATGCGCGTTGCTGTGGTAAAGGAAGGCCGGGAGCAGCACCAGGGAATTGGCTATCTCGATGATGGAACCATGATCGTGATTGAAGGCGGCCGGAAGGCACTTGGGGAGACTGCGGATGTCATTGTCTCCTCGCTCCTTCAGACAACGGCAGGGAAGATGATCTTTGCCCACATGCGTGAAGACGATGGCGGCACCGACTACGATCGTAATATTCGTTCCTACACGCGAGGGCCACGTACTCCCACGAGAACACACCGCTCGTAGTCATCCTCCATGAGAAATCAACCTGCCGTTACTGCTCTCCTCCCTGCCGCCGGGCGGGGGGAGCGCTTTGGTAGCGAGCAGAACAAGATTCTTTCTGATCTTTTGGGACGGCCCATTCTCGCCTGGACCCTGGAAGCCTTTGCCCAGTGTGACGATATCACGCGAATCGTATTGGTCGGCAGTGAAGGCGACTCCGATAGGCTCTGGGAGCTTGGCGACCAGTATGCCAAAGGCAAGCTTCAGGCGGTCGTGTTGGGAGGCAGTACGCGCCAGGAAAGCGTCCGACGTGGCCTCGATGCGGTTGGCACCGAGTACGTTCTCGTGCACGATGCGGCGCGCTGTTGCATCACCACCGAGCTGATCTCGGAGGCCGTTGGTGCGACCCGGATTCATCAGGCAATGACGGTCGTTCGTACCGTTACGGATACCCTCATGCGCCGCAGTGGTGAGCTGGTAGATCGGAAGGATCTCATGGCCGTGGAGACACCACAGGGCTTCCAGACCGACTTGCTGCGCCGAGCGCATCTGTCGGCGCGTACGGAAGGCTTTATCGCCACCGACGACGCAAGCCTTCTTCGACGACTGGGGCGTGGGGTTCATCTCCTAGAGAGCACCACTCCCAATCCCAAGATTACCTACGCTGCCGACTTACTGATCGCTGTCGCGCTGCTCACCGCACGAACCGCACCTCAGCTTGTTGCACCACTGCCTAGCGAGTAGAGATGACTGCTCGTGCGGACAAAGATGGACTTTCCCGCAAACGCGGGAGAGGCGTGGCAGCCCGCTTCCAGCTCGTTTTGCGCAATAATCTCCAGAGCGCGTCCAGGCTTGATCACCCAGGCTTTTCCTCGCTCGTTGAAGAGATAGATCCGTCCTTGGGCAAAGACAGGCGAGGCGTAGAACCGTCCCCCGAGCCGCTCCTTAAAGACCTCTTTGCCCGTTGTCGCTTCCAGGCAGGTGAACATGTCCGAGTCCGCCACAAAAAACAAAAGATCGCCGACCAGAACCGGTGAGCTGAGGATGGGGACACCTCGGCTGAAGCGCCAGACAATGTCATCAGCTGTCGGGCCACTTGGCCGATCCGTTTTCACCGCCCAGAGCTCCGGGCGATTGAAGCCCGTGTTGAGAAAGAGCAGGCCCTTCCCAAAGATCGGGCGCGAGGAATTCGAGAAGCCGGTGTGCGGGAGACGCCATTGCTCTTTGCCAGTTTTCGGATCGTAGCCACACGCGGCTCGTGCTCCAACGCTCACCAGCTCCTGGCGCTTACCTCGCGTGTAGAGATAGGGGGTCGTGAATGCCTTTTTCTGCTCTCCATCTTCTGTCCCAAAGCTCGTGTTGCGCTCCGTCTTCCAGAGCGTTTTTCCGGTGCGGCTGTCGAGGGCAATTAAGAACTGAACATCCATACCATCGTAGGTCAGGATCAGGGAGTTTCCAAAGAGGAAGGGAGAAGAGCCTGGGCCCTGGGAGTGCTCGCAGTTGAGATCGCGGCGCGTCCAGAGAATGTCAAATGTCTTGGTATCAATGCAGGCGGTGCCAAACGTGCCAAAGTGGATATAGACACGACCTTTCTCGATAACCGGCGAAGGTGAGGCGTAGGTATTGTTGGACAGCGGAACGTACTGCGGTTTCTCATTGCGGAAGACTAGGATTTTTTTGAGGAGCCTGCCTGTATCACGGTCAAAACAGAGTGCGGACTGCTCTTTGCCATTCATGGTGGCGCATGTTAGCCAGACTTGCTTGTTCCAAACCACTGGCGAGGACCAGCCAGTCTCCGGAAAGGCAGTTTTCCACTGAACATTCTTGGTCTCGCTCCACTCGTTGGGGATGCCCATGGCTGGACTGTGTCCGTCAAATTGGGGGCCACGGAAGTCTGGCCAGCTATCGTCTTTTTGCAGCATGGTGTAGTATAACAAAAATATGGACCGTCGTACATTCGCACTGGGGCTGATTGCCCTACCCCATCTTAAATCCGAGCAGCTGCCCGCGATTCATGCCGCTGCGATTACGGGGAATGTGGATGAGATCCAGCGACTGCTCGCTGGGGATGCAGGGCGTGTGAACAG
>NZ_JANNYP010000555.1:0-1460 GCF_031410135.1 Armatimonas sp. | reverse complement strand
AAAACGACCCGCTCTTTATCATTTGCCCGCTGAATTGGGAGTCGGGAGGCGTTTTCGATTGTTGGGAGTGAAGTCGTCGATTTCTTGAGGGGCAAGTTTTCCTGGTACGTTGATATCGGCAGTGAACAGCTTCCCTTCCTGGGAATAGACCAAACGCTCCCTCTGATCCCAGTCCGCCCAGACTGCGCCCGGCAGCGGCGTTGAGATTTTTCGCTGTTTATATTGAACTTCAAACGTGGCGGCATGACGATAAATCATCTGTCGAAGTATGAAGGGCTGTAGGGGATGTCCTTTCTCAAATTCAATGCCTACTGTCTCAGATGGTTGTGTTGGGGGCACGTGAGTCCATCCATTTCGCATTAGGCGAGTGAAGAACTGGTTGTTAGGATTCCAAGATAGGTTCTCGTACTCAAACTCGTGCCCTTCCGGCGACACACCTGCTGGGAAACTTGGCTTATGGAGTGTCCAATCTTCATACGCATAGGGGGCAAGGTTAATCTCGATACGGGCGCTGGAGGCGAAAAGTCCCCCGAGATAGTACGGCTCGTTGTTGGGCCAGATCCCCAGAGGAGTGAGAGAGGGAGGCTTGCTGAGGGCAGTCCAGAAACTTGGCAAGCCTTTGTTATGATGCCCCATGGTGTAGTTGGCCGCTACGTAGATCAGCAGCTTACCATCGGGGGAGAGATCGCCGCGCTCAGGATAGAAATGGCCTACATGACGATCCCCAGGCTCGAACATATCGGTGTCCGTGTGCCAGAGGATAAGCTGTGTAAGCCGCTTAGGACCCGACCGAAGGATCACCCCGAGTGGCGCATCACGTGCCAGGAGCACAAAGAGGCGGCAAACGGGGCGCGTATGGATCGTGGGCATTTCGGTATATTCGACCCCCTTCGCTTGCCGGAGGGGGTCGCCGTCTCAGCGGCGGGGGGAGGTAAGATACTTGTCGAACCAGTCCATCAGTAGCTCCGCGTCTTTCTCGATACCCGGCCAGCCGTGGCCTTTTCCGGGGCGCTTGACAAGCTCGCAGGGGACGCCTTCTTCTTTGAGCTTGGCCAAGAGACGCTCGGACTGCTGGATGGGGACGAGGAGGTCGGCTGTGCCGTGGATCAGAAAGACCGGACAAGTTGTTTTGGTGATGCCATAGATAGGGGAGAGGGTTTTACTGAGGCGCTCTAGTTCCTCGGGAGTGGTTTTATCGGTGACACCGAACGCAGGCCAGTAGCTCTTTAGAAACGGGTTCAGCATGGCTTTTGCACCCTCTTTGCCGTAGTTGAGGAAGTCCGTGGGAGGGTAGAAGCACGCGGCGCACTGGACTGCACTCGACGCGCGGTCTACGGGGTCTTTGGCACTGGGATCGCCAGGACCACCGTAGGCTGCCATCATTGTCGTCAGGTGCCCGCCCGCACTTCCTCCGCTGATGCCGATCTTGTCGGGATCAATGCCCCAGCGGCTGGCGTTGG
>NZ_JANNYP010000554.1:0-1095 GCF_031410135.1 Armatimonas sp. | reverse complement strand
GGGTCGCGGTAATGGGGCAGCGCCGTATGTTGGAGTCCTCGAGCCATGTGCATGGTTCCGTTCTCCAGGGTTGCGGCATGAACGGCAATCCACATTCCGACACCAAGCAACGGATGCTCCGTTTTGAAGTAAGCATTGTCTTGATGCCAATTCGTCCCGGCGCCATAGTGTGCCGGCTTCAGAAAGATCTGGTCGAGAATCTGCCTCGACGGCCCATCAAGAATTTGGCCGACCACCTCACGCACGGAGTCTGAAAACGGAAGGGCTCGCAAGACTTCACTATGGGGTGAAGCCGGGCAGATTTGGAGATTTTGGGCTTTGGATGAATGGGTTGTCCCGTCTCCCTCGGTCGAGATGTTTTGCAACTTGCCTTCGCGCTTCAAGCGCAGGACCTCCTCCTGGAGTGCCGCCGTCTGCACAGGAGTTAGAAAATCGGGCACAAGCGTGAACCCGTTCTCACGATATTCGGCCAATTGTTCAGAACTTAACATGGCGGTCTCTGACTCACTCTGTCCGAATTGGAGTGGAGTCGTCAAGTTATCATCGAAATCCGGGTCCAGACTCGACACCCAAGGCAATCGCCATGTCATGTCGTTATTGATTCGATCGTGGCGCTGCATGCCAGAGCCAAACTTGTGCTTCGTACATGCAGATGCTTCAAACGACAGAATCCATCAAACAACATCGAGCAATCCTCGCAACCTTCTTTCCAAGTAAGTCCGAACGGATAGGTTGAAAGGGCTACTACTCCAGAGTCCGGGGACCATCACTGACTTGTTTGAGCCAGCGGGACCTACCTGAAAAAGCTGACCTACCGGCGCGGGGCGTCCGAGCTAGCTGCAAGTCTGTATTGATACTGCGAATATCCCACGCGCCGAATGGCCTTACGGAGTTCCGGGTAGGGATCGTTTGTGACACTAAACAAGCCTGTGTCATAGTTTTCTCCGTCACCGCGCCCAGAAATCGGCTCTGGACAATAGGCAAACCAGTGAGATCCAACGATGTTCGGATTTCGCAGAGCCCCCTGCACATACGCGGCATACTTATCCGCCCTGTCCTCATCGTCCGAGGCCACCTGAAGTCCTGTCCCCAGCA
>NZ_JANNYP010000553.1:0-6015 GCF_031410135.1 Armatimonas sp. | reverse complement strand
TATCTGACCCACCTGGATCGCTTGGACGAGATGGAGAGGGTGGCAACAAAGCAGGCAACAGAGCTTTCCAGTGAGGAGTGCGTGACTCTCGTGGCAACCTTGCAGCATAAAGCCCCTGCTCCCGCGTTACGCCTTGGGAAGATCTTTCTGGCACAGCTTCTAGCGCCCCGAGAAGATGGTCGCCCAACTTATCATGGGGTTACCCAACTGGCTCAGCGGGTGCTGGAGCTGGGCCAGAAACAGAGTGACGACGCGGCTTGCCGGGCAGCACGGGAGGCGCTTCTTCTGACCTCACCGACACTGAGCATCTGGAAAGAACACCTCGCCTCGCTCGAAACCACGGAGCGCGAGAGCGCACGTGAGCGGCTCCTCAAGCAGCTTCTAGAGTGGCGTGGCTCGCAGGCCGAGCAGCTGGAGATCTTATTGGAAGAAAGAGAGTGGGAGCGAGCCTGGGGGATTGCTTCGGGTGGCTACAGTAGCAGCTACGCCCTCGCCCTCGCCCCGCGTGTGGTGGAGCACCTACCTCAGCCCGTGCGCGACTTTGGTCTGAAAACCGCCGCCCCGATTATCTCAACGAACCAGGCAGCACATTACGAAATCGCGGCGGCATGGCTCGCCGTGGTGCGGACGGCAGAGATCGCAATGGGGCGGGGCAGCGAGTGGAACGAGCGCTATGAGACGCTTCTCATAGAAAACAAGCGTAAGTACAAGCTCATGCCGATGCTAGAAGAGCTGGGACGCGCCCCCGAAGACGAAGCACTCGCTTTAGTGCCCCTTGCTCCCAAGGAGCGTAAGCCCTTGATCTTTAAAATTAACTAAGCCGCCACATGCCGTAGCACTGGCCGTTGAGCCAGACCTCGCGGGTCTTGGGGTGGACGCGGATAGCATTGACTTCTCGTGGCCCTGAAGCGGCGGTGAGGTTCTCCCAGGTTTTTCCGGCGTCTTGGGAGCGACAGATCGTCGCGCTGGTGGCGTAGATGTCGGCGGAGCCGCCCACATAGAGCACCTCGGGCTTTTGTGAGTCTACAGCGACGGTCTTGACGTGGCGGTTGCCGTACTGATCGCGCGGCGTGTCCAGCTCCTGCCACTTGCCCGCCTCCCAGAAGAGTAGCTTGTCTCGTAAGGCGGCGTAGAGTCGGTTGCGCTTGGGGTCTACCGCGATGTCGTAGATATCCGCAGGAGCCTCGGCGACACTTTGCCAGCTTGCGCCGTGATCGGTGGAGCGGACAAGTGTGCGGCCTTTCTTGCCGTAGAGCGTGCTGTCCGTGTGGGTGTAGATGCCCTCGCAGCCCGCCATCGGCTTCCAGGTTTTGCCGCTGTCTTCGGAGCGCAGGTTGCTGGCAAAGAGGATGTTTTTATTGCTTGGGTCGGAGCAGCTCACATCGGGGCCGGAGAAGGTGAGATCCCCCACAAACTGCCAGGTATGCCCGGCATTATACGAAATCCGCAGGCGGCGCTTGCCGCCCCAGCTCTCCGCATCGCCATAGTAGAGCGTCTTGCCATCAGGAGTGTGCCCGCCGTAGCAGAAGCCACCCCAGCCCTTGCCGCTAGCATCGAACACGCGCCAGGTCTTGCCATTGTCGTGGGTCACGGCGGCATTGTAGTCTTGAAAGGCGAGAAAGACCGAGTCCGGGGCGTGGGTGGAGAAGTTAAAGTGCCCTCCGAGCATGATCCCGTTGTAGCCATTGGCGCTCCACTGGAACGTCTTGCCGCCGTCGGTGGACTTGGTGACAATATCGCCGCCGATCCCGTAGACCGTGTTTTTATCCGTGTGCGACCAGGCAAAGTAGCCGTTGCGGGCATTGTTGGGCAGGACGCAGTTCTTGCTCTCGATCTTGATGGGCTGCCAGCTCTCGCCGCCATCGTGGCTGACCGAGCGCACCCACTGCCAGTTGTCGCCCTGAATCCAGCAGAGCATCCGCTTGGGATCGGCAGGACTGACCCGGATATTCTGCACGGGCTTGCCCTTCTGCTCCAGCCCGCGACCAGCCCGCGTCGCCCAGCTCTTGCCCTCGTCGGTTGATTGATGAATGCCGCCTGCATCCGAGATAAAGACTAGCCCACTATCTAAAACATCAAGGCCATACACAGCCTGCGTCCGAATCTGTATAAACGTCTTGCCGCCGTCTTTCGAGGCAAGCAAGCCGCGCTTGCCGCCAATCCAGACGATGCCGGGAACGTAGTCACTGCGCTTGAGAATTGCCTTATTCTTCGCTATATCATCAATCCGAAGCACGCCTGACTGTGGCCCGATTCGTAGATACGCATCTCGGTCTTCGCCACCCAAGGGATCGCTGAGCTTTGCCCATTTCTTGCCGATCTCAAACGGGCTCGGCTGAAAGAGATCATCACAGAGATACAGTCCCGACTTGGGAGTGAGGTAGTAGGCTACGCCACAGCAGCCTGAGATCACACTGTAGCTGTAGGGATCGTAGGACACCCTTCCCCCCGTTCCCTCCGTCACGGGGACAACCTGCTCCCAGCGGTGCTCTTTGGTGTACCGATAAAGACCATGTGGCGTTTTTCCACCCAGCCAGCCGGGCTGAAAATCCGAGGAGTTCCCTCCGACGGCGAGCATTGGCCCCATTCCCTCGGGATCAAAGGCTATTGTGTTGCAGCCTCGCGCATGAAAGCCCTCCATCGAGAGGCTCCAGCCGGTGGAGTCGCCCCTATCGAGATAGAGCCCCCCGACATCAATGCACAACGCGAGGCCGCGTTTGCTCCAGACCAGATCGCGGGGCCACTGGCCACCCTCGCCGCCTGGGGTAATGCCCGCCGCTGCCATTTCGGGCGAGAGCAGCGGCATCTTACGGAGTGTCGCTCGTTGCTTCATGCGGGTAGTTTACCCGGTGCGCAGAAGCGAGGAGTTCTCCGTCTTGCCTGCCTTGAGCGCGTACTCCCAGGCTTGCAGGCCCGCGTGGCTTTTGAGAGTAGCATCAGCTCCCGCGAGGCAGAGAAGCCGAACCTGTTCGAGCTCTACGGTGCTTGCGGCGAGCATCAGAGCGGTCATGCCGCGCTTGTCTTGAGCATTGGGGCTGGCACGGTTCTCTAAGAGCTGTAGCATGAGCTCCTGGCCACGAACTGCCGTCTCCGGGCTCCCGTGCTCACAAACTTTCATCAGCGGAGTGCGCCCCCCTGCATCCTGAATGTCTATGGACAGGCCCCGCTGAATCAGCCCAAGCGTGGCTTCGATATTTTTATGTGTTGCCGCCAGATGTAGCAGGCTTGCCTCGCCCTGAAAGCGAGCTTGCAGGTTGCCGCCGTGATCTAGTAGTCGAAAAAAGAGCTCATGGCGACCGTCTTTGAGGACGACTCCCAGAGAGCTGTCGGTGGGGGTAACTCCTGCCTTGAGGAGCAGCTCGACGCAGGCATCTGAGTACCACCAGATCGCCTGGTTTAGTGCTTCGGTGAGTCCTTGTTTCGGACAGATACGGAGTAGCTCTTGGAGGAGATCGGGGCGCTGACACGCGCAGGCCATGGTCACTAAGCTATGTTGGTGGAGATAGTCACGTGTCTTATAGGTCCGGTCAGGGACGCGCCAGCGGATGGCTTGCAGTACGAGCGTGTCAAGATCGAGATCGTCGCCAGGGGGTGGAATCATATTTACTTGCTCGCCACTCCAAGTGACGGTATATAGTTTTATCAGGAAGTAGGAAAAATGAGCCCGGTAATTTTAGTAGATTGGATCCGTAGTTTTAGCAGAGCCTCCCAGTGGGATCAAGTGGTTCGTAAGATCAACGACGATGAAACTAAGCTCTCGCCTCTGACTGTCAACATCGGGGCAGGTCTGAGTGAGGGTAAGATCTGGATAGACCTGAAGTTCAAGGATGAAAACGATGCCCCCGTGCACCTGCGTGCGATGGTGGCGATTCCCAGCGGCAACGATGAGATCTTTCTCAATGACATGGATGCTCCCAAGACCAACGGTGGTATTGCGATTCAGTTTCCCGTGCAAGTGAAGAACTTTAAGGCCAAGGCCCGTCTTTCTTTGCGTTTTGTCTACCACGAAGGCAACGACCGTGTCGAGTATCGCACCGATACTACCATCGCTTCGTCGTAGTGTACAAAAAAAGGGCAGGCATTGCAATGCCTGCCCTTTTTTTGTTTTTTCTCTTTTAGTTTAGGTGGAAGGTGCCCTGGTAGTTGTACATCAGGCCACCGGGAACAGGCTCGTTGATGTTGTCGAGCACGGGGCCGCCGTTTGTATTGATCGCATTGGTACGTACCTGACCAGCCAGTGGGAAAAAGACTCCTTGTGGAATCCCCACAGCATTGGTATTGACTTTTGCCCATTTGGCATGGCCGTCGGCATAGAGGAAGTTGCCACCACCCGAGTGCCGGTTGACATCATCGAGGTCGGCCTGATCAAAGAGGATATTGGTAGGACGTGCGATGGCAGGAATGACAACAAGTTGGCTTGCGATCGGAGCAGGACCCTGTCCCAGATTGTTGTAGTTAATGACTCGGTTGACCGCGTGCCCTACATTAAGACGCAGCTGGTTTATGGGCTGATTTCCCATAAGAGAGCCTGTCGAGGTGCTACTCTCACTCATGATAACGGTTTGCGCCGGAGCATTGAAGGAGGCCATAGACTGCGCGACGGCCAAGTCATTTAACATGTAGGCAACGGCAGCCGATGCCACTGAAGTGCGCTGCGCTGATGACGGGCAGTTGATGAGCTGGGCATTTTTAATGTAGGGATTGAGCAGGCTCGGAACCGTAACGCCCACAGGCACGATCGCAACCGGCACATTGACGCCACCGATCAGATCCGCGCCCCAGTGCTGCGGGAAGACAGCAGTGCCTACCTGTAGTGCACCGACGGCAACCGGGAACGCTTCGTCGTAGTCCTGTGTGTACATCATCATTGCTGTGCCTAGCTGCTTCTGATTCGACAGACAAGAAGTCTGGCGTGCCTTTTCCCTGGCTTGCGCAAAAACAGGGAAGAGAATGGCGGCAAGAATCGCGATAATCGCGATGACAACGAGAAGCTCGATGAGCGTAAATCCACGTGGACGTAACTTTGTAGACGACATAGTAAAACCTTTCAGAGGGAACCAGCTTTTTTTGTGAGAGCTTTAGGTTTCCTAACTATTAAGACTATACTATGAATCACGAAAAAAAGTTCCTGATTCAAAAATCGTATTTTTAATATCTTTTTCATTTCTCTTTTTTGAAAAGAGAAAGGCTGAGTTGCAGAAAGCAACTCAGCCTGAGAGACAGATAGGATTCGGCTACACCAGACGTGCCCGCAGGTAGCCAAGTAAGTCTGTGATCGCGATGCGCTCTTGAGCCATTGAGTCGCGGTCACGCACGGTGACGGTGTCTATTAAGTCCGTCGAGCCGTCGCGGCTCTGGCCGAGGGTGTCGTAGTCCACGGTGATGCAGAATGGGGTTCCGGCTTCGTCTTGCCTTCGGTAGAGCTTGCCAATGGCCGCCGTATCGTCGTAGACCACGCGCATTCCGAGCTCGTTTTGCAGTGCCTTCTTGATCGCCTTGGCTTTATTGACAATATCGGGCTTGTTCTTGGCCAGCGGCAGGACGGCAACCTTGATTGGGGCCAGGGCGGGCTTCAGACGTAGCACCACGCGAATATCGCCCTTGGCCTCGTCCACCACTTCCTCGTCGTAGGCCTCGCAGAGTGCGGCCAGCACGCCACGGTCTACGCCAGCGGCGGGCTCGATCACAAAGGGAACGATATGTTTATTCGTCTCGTGGTCAAAGTACGTCAGCTTCTCGACCGAGTGCTCGTTGGGCATCACTTTCTCACGTGTGTTGTCCGAGAGAGTCAGCGTCTCCTGCTGGCGCGAGTGCGAGCCCAAGTCCCAGTCGGTGCGGTTGGCGATTCCTTCGAGCTCATCAAAGCCCAGAGTCGGGAAGTTGTAGAGAATGTCCACGGTGCGCTTGGAGTAGTGCGCGAGCTTCACGTGCTCAAACAGATCAATCTTAGCGCGATCCAGCCCCACCACGTTCACCCACCAGTCGATGTGATCCTGAATCCACTCGTCGTGGACT
>NZ_JANNYP010000552.1:0-10523 GCF_031410135.1 Armatimonas sp. | reverse complement strand
AGTTAAGCCCTATTGCGGCGAAGATACTTGGGGCAAAAGCCCCTGGGAAAATAGCGCGACGCCAGAATTTATGTGATTGGCCCTTCTTGGTCTTGCTAAGTGAAAGCTTAGTGAAACCAGGAAGGGCCATTTCTGTTTGTGATATTCTATAGGTTGTGACTCTTCCCCCACAACTCGGTATAACCCCCGTATCCTCGCCAATTATCGGTACTGCTTTTGTGCCGGGGAGCAAAAGTATCACCAACCGCGCTCTTGCTTTAGCGGCACTCGCCGACGACGAAACGCTGCTGACAGGCGCTTTGGTTGCTGATGACACACAGCGAATGCAGGACTGTCTAGTGGAGCTAGGGTTTCGTGTGGAAGCCAGCAACACGGTTCATGAAGTGCGGGTATGGGGGTGCGAAGGAACAATTCCTGCATCGAACGCACAGCTCTTTGTGGGAAACTCGGGGACAACTGCCCGTTTTATCAGCCCGATTGCTGCTTTAGGATATGGAGAGTTCCTTCTCGATGGGGTGGAGCGGATGCGGGAGCGCCCGATCCGTGATCTGGCGGAGGCATTGTTAAAGCTCGGCGTGGAAATTGACTGCCCGACGGGATGTCCGCCCCTCACGATTCACGCGAAGGGGCTTCAAGGCGGCTGCACAATTGTACGTTCTGATTCCTCTAGCCAGTTTCTCTCGGGATTATTGCTTGCGGCACCCTGTGCGACAAAGGAAACGATTATTTGTGTCGAGGGGCCGATTCTTTCTGCGCCCTATATCGAAATGACGGTGGCAATGGTGCGCCAGTTTGGCGGGGTTATTGAGGTTTTGAGTGGGGGGCGCGAGTACCGGATTCCGGGTGGACAGAAACTCAAAAGCCCCGGAACCTATGCCATTGAGCCCGATGCCTCTGCTGCTTCTTATTTCTTTGCTGCAGCGGCAGTGACAGCGGGGCGGGTGCGGATAGCAAATCTTGGGCCTGACGCGCTTCAGGGCGACGTGGCCTTTGTAGATGTTTTGGAGCAGATGGGCTGTGAGGTGACCAAAGCCCCTGGTTTTATCGAGGTTAGTGGCCCTGAAACCCTTCATGGTGTGACGGTAGACATGAACGCAATCTCGGATACCGTGATGACGCTGGCGGCAATTGCGCCGTTTGCCGACTCTCCGACGGTGATCGAGAATGTTGCCCATATTCGACATAAAGAGACGGATCGCTTGTCCGCTGTGGCCACAGAGCTACAGCGTCTTGGTGTGCGTGTCGAAGAGCGATTCGATGGCCTGACGATATTCCCGGCAAAACAGCTCCTACCTGCTACGATTCAGACCTACGACGATCACCGGATGGCGATGGCCTTTGCCATTACGGGACTGAGGTCTCCTGGGATTGTGATTGATAACCCACAGTGTGTTGCCAAGACTTTCCCTGACTTTTTTGCACGCTTGGAGGAGCTATGCAGCGCTGGATAGTGGCAATTGATGGGCCCGCGGGTGCAGGGAAATCTACCGTGGCACGCCTGCTGGCAGATCGTCTGGGGTATATCTACCTGGACTCCGGGGCGATGTACCGCTGTGTGGCGCTGGTGGCCTTGCGAACTGGGACAGAACCGGAAGAAAGCACGGCATTGGCGGAGGCTGCCCAGATCACATTTGACCCTGCCGGTATTGGGGAGCCGCAGCGTGTGTTTCTCGGCGACGAGGATGTCTCTCAGGCAATTCGGACTCCTGAAGTCTCCCTGATGGCCTCGAAGGTGGCTGCTATTCCGGGCGTTCGTACAGCATTGGTGCGCCTCCAACAGGCGCTTGGTGCCCAAGGGGGCGTGGTGATGGAGGGACGTGATATCGGGACGGTGGTGTTTCCCCAGGCGGAGCTGAAGATCTTTCTCACTGCCTCACCGGAAGAGCGTGCACGTCGCCGTCATGCCGAGCTTGAGGCGCGTGGTGAGGTATTTGACTACGCAAGGGTGCTTGCAGACCTGAAAGAACGGGATGAGCGCGACGAAACTCGCGAGGCCTCACCGCTCAAGCCGGCACCGGATGCGATAACGTTTCTCACGGATGGGCGAACCATTGAGCAGATTGTGATGGAACTTGCGGGTAAAGTAGAGGCATGAGCGACGAAAAAACGGCACCGAAGCAAACGGATACCTACTGGATATTAAAACGAGGAACGCTGGTTCTTCTTCGGCCTTGGGCGACGTTTTACATTCAAGGCGCAGAGAATGTTCCCAAAGAGGGGGCGGTTCTGTATGTCAGTAACCACACGTCGTACCTAGACCCCGTGGCAATCGGCAATGTCACCCCACGCCGCGTCGTCTTTATGGGCAAAGCAGAACTCTTTCACAACAGGATTCTCAACTGGCTACTGCGGGGTGTAGACGGCTTCCCTGTCAAGCGCGGTGAGGCGGACATGACCGCGTTTAAGACGGCACTTGGGTTCTTGAAAGCGGGGCGTGTGGTTTGTGTCTTTCCTGAAGGAACCCGTCAGGACTCTGAGGAAGAAATTGGAGTACCGGAACCAGGAGCTGCTCTATTCGCGATTAAGACAGGTTGCACCGTAGTACCCGTTTTCGTGAGTGGAGCAAGTTACGTACTCGGCAAAAAAGGCGGTATCCATCATGGGAAGATCACTGTTGCCTTTGGGGAGCCTTACACGATTCCGAAAACGGCGGATCGGGACACTGCGGGCCAGGAGATGATGGAGGCGGTCGCCAAGACCCGTGAGCACTGGCGTGGGAAACCGGCACAGCGGGTCGGAGTCTTCTCGCCGATTCCTCCTCGTGAGAACCAGAAATAGAAAAAGCCCAGCAAGATGCTGGGCTTTTTGGCTAGTTTGCTTTTATTCCGCCGATGGGTTGATGAAAACAATCGAGCCGCTCTCATTGACATTAAGGCCGATGCTACCGGCGAGGACGCTCTCCAGGAGAGCTTTGTTGAGCTCGTAAGCGGCCATGCGATCCGGGGATGCCAGTGCTTTCTGGCGGCGCGGACGGCCTACGAGGGTCTTGAGCTCCTCCGTCTCGGAATGCACTCCACGTGCCCAGTTGATCACACTCTGAAGCTCTTCCTGAGAAGCACCATCGGTGCCACGGGTCTTCAAAAGTGAGTCTACTAGAAGTGCCGTCTGTGCGGCATGGTCAATCACACGGCTTGTTCGGCGTCGTCGGCGCACCACAGGTGCTGCTTCGGTTGCTTCGGTCGTAATTTCACTTATCACTTTAGGTCGTCGTCCCATTGTTATATATTTCCTTATTTGGTCAGGCTGTCTTCCCGACCGATGTTGCCCACGTTGGAGCTTCAAAAGGGATTATATCGTAAAAATAATAAGGCATCCTTTAATAATATCTCTATTAACCTATCATTTTTGCAACCATTGTAGATACAGCTCGTCGTAAGGGAATGACACTTACTTTAGTACTACTTTCTGCAATATGAACAGCATTCGTAAGGAGGATAATTGCAGTACCAGACGAAGGCACTAGCCATATAGAAGTACCTGTGAAGCCTGTATGCCCATAGGAAGCCTCTGACAGCGCGCCTCGGATTGCATAGGCGCTCCCAATATCCCAAAGGACGCCGCGCTGCCCCTCTGGCCCGGGGAGAGGGGACTGTGGCGTGGTCATCAGGCGAACCGTCTCAGGGCGATAGATTCCACGCCCCCCCTCTAGCATTCTCTGTGCGAAGCGTCCGAGATCGTCGGCTGTGGAGAAGAGGCCCGCATTACCTGAGACACAGCCTGCACCTTCGAGCGCGGCGGCGGTGGGGTCGTGCACTTTACCACGGCGGCCGGGGAGATCATCGCCAGAAATTGTGGCGGCACAGCGCGGAGCGAGGTGCACACCAGGGCGGTAAGTGGTCTCGGTCATTGCCCAGGGAAGAAAGACACGCTCGCGGCAAAAGAGATCCAGCCGCTGCCCGACGATAGCCTCTACCACGGCTCCCAGCGCGATGGCGGAGTAGTCGGAGTAGATAAATTTCTCCCCAACCCCTGCCGCTTTCCGCGACCGGACGATCTCCCCGACGATCTCAGGGAGCGTGACGTAGCGGTTGGCATAGGCTCCCCCCGCCGGAATCCCCGCACAGTGAGTCACAAGATGCCGTATCGTGATGCCGGGGCGCTGGGAAAACTCCGGCAGAAATCTCTCCACCGGATCATCCAAAGTAAGCTGGCGCGCTTCGAGGAGCAGAGCCAGCGCACTTCCTGTCGCAATAGGCTTTGTCAGCGACGCAAGGTCAAATAGTGTCTCACAGGTCATGGGGCGCTTTTCAGGGCGCAGACCGGCGTAGCCCCAGCACTGTCGCAAGACGACCTTGCCTTGGTGCACGATCAGCAAAACGGCCCCTGGGACGCCCTTGGCAACAGCCTCTGCGACGAGTTCAGCGGCGGGTTGAAAGCGATTGGTCTGTAAAAAGCTCATGGTGCTATTGTACCGGGGTATAATTGGCCAATGAACAATGTTGTAATCGTTGCGGCAGGACGCTCCGCCCTAACGCGCTCCCCCAAGGGAAGTTTTAAAGATCTACGGCCCGATGATTTAGCCGCTTTCGTACTGCGCGGCGTGCTTGCTCGCGTTCCTCAGCTCTCCGCAGCTCTGGTTGACGATGTTATCCTGGGTTGCGCGATGCCAGAGCTGGAGCAAGGAATGGACGTGGCCCGTGTGGCGGCGCTCCGTGCCGGACTCCCCGAGAGTGTGGCGGGGCTGACCCTAAATCGCTTCTGTGCATCAGGACTAGAGGCGATAGCGACGGCGGCGGCAAAGCTGGCAACCGGTCAGGCTGATTTTCTTTTAGCGGGTGGCATTGAGAGCATGACGCGTGTTCCGTTCATGGGAGAGACCCTTCGCCCCAACGATTCCCTCGCAGGCGATACCTGGCTCGGAATGGGCGATGCAGTCGAGCGGGTTGCCGTCGAGGAGGGCATCACCCGAGATCAGTGCGACACTTTTGCGCTCCGGAGCCAGCAACGCGCGGCGAGTGCGCAAGCCTCCGGGAAGTTTGAGGCCGAGATCATCCCGATCACCCTCCCCGACGGCACGGTAATCACCCAAGACGAAGGCATCCGCGCGGAGACAACTCTGGAGGGGCTTGCCGGGCTGAAGACGCCCTTTGGCGGGGTGATCACGGCGGGAAATGCCAGTCAGCGCAGCGATGGGGCGGCGGCGGTTTTAATGACCACGGAAGCGCTGGCCCAAAAGCATGGCCTCAAGCCACTCGCTCGCTTTGTCGGCTATGCCACAGCGGCAGTCGATCCGATTCACTTTGGTATTGCCCCCGCCGCTGCAATCCCCAAGTTGCTCCAGCGCACGGGAGTGGGGCTAGACCAGATAGACCTGATCGAGTTTAATGAGGCCTTTGCCGCGCAGGCGCTTGCCAGCCAAAATCACTTTCCTTTAGACTGGGAGCGTGTCAATGTCAACGGCGGCGCGATCGCCCTGGGCCATCCCCTCGGAGCCACCGGGGCACGGCAAACCGTCACGCTCCTGCACGAAGCCCAGCGGCGACAGCAAAGGGGGGGGTACGGCATGGTCACGATGTGCGCCGCCCTCGGAATGGGAGCCGCCGGGCTCTTCGAGTTTCTATAACGCCTGAAGGAAATTCTCTGCCTCGCACCGAAGTGAGAGTGTGGAGGATTGTCATGACCAAGGACGGCAAGGTTGGCGTTGGAATTATCGGGTTTGGGGGGATTGCGCGGGGGGCGCACTTAACGAGCGGCTATCGGAAACTCCCGGAGTGGTGCGAAGTCGTGGCGGTGGCGGATATTCTGCCGGAGCGCTGCGCGGAGGCGAGTGGGCAGTTCGGAATCCCGACAACCTACGACGACTACCACCAGCTTTTGGAGCGCGATGATATTGATGCCGTCTCGGTGTGTACGGGCAACTACGCTCATGCGCCGATCACCATTGCTGCATTGAAGGCCGGAAAGCACGTGCTCTGCGAGAAGCCGATGGCGATGAACGCCGACGAGTGCAAGGCGATGATCGCGGCCCAACGCGAGACAGGGAAGAAGCTGCAGATCGGCTTTAACATGCGCTACTCCCCCGGAGCGCAGAGCCTGAAGCGGGCGGTGGAGAACGGGCAGTTTGGAGATATTTACCATGCAGCGGCGCGTGCAATTCGTCGGCGCAGAGTTCCCGCCAAGGGCGTCTTTATCAACAAGGAACTCAACGGGGGCGGGCCGCTGATTGATATTGGCGTGCACATCACCGACATGACTCTCTGGCTGATGGGACATCCCAAGCCTGTTGCCACCGTGGGCAGTGCGGTCTGTAAGATGGGCAAGACGCCGGGGCTAGTCGGGGAGTGGGGACAGTGGGACACCAGCGCCTACACCGTTGAGGACTTTGCCAGCGCCTACGTTCGGTTTGAAGACGGGCGCACGATGACGCTTCTGGCCTCGTTTTTAGCCAATATTGACCAGGAGCACTTCGACACTCAGCTCTTTGGCACGGGAGCCGGTGCATTCTTCGATGCCAACGCGGGCAAGTACACGATGTACCGCGAGGAGTTCGGCACCCTCACCGACACCACGACCGGCTGGCTCCCCAACGTGGCGAGCACACACGGCAAGGAGATCGAGATGTTTCTCAAGACTATCCGTGAGGACATGACCATTGACGAAGTTGGGGCCGCGACGGGTGAGCAGGCGCTGATGGTCACGCAGATCATGGACGCGATCTACAAGTCCAGCGAAGTAGGGGGTGAGGTTGCAATCTCCTAAAAGTCGAGGCATGGTGGCAAGTGCCGAGCCGCTGGCATCCCAGGTAGGAGTGGATGTGATGCGACGCGGGGGCAATGCGGTGGACGCTGCCGTGGCAGTGGGCTTTACCCTTGCTGTGACCTACCCACAGGCGGGCAACTTGGGCGGTGGTGGTTTTTTGATGTGGCGGCACAAGATGGGCCGAACCGCCGCGATTGACTACCGCGAGATGGCTCCGGGCGCGGCGTTTCGCGATGTCTACGCAGGCAAGACCGATGAGGGTGGGCCGACGGTTGGCTGGCGTGCATCGGGGACGCCGGGAACGGTGGCGGGGCTGGCGCTGGCACACAAGAAATACGGCTCCGGAAAGCTCTCGTTTGCGGAGCTGATCGAGCCCGCGCGTGCGCTCGCCGCTGAGGGCTTTGTGGCACCTGAGTCACTGGTGCGCTCGCTCACCAGTGACAAAGCGCTGCTCTCGCGCTACGCGGCGACCAAGGCGATCTTTGGGGGCGTGACGGTAGGGCAGCGCTTCAAGCAGCCCGAGCTTGCCGAGACTCTGGCGCGGATTCAGAAACACGGGCCGCGTGAGTTCTATGAGGGCGAGACGGCAAAGCGCATTGCAAGTGCCATGCGTCCCCACGGCTGGATCAACGAGCGTGATCTGCGGAGCTATGAAGTCAAAGAGCGCAAGGTCGTCACGGGCAGCTACCGAAACCATGGGATTGTCTCGATGCCGCCGCCGTCGTCGGGGGGCGCGGTGCTGATCGAGATTCTGAATATTTTGGCGAGCTTCGAGCTGGGGCGCATGGGCTGGGAGAGCCCACTTCGCTGGCACCTGATCGTCGAGGCGATGAAGCGGGCTTTCGCGGATCGCGCGGAGTACTTCGGCGACCCGGATTTTGTGCGCGTTCCCGTCAGCCAGCTCACTGACCCACGCTATGCGGCCCGCTGGCGCGAGGGAATTGACCTGCGCCATGCCACGCCCAGCACGGCGATTCGGGCTGGGCAGGCGAGCCATGAGCCGCTTCACACGACGCACTTTTCGATTGTGGATAGCGAGGGCAACGCGGTCTCGAATACCTACACGCTCAATGGCTCGCACGGCTCTGGGGTGACCATTCCGGGCACGGGCATTTTAATGAACAACGAGATGGACGACTTTGCCGCAAGCCCCGGCCAGCCCAATCGCTATGGCCTGATTCAGGGCGAGAATAACGCGGTCAAAGCCCGAAAGCGCCCGCTCTCGTCCATGACCCCGACCTTTGTGACGGCTCCCGATGGCGCTCTGAAACTCATCATCGGCTCCCCCGGTGGCCCGACGATTATCAACACCGTGCTCCAGGTCATCTTAAACGTCGTGGATCACCAGATGCCCATCGCCGAGGCCATCGCTGCGCCGCGTGTTCATCACCAGTGGCTCCCCGATGAGATCGGCGCAGATAGGCACTTGCCCGAGAACGTCAAGATTGGCCTGGAGCGCTTGGGACATGTCTTTGGCAAGCCCCGCACGCTGGGAGATGCACAGGGGATTCTGATCGCCCAAAATGGCAGCGTCACCGGCGCGAGCGACCCGCGTGGCTCGGGTAAGACTCTTTAGCCAACAAGCTCCTCAATCTCCAGCAGATACAACTGTCTCCCGTTTTCATGCGCGGAATCGAGGCAGAGCTTCTTTCCATCACGGCTGTGGCGGATGTGCAAATCGCAGCGAAACTCACCCCGGTAGGCAGGGGGCGCAAGGAGCTTACCCAGCTCGGTGCGCTTGCCCGTTTTCATGTCGTAGAGATACGGGTGCTGGTAGCCCTCTTTATCCGGGTAGGTGTCGTTGACAATCCAGCGCTTGCCGCCGTCTTGGGGCAGATACGTTAGGTGCCCGTCGCGGGTCATCACATCTACCCCAATGGGCTCCGCTTTGTCGGTTTTATCCGTAAAGTCGTAAAACTTGTACTCATGCGACGGCAGGTTTGCCCAGGCCGTAACGTGCTTGCTGTCTTGCCAGATGAAGTGGCTGAAGTTGTTGTAGGGATAGAGCAGGTGCAGGTCTTTGCCATCGGTTCCCATCGTAAAGACTCGCGTGGAGAAACCCGCTCCTTGCGACGGCTTGCGCCAGCGGTGGAGAAAGATAAAGCGCTTACTGTCGGGGGAGAAGAGTAGGTGGTTGAACCAGTGCTTGGTACTCGCCCAGGCTTTGTCGCTCTGGGGCCATGCCTTGAGCGCATCGGCAAACGAGAAAATCAGCTCCGTCTTACCCGTCTTGAGCTCCGTGCGCCAAATCCCTGCATCCTCTGGCGCTTGCTTGTCGCGGCCCAGATCGGGGAGGCCGTTGTAGCCATAGCCCGGACGGCAGTCGTTGAGACGGCGAAAATCCGGCGCGACTCCCCACTTCCCGTCGGGTGAGAGGGTGTAGAGCGGCGCGGGGAGGGTGCGCTTCTTGCCGGTCTGAATGTCGAGAAAATGGCTGACAAACTGGCCGTCCTCTCGGTCGTTCCACATCACCGTGCTCTTGGTCTTGGGAACCCACTGGAGCATGCAGCCTTGCTGCCAGTTCCAAGCCCGCGTCGTCCCTAGAGGAGTCCATGCCTTCTGCTGCTCGTGCTCCTCAAGATCGATCACTCCAATCGTTAGCACATCGTCCGGCTGGGGCGTTCGTCCCTCGAAGCTTGTCTCCATGCCCAGTACAAAGCGCCCGGTTGGGTCGAACTGCTCTTTATCGTAGTAGCCAAACCAGTGGAACTTCGGGCCACGCGTGATTGCTCGTAGGTTCATGCCTGAATTATACGGAATATTTAAGAAACTGGGCTTTGAGTGTTTCCAGAGCTTGGCGGTCTGTCTCGGTTTGGGGCTCGCGTTGCAGAGCAGGCCTGAGCCTGGGGAAGTGCTCCACGATCGCTTCTTTCGTATAGAACTCAATGCCTTCCGCAAGTGCGATAGCCTGCCCAAGCTGAAAGGCAATGCTCTTGTAGACATCCTCGGGTGCTCCATTCTTGCCGAAGTCCGTGGATACAGAAAGATCCAGCGCTGCAAGCATCGTGCACTTCGCTGCAAAGTCGCCATTCAGTGCTCGCTTTACGGACTCACGCTGCGGTGTTCGGGAGTAGAGCGAGAGAACGATGCGTGCCGCACGCTCGAACTTGGCACGACGATCACGAGAAACGGCATGGGCAATGGCAAGCGGATAACATTGTGTATGAAAGCCATAGGTTGCCAGCACGGCGTTGTTGGTCTCATCGGGGATGCCTTTGAGCGTCTCGACGATTATTCCGTCGTGTAGAACAGCGAAGTTTAGATTGAGCTTCTTGCCGGTGCCGAGCTGAGTCAAGATTTGGGGCGCTAGCTCTGCGGCGAGTGCTTTACCTTCTTCAAGTGAGGGTAGGGTATCCACAAAGACGACAATGTCGCAGTCAAGCGAAGACGGAGAGCCGAAGACATGAAAGATCATGGTTCTCTATCGGCTCATTGCTTAGGTTTGGTAAGTAGATGAAAGCTATCTATCAGGCGACATGTTGTATTGGGAATATTGATGCTCGGACAGCTTGGGGGAGTTGCGATACAATAGCCGCCGTGGAAGTGACTTTTCTGGGGACAGGCTCTGGGGCACCCTCACGGGCACGAAATGTCTCCGCGACGGCCCTCCATTTGCCTCAGCGGGGCGAGTGGTGGCTCATAGACTGTGGTGAGGGGACGCAGCAGCAGATCTTGCGTGCCTCCCATGTACGGCTCTCTCAGCTCACCCGGATCTTCCTGACTCACCTTCACGGCGACCATATCTTTGGACTTCCAGGCCTACTTGCCTCACGGGCACTCGCACAAGGCGGTGTCGGGCCGGTGACGATCTATGGCCCCGAGGG
>NZ_JANNYP010000551.1:0-5294 GCF_031410135.1 Armatimonas sp. | reverse complement strand
GTCCCTGAGGCGGAGGCCATCTACGACGATCTCAAGAAGCGCTTCCCCGGTCGCACATCTAAGAAAGACTCTGGTACATCCTGAAAAGACCAGGGAGTATCCAAGTAAGACCTGGGGCGGTCTAGGAAATACCGCCCTGGGTCAAGCAAATACCTAGGCAGGTCGGCAAAAGACCTAGCAGAGTCTATCTTGGACTCTCCTAGGTCTTTTTTACACTCTGGTATGTCTTTGCTTGACCGTACCCGGTCTATTGCCGAGTGCGGTATACTGTTTTCCAACGTATGCACTTCTTCTCTCGCTGTGGCGGTATCGCCCAAATTATCCAGCGCTCCTGAGCATCACACGGTTCGGGGCGGGCAGTGTCGCCCGCCTCTTGGGTTCGGCGAATCGTGGCGTCTTTGCTTTCAGGAGCGCTGTTTGTTTGTCTCGCCGCCGACCCCGTGACCGTTTCCCAACCTAAACACTATGGACTATTCTAAGACACTTAACTTGCCGCAGACGGACTACCCGATGCGCGCTGATTTACCCACCCGCGAGCCGCTCTTTCAGGCACGCTGGGCGGAGATGGATCTCTACCAGAAGTCACTCGACAAGCCCGCGCCGAAGGGGAAGTTTGTTCTCCACGACGGGCCGCCGTACTCCAACGGCAACTTGCACCTCGGCCACGCGCTCAATAAAACGCTCAAAGACATCGTCACGCGCTACAAGACCATGTCGGGCTTTTGCTCGCCGTATGTTCCGGGCTGGGACAACCACGGCCTGCCGATCGAAGTGCAGGTGGTGAAGGAGTTTCGCGAGAAGAAAGAGCAATGGACACCCGACACGCTCCGTGCTCGCTGCCGCACCTACGCCGCTGAGTGGGTGGCTGTCCAGAAGACGCAGTTTTTGCGCCTGGGAATCCGCGGCGACTGGGAAAACCCCTATCTCACGATGGCCCCTGCGTTTGAGGCCAAGATCGTCGAGACGTTTTTGGAGATGGCGCGCAAGGGCTATGTCTACCGTGGCCTGAAGCCTGTGCTGTGGGACAGTGCCAACGAGACGGCGCTGGCCAACACCGAAGCCGAGTACAAAGACCATGTCAGCCCGGCGATCTATGTCGCGTTCGAGAGCCTCTCGGAGCCGGGCCTGCGTGCCGTGATCTGGACCACGACCCCCTGGACGATCCCCGCGAACTTAGCCCTCGCGTTTCACCCCGACTTTGACTACGTCATGGTGCAAACCGAGAACGCCGGGAAACTGGTGCTACTAGGTGAACTGCTCGAAGCCACAGCAACCGCCTGTGAGCTTGGAGCGGTCACGGTTCTCGAAACCCGCAAGGGCGCGAGCTTTGAGGGCACACGCTTCCGCCACCCGCTGCCTGAGCTGGATCGGGAATCTGTTGGGGTGCTGGCAAGCTATGTGACGACCGACACGGGAACGGGCATTGTTCACACTGCGCCGGGCCACGGTGCCGATGACTATGTCACGGGGATGAAGTACGGCCTGCCCGTGCTCTCGCCGGTCGATAGCCGTGGACGCTACACCGACGAGGCCGGGCCGTTTGTGGGGCTCAACACCGACGAAGCCAATAAAGCGATCCCGGAGCGACTGGCCGAGGTCGGGGCACTGCTGGGGAGCTACAGCTTCACGCACTCCTACCCGCACTCGCCGCGTGCGCCGTACAAGCCACTGCTCTTCCGTGCCACGGTTCAGTGGTTTGTCTCGGTAGACCACGATGGGCTGCGTCAGAAAGCGCTCGATGGCATCAAAAACGTCGCGTGGTACCCGTCGCAGGCGGAGAACCGCATCACCGCTGCCGTCGCCGGACGACCCGACTGGACCGTCTCGCGCCAGCGCCACTGGGGCGTCCCGATCGCGCTTTTCTATGCCAACGGCGAGCCCGTGATGGACGAAGTGGCATTCGATGCCGCTGTTGCCGTCATCCGCAAAGACGGCGTCGAGGGCTGGTACAACACGGGCCCCGAGGCAATCTTGCCCGCAGGCTTTACCTATAACGGCGTCGCCGCTTCTGACTTTGAGAAAGAAAAAGATGTTCTCGATGTCTGGTTCGACTCGGGCTCGACAAGCTTTGCCGTGCTCGCGTCTGGCGTCTGGCCCGATCTCGATGCGTCCACCTGGCCTGCCGATCTCTACCTAGAGGGCAGTGATCAGCACCGGGGCTGGTTCAATAGCTCGCTGATGATCGCCTCGGCGCTCCGGGGCACGCCGCCCTACCGAGCCGTCGTCACCAATGGCTTCACCGTGGACGAGCTAGGCTACAAGATGTCGAAGTCGAAAGGCAACACCGTTGACCCGCTGGGCGTCGTCGAGCGCTACGGCGCGGATGTCTTGCGCCTCTGGGTGGGGAGCATCGAGTACACGGAGGACACCAAGCTCGGGGACAATATCCTAAAGCAGCTCGCCAGCAGCTACTCCAAGCTGCGCAATACGCTTCGTTTCTTGCTGGGGAATCTCGCAGATTTCAAGCCCGACACGGATGGAGTGGTGCAGCAGGATTTAGATGCGCTGGATCGGTGGGCACTGAGCAAACTTGCTGGAGTGCTCCAGGAAGTGACGGCTGCCTACGACGAGTACGCGTTCTACCGGGCGACGCAGGCGATCCTGAATTTCTGTAATGTCGAGCTCTCTGGGTTTTATCTAGACGTGCTCAAAGACCGGCTCTACACGCTCCTGCCCGAGGATCCCAAGCGGCGCTCGTCACAGACCGCGATGTTTGAGATCACAGTTGCGCTGGCCACTGCCCTGGCCCCGATTCTGATCCACACGGCAGAGGACACCTGGGACTTTCTGCCGGGCTGGCATGACAAGCCTGAGAGTGTCCACCTGGCAAGCTGGCCGGAGCCGGGAGAGCCCAATGTCTCACTGGAGAAGCGCTTTGAGGTGATTCTTGCGCTTCGTGATGCGCTGAATCTTCAGATCGAGCCATATCAGCAGGCTAAGGGTGCGGCGCGGAGCAAGGCAAAAGAAGAGGGCCGCCCGACCACACCCGAAGAAGACGCCATGCCCTCCAAGTCCGTGGAGTTCCAGGCAGCACTCACGGTCACTGCCGAGCAGGCCGCACTTCTGGGCGAGGGAAGCGAGGCGCTGCTAGCCGAGTGCCTGATGGTTTCCAAACTGACACTCACGGTGGGGGAGGCGCTTTCCGTCACGGTCTCGCCTGCGCCCGGAACCAAGTGTGCTCGCTCGTGGTTCGTGCGCGAAGATGTCGGCTCTGACCCGGAGTACCCCGAGATCTCCGCCAGCCAAGCTGCCGTTGTCCGTGAGCTGGTGCGGCGCGGGGCGATTTCGACGGAGTAACTGAGTAAAGGAAAGACAATGGAAAATGGTGGGGCTCTGAGCCGTCGTCGGTTGATAACACAGGCACTTCTGCTGCCTCCTGCACTCGCCTTCGCAGGCTGTGGGGGCGGCGGGGGCTCTACCATAACACGGACGGTTTCCGGGCGATGGGCCGAAGTTCTCCTGGATGCGATTAGCAACACAAGCCTTGGGCCACCGCAGAACGCACGGGCGATTGCCATTGTCCAGACAGCGGCCTTCGATGCCTGGGCCTGCTACGACAGTGTTGCCGTGGGGACACGCCTGGGCGGCTCACTCCGTCGGCCTGTGGGGGAGCAGACGCAGGGAAACAAGGAGCAGGCGATTAGCTTTGCGGCCTATCGGGCGCTGGTAGATCTCTATCCCTCACGACAAGCGACCTTTGACGGCCTCATGAGGGAGCTCGGCTACGATCCTGCAAATACGTCACTCGACACCACGACGGCTGTGGGAATTGGGAACCGGTGTGCTCAGGCGCTCCTGGAGTACCGGCACACGGATGGCTCCAATCAGCTCAATAACTATGCGGATACGACCGGCTATGTGCCCGTCAATGGCCCCGATACCGTGGTAGACCCGAAGTACTGGCAGCAGATTCGCTTTCCCAATGGAAGCTCTCCAGCCTACATCGCGCCACATTGGGGACTCGTCACCCCCTTTGCTCTGTCGTCGTCGTCGCAGCTCCGAGCACCCGCCCCACCGGAGTATGGTTCTGCGGCCTATATCGCAGAGATGAACGAGGTGATCCAGCTCACGATTGACCTGACGAGTGCACAGCGCTCTCTGGTAGAGTACTGGGCGGACGGCCCCCGCTCCGTACAGCCTCCAGGCCACTGGATGCTCTTCGCACTGTCCGTCTCGGCCCGTGATAGCTATGACTTGGATCGCGATGTGAAGCTGTTCTTTATCGTTGGGAATGCGGTGATGGATGCCGGGATTGGCTGCTGGGAGACCAAGCGCTTTTACAACACATCGCGCCCCATTACCGCCATTCGTGCCCTCTCGCCCGGCAACCAGAACTGGGGGCCGTCGCAGTCGAATGACTTTCAGACACCGCCCTTTCCTGAGTACACCTCGGGGCATAGCACGTTTAGTGCGGCAGCGGCGGAGGTTCTCAAGCGCTTCACGGGCAGTGACACGTTTTCATACACGCCAAAGAGCCGAATTGCCCCACTGGTGAGCAGCTGGACGACATTTTCGGAGGTTGCGGATCAGGCTGGGCTCTCGCGGCGCTATGGCGGGATTCACTTTGAGTCGGCGGATCTGGAAGGCCGCAAGATGGGGCGAACCATTGGGGGACTGGTCTGGGACAAGACGCAGCAGTATATCAATGGGACAGCGGTATAATGGAGCGTTATGCCCAAACGTCTCGCGCCTGCCGCGTTCTATGGTCTCGCAGGTGCCATCGCCCTCACCGACCAGCTTGTCAAGGCTCTTGTCATCGCTAAGATTCCCGTTCACACGTCGGTGCCGCTCTGGCCTGGCGTCTTTCATCTGACTCATGTCCAGAACGATGGGATCGCGTTTTCGATGCTGGCGGGAAAGACCTGGCTGATTACGATTGCCTCGATGGTGATCATGGCGGGGATTGTGTTTTCCGAGCGCAAAGCAAAGGGCGGTCTGGATCGGTTTAATGGAATCGCGCTGGCATTGCCGCTTGGGGGGGCACTGGGCAACTTAATTGATCGGCTACGCTCCGGGCTGGTGACCGATTTTCTCGACTTCCGGGCGATTAACTTTGCAATTTTCAATGTCGCGGACACGGCCATTACCATTGGTATCTGTCTTCTGGCGATCAAGAGTCTCTTACTACCCGACTATGCCCCTGCGAAGCCCGAGCGCACCGAGGAGGCCACCTAGATGATCCCGGTTCTCTTTCATATAGGCTCGTTTCCTCTGCGCTCGTGGGGGTTGCTGCTCATGATTGCCTTTTTGATGGGGGCACTCCATGCCACCAAACTGGCACTGCGCTACGGCAT
>NZ_JANNYP010000550.1:0-1649 GCF_031410135.1 Armatimonas sp. | reverse complement strand
AACGAGTCGTAGCCGATTTGTGCTCCGGCAATGGCTAGCTTGAGCTGCGGCAGGCGGGGGGCGAGCAAGCAAAACGCCTCGATGAGAGTTCCCAGACCCTTGGGCTCGTACATGCGTGCTAGGTAGCCGAGCGTGAGTGTTTTGGGCGGCTCGAGGCGAGGAGCGTAGCCGGTGAGATCAATGCCGTTGTAGACGACATGAAGCTTTTCGGGGGGAAGCTTGGCGCGGTTCTGCATTAAATCGCCGTGGTAGCGGCTCACGGGAATCAGCGCATCGAACTCCGCGCCACGCTCGCCGACAAGCTGCCAGCACTGCTCGGAGTAGGGCTTGCCCAGCGCGTCCAGAAAACCGTCTTCTCCCTGGAGCGTGCAGGCGATCTTGGCACCCGTTGCCTCGCGGATTCTGCGTCCTATCCCTAAAAGAAGCGCGTTGGAGAGGATCACCCAGTCGGGTTTCTCGCTCGCTAGCCACTCCACCAGGCGCTCCAGCTCTTTGCTCTGGTTTCCCTCTTCGCCCCTTAGCATCGAGAGTGTCATGGGGCCTAGCTCGCTAGCGCGGGTCATTCCAGCGCGTTTCCCCGCACTGGCCAGCGCTTTGGGAGAGTCGAAGAGTTTGTCGAGCCAGCGTGGGGTCTTGCGAAAGAGGGGCGAGACTTGCTGCAGGTAGGCGTTGATCCCACCGTAGAACACGGGAATGTTCTCTGCTGCTGAGACCTCATCTAATGTGAGGGGGAGATACATCGGCACCAAGAGCGCATCGTGGCCGCGCTTGCGAAGCGCCAGCACGAGCGCATTGTCGCGCATACAGCTCCCGCAGTAGAAGCTCCCCGTTCCTGTGGTCAGATACACCAGTCGCATGGGGAGATTCTACCCGGTAAGAGGCGATTTAGTCCTCGCGGAACCAGACACTGGCATTGGGAGCCAGCGACTTGCGCCAGGCAGCGCCCTGGGTGCTACGGGCACGCCACGAGTTGTTCGGAGCCTTGAACCACTTCGCATGGCCATCGGCGAGGGTGTAGTTTGCCCCACCGCTGTGGCGGTAGCGCGCCCCACAGTAGTTGTCCGCACGGCCCAATAAGCGTCCTGGTAGGTTGGGAAAGCCCGTCTCCACCCCGACTGTGCAGTTGGTGGTCCAGTCATCGCCGCCGGTATTGCCGACGTAGCCCATGCCCTCGCAGGCGAGAATGCGCTGAGCTGGCGACTCGACTGCAGGCATCGTCTGAATTCCTAAGGGAAACCAGCCGTTGACACCCGTGGTGGGGGCGGAGCGGTGGCTGGTGGGCATCAGGTTACTGTTGTTCATGTAGCTGAATGCCTTGGAGTAGAAGTTCGTAATCGGAGAGACGCCCGCCGTAGCAAAAGGGATCGTGTCGCCTGGGGCCATGGGCAGGTTTGATCCATTGGGTGTGATACTTGGGCAGATCCAAAACGGAGCATCCACCCGCCCAACGATATTGACATTGGTCGCGCCCGCACCCGACTTCACATAGGGCTCGACTAAGTCTTGCCAGGTGACGGCAGCCGTCATCGTGCCCAGAATATAAGACCCTAGTGGAAATGTCTCATCATAGTCTTGTGAGTACATCATGATCCCAAGACCGACCTGCTTCATGTTGGAAAGACAGCTCGTCTGGCGGGCTTTCTCGCGGG
>NZ_JANNYP010000549.1:0-7225 GCF_031410135.1 Armatimonas sp. | reverse complement strand
GGTGATTGAAGGGGCTTGCCGTCATCTTGTCAAGGATCGTTTTGAGCTTTCCGGGATGCATTGGCGCGTTGCTGGTGCCGAATCGTTATTGCGGCTTCGTTGTGTGGCCGAGAATCAGGACTGGGAACCTTTCCATTGTTTTCGTCGTGAACGGGAACAAACTCGGCTTTATGGGACATGTTCTGCTTGGGATTCTCCCTGCATTGAGAGAGCAGACCTAAAAATGAAGAAGCCACAAGTGGGGTACAAAGTGGCATGAAGGGCCCTTCAACCAAAATGAGTCACACCCAAATGATACCCACACGCGTTCTGGGGCGCTCCGCAGTACTCGCAGCGAAAATCAGCTAGCGCTTCAATTCGAGTACGCAGGCGACTACGACGCAACGCTACTGCCCAACACTTCCGGCTTGAGGCGCTGTTGCTGCTGCGACAAAAGGCGAGCGTTGGTCAACATGACCTCTTCGGCTTCTCGGACGAGAGTGCGTAGCTCCTCACGCTCAAGAGCAGTCAGCTCGCCTTGGTTATTCTTTCCCATCAGCGTGTCTAGGCGTGCTTGACTCTGAGGTGCGAGCGTGTGTAGCATCTGAGACTCCTCCTGAAAGATGATCCAATCGGAGAGGCGCACTGAGAACACGGAGCAAATCGCTCCTGCCACGCGCATATCGAGGCGGTCTACGGGCTGTGTGTCATCGCTCAAACGGTAGAGGCTTTTCAGGTTCACACTCAAGCCCTGGGTGCGAATGCGCCGGTGCAGCTCTGGCACCGAGATCTCCTGCTGTTTGAGAAGCCGCTTCAGGTAGGAATAGGCATGCATTTGGTTGCTCTCCACAAGGCTATTTTACCACCTGGAGACAAGCAAAGGCCGTTTTGACTTGCTCATAAGAGATAGGCGAGAAGTCATGGCAGTCCACCCCGGCATCCATTGAGTAGCCAGCGTCGGGGAGCGAGCCGTGGGAGTGGCCGTACAGATGCCACGAGCCATGATATGCGTTTCGCCAAACGCGAAACGCATAATGGCACAGAACGATGAGCTGCTTTCCACTTGGCGCATCGGCATCTTCGACCTTCAGCTCGTAGTAGTCCTTGACCCAGCCGAAGCTCTCCTTCATCCGGTCCGCCGTCTTGTCGTGGCCGAAGTGGTGATCTGAGGTGAACCACAGGCGCGACGAGGGCGAGGAAAGCGATTCGGACATACCGCTTTATACGCCAGATTCGCCCTGTCGCTAAATCACTGCCGATGACTTCAGTCGGGCGAGGCGGTAAAATACCTTCACTATGCCCGCAACGATGATCGCCGAAGCGGATCTCCTGAAGCGCATCGAGGCCGCGGTGCCCCTCGCTGCCCTTCAGCGCCGTAAAGCCCTCAAAGCTGCCCAAGCACAGCGTGAGCTCACCGCCGAAGAACACGACGAGTTTGCTCAGCTCACCGATGAGATCGAGCTTGCAGAAGCGGGGCGCATTGATCTTCTCTCCGAGCTCGCCGCCCTGCGTGGAACCACACTCCCCGAAGTCGCTCGCCAGCTTGGCCTTGGCCGCCCTTCATCACCGCTGAGGCTAATCTCTAATTCGTGAAGGAAATGTCAGAAACTAATTGCTTTTTTTCTGACATACACCTATAATCAAAACTGTGGCAGCAACTATTTCAAGCAAGATTGAGCGGCGCATTCAGAAGCAGGGAGAGGGATGGGTCTTCGCGGCCCAGGACTTCCTCGACCTGGGGAGCCGTGCCGCTGTGGATCAGACACTCTCACGCCTCGCACGGGAGGGGGAGATCCGCCGTGTTGGGCGAGGGCTCTACGATCTGCCGCGTACCAGTACGCTATTGGGAACGCTGGTTCCACCCGCCCAGGAGCGTATCGCCGAGGCGCTGGAGCGCAAGACAGGCAGCCGACTTCAGAGCAGCGGGGCAGTCGCGGCTAACGCCCTTGGGCTTTCCACGCAGGTGCCCGCAAAGATCGTCTATCTCACCGATGGGGCGTCCCGGAAGCTCAAGGTGGGAGGCCAGACCATCGAGCTACGCCACGCAGAACCTCGGCGGCTCACGGAGCAGGGAGGCAAGGTCGCCACGATCCTTGAAGCCCTACGCTATCTTGGCCCCACAGGCATTGACGACCACGAGCTCACCCGGCTTCGTGCCCTCCTCACCCGCCGAGATCGCGCTACCCTACGCCGAAGCCGCGCCACAGCACCTACTTGGCTTCTGCCGCACATAGACCGACTCTTGGAGAACCTCGCTTGAACCGAATCGCCCGTGCCCTGGCCTTGGATCTTCTGGCCCGCGTCGCCGAGCACAAAGAGTTCTTCTACCGCAGCTCCTGGTCGCGCTACGATCTGGCCGTTCCGGGTACGCTGCGCCTGCTCCCGCCGCCTGAGCGCCTGCCTGACCTGAGAAGCGACTACGACCGAATGGGAGACATGTTCTTCGCTGTGCCGCCGACCTTCGATAGCCTGCTGGAGAGTCTAAGTGAGCTGGAAATCCGCCTGAACTCGTAGCATGTCCCACTGGCCACCAAAGCCACTATCAACGGCCACCAAGCTACGGTAAAATAAAGGCACTATGGCAACCACCATCACACTGACAGGCGAACTTGAAACCCGCTACCGTGCCGATGCCCAGCGCGAGGGGATCGCCGTCGAGACCCTTGCCACCCGCCGCCTGGAAGAGGGCGTTCTCTTGGAGCGTATCTTCCATAGCTTCCCCCCTGACGAAACGCGCGAATTCCGCTCTCTGGTTGCCAAGCGTGGCGCGGGCACTCTCTCCAATATTGAAGGGGAGCGCCTCACCGCCCTTGCCCGACTGCGTGAGGAGCACAACGCCCCGCGCTTTGCGGACATTCTGGCCCTAGCCAAACTGCGTGGGGTTCGCTACCGTGCCCTCATGAACGAGCTTGGTATACGTCCGGCTCGGATTGTCTGAGACGTGCGCCGTCACTTGCCCAAGCGAAGCCGTGAGGAGATCTTGCGTCGTTCCCACCGCCGCTGCGAGTACTGCCTCACTCCGACTACCTGCCTCGCCGCGACAACTGGCGCGAGCACTTTCGATGGAACGAGGACTTCACTGAGCTGGTCGGCCTCACCCCCACGGGGCGCGCAACCATCGCCCGCCTTGATTTGAATCGCCCTGGAGTTGTGACCCTCCGCCGCCTCATGCTGGGAACCAAGGACATCCGCCAGCCTGGACACTGCCAGAAAACGAGTAGTGCCCAACGGCCACCAAACGGCCTATCACTGGCCACCAAGGTTCTCCAAACCAAGGTATTCCGCGACCGCATTTCGTGCCTCCAGCCAGCTCCGGCAGACCACGAACCGGAATCCTAGCGGCTCCAGTGCATCACGAAATGCCACCTGCTCGTTAGTCAATCCGTTGCGCCCTGCCTTCAGCTCGATGTACAACCCGTGACACCCCGACGTCGGCACCGGAACGAACACATCCCACACCCCGGCGGTCAGACCAAGCTCTACAGCTTCGCCTCCACGTTTCGGCCCTAGCCACAACCCGTTCGGAATCGCATGCACCCACCGCAGCTCCGGGAACTGCCGTGCGTGAAGCCGAAGCCAGACAAAAAACGCCCGTTGCTCCTGGGCCTCTACCTCTGCACGAGGCTTGCGTGGCCGGATAATTGCCATGCCCTTCAGGCAGAGCTGCCCGTCTCGTCGCTTACCCGGCATCGCTGGCTCCCAGGGCTTCAGCCCGCTCTCTCGCCAGCCGCTTTGCACGCATCACGACCGGGAGCGAGTCCACGCCGCGCCGCCGTACAAGCGCCTTCTCCGCCTCGCTGGCTGTCTCCAAAGCATCGGTGAGCGCCAGAGCCAGACACTCCGCTCGCTGATCCTCCGAAAGCGCATCCCAAGCCATCGTCGTTGAATCAGACTCCAAAAGCCGTGGTGCCGTCTCAGTGCGCATCTGGGCTGGTGCAACGATGATCCTCTGTGGCCGTTCCCCCAAGTCAGAGGCATGATTCGACGGCGGCGCGGGCGCGAGCCACCCGGCACGTATCGCCGTAAAGAGAAGCGCGGGCAGGCTCCGCACTTCGTGCGAGGCCGCGTAAGCCCGTGCTGCCTTCACGGCGCTCCTCACCGCATCCAAAGGCTTCTCCCCGACCGCTCTACGAGCGGCACTCCGATCCAATCCCGCTTCTACAGCCACGGTGACGGCTTCGCTATCTGGCTCTGGAACCTCCGCAGGAGAGACAACAACACCTGCGAGCTGGGGGCCTGTTACAGTTGTCGTCTTCTGCGCTTGACGCTCTTTATAAGGAAAGGGCCGCGCAATTGTCCGCGCAGAGACCGCGCAATTCTTAGCCTGAGAACGTTGAGGAGCATACCATTTTCCAAGACTCCGGAGCAGCTCGCGGCACTTCGACCGGATCTCGCCAGCCCACTGCTTCATTCCGACAATTGCGCGGGCCAGAGCCTCCCAACCCGCCGCCAGAAGATCCTCCACGGTAACCAAAGGGACAATAGTGCGCTGACCAAAGGCATCGAAGTCGCGGCGGAGTATTCCGCACTCTTCCAGATGGGCCAGGCCGCGCCGGATGGTTGCCACATCACACTTGAGGCCCATGGTCGGATTGCTGGCAAAGAACTCGTTGGAGGCATGGCAGCCACCCGCCTCGTGCTGCCAGAGGATGTTTCGCATCAGCACAGCAATACGTTTATCTCGGTCAGAGCGAGCTTCCAGGAGCCGCCAGGTGCGATCTGGCGGCATATCAAAGAGAGTGAGTTGGCTAGGGGCATCAAGTTTGAGAGCGACCACGGCTACCTTTCAGTGGTAGCTCAAACTCAGTCATTGAGGGCATCCTGAGCCCGATAGGGTTTAGACTTTCACGGTCGAAATCGCCCTTGATCTTGATAGCGTGGGTAGAGAAGTCAGCGTTGATCGTACCTCCCTCCTTTATCCATTTTTCCCACAGCAGGCACGTCCAATCGGATTTTCTCTGCAAAGCCTGGAAATAACTGGGTACAATAGCCCTGGAGAGTAGTCATGAAAAAAATAGGCGTTTTGTATGGCCGAGAGAACACATTTCCCGGCGCACTGGTAGCCAAGATCAATGAGCTTGGTGGAGGCACGATTCAAGCGGAGAGCCTGAGTCTCGGGGCGATCACGATGGAGCAGGTCTATGACTACCGCGTGATTGTGGATCGGATCTCGCAGGATGTCCCGTTCTACCGCGCAGTGCTCAAACACGCCGTAATGCAGGGCGTCACGGTGATCAACAACCCGTTCTGGTGGACCGCCGACGACAAGTTCTTCAACTACGCACTGGCTCATAAGCTCGGAGTCGCGATCCCGAAGACCGCGCTCCTGCCCCACAAGCAGCACCCGCCGGATATCTCGGCGCAGTCGCTCCGCAACTTACTCTACCCGCTCAACTTCGAGGAGATTTTTACCTACATCGGCTTTCCCGCGTTTTTGAAGCCCTACTCGGGTGGCGGCTGGAAGCATGTTTATAAAGTGCACTCCCCCGAGGAGTTCTTCGCCGCCTACGATCAGACCGGCGATATGTGTATGACCCTACAGTCGAGTGTTGAGTTCACGGACTACTTTCGCTGCTATGTGATTGGCAAGAAAAACGTCCATATCATGCGCTACGACCCACGCCTGCCCCACGAGCGTCGCTACGTCCAAGACGGCCCGCCGCTCGATCCCGCGATGGAGGAGCGCCTCACCGCCGACTGTCTCAAGATCTGCAACGCTCTGGGCTACGACATGAACACGGTGGAGTTTGCGGTACAAGATGGCATCCCCTACGCCATTGACTTCCTCAACCCCGCTCCCGATGCCGACTACGACTCGGTGGGGCCGGAGAACTTCACCTGGATCGTGAACGCGATGGCGGAGCTAGCGATTGAAGAGGCAAACAAGAAGGTCACCAAATCCAAGGACTACCGCTGGTCGAAGTTTTTATAACCTCTCCCCGCGCCTTAGCGCACGACCCTCTCCGGCTTTCGCTCGTTCCTCGCTGCGAAGAGGGTTTGGGTGGCATGTCCCCCTTCGCTTGCCGGAGGGGGATACGGTTCTGTCGCCGAGGGGGAGGCTTACTGCAAGAGCGGCTCAAGCACTCCGGGCACGAAGTTACCGGAGAGTTGCTCCTGCTCCTCCCAGGCGGCACGGAGCTTTTCTTCCCACTGGCGCAGGAATATCTGGCGGCACCAGGCTTTACTCACGCGCCAGGCTTTGTAATACGAGTTGTTCTCTGTATCGCCTGCGACAGCGGCGCGGGCACCATCTTGGAAGCGGCGCTTGATCGAGACGGGTATCTCGATTCCGGTGACGTCCTTCACGCCCGAGGCGACGAGCTCGCCCTTGAGGCTGTAGAGGCGCTCCAGGGAGCCATTGAGAATCGTGGGGAAGGGAATGGCGACGGCTTTTGCCATTACGGAGCGCACGGTGAACGGGGAGAACGCCGTGAAGCCGTAGCGCTGGGCGGGGGCAAACGTGCGGATGTAGGCGCGGGAGAGGCCGCCGGAGTAAGTGGCGCTGTGCTTGATCGCGTCAATCCCCCAGCCTTCCTGGTAGAGCAGTGGGTTGCGCAAGATCGAGCTGAGCGTGAGATCGGAGTCCTCCAGCGGGTAGCTCTTGGCGTTCTCATCGCCGCCGTCTCCGTCCATGAAGTAGAGCAATTCCGGGTAGCGCTTGCGGACGGCTTTGAGCAGTGCGATTCCGGCGGCGGCACACTCCACATCGAGGGGATGGTAGTCCTCGATACAGGTAATCGCCTCACGCAGGTTGTACTCGGAGGCGGGCATAGTGACACGCTCCCAGGTGTGGGCAATTCCCAGATCCGTGACGATCTTCTCGGCCTGAACCGCATCCGCTCCCTTGCCCTCGTGCAGGTCTAGGGTAAAGCAACGAACCAAGTCCGGGCTGCGGCCCAGCTCCGACATCGCCTTTCGCGCAAGTAGCAAGACACTCGTGCTATCAATGCCCCCCGAGAACGCGATCCCGACTTGAGCCTCACTTGGCAGAGTTGCGAGCCAGCCTTTGGTCGCCTCGTACGCCGCCGTCAGGTAGGCCGCGCCCAGCGCCTCGATGTCCTCGCCGCCCATTGCAACCTCCGGCTCCCAGAAGCGCGTGTAGAGCGGGGCGGGATCGGGGCAGCCGATCTGCTCGATCTCCGTGAGGTAGTGTGCGGGCACCATCCGGGTGTAGGTCGGGTCGAACTGCCAGCCGATCTTCTGGCTCACGCACCAGTCGTAGATCGTGTCCATGCGGTCGGCGGTG
>NZ_JANNYP010000548.1:0-1519 GCF_031410135.1 Armatimonas sp. | reverse complement strand
ACCGCCTCGTCGGGGTTGACAGATCGCTCGGGCAGCTTGCCAAACAACTGTTCTACCCGGGCGCGCACCGCCGGGACGCGCGTCATCCCACCGATCAACAACACGCGGTCGATTGCTTCGACAGCGGTATTCACCGCGGTGTCAAATCCGATGGAGAAGTCGGTGCCGAAAATGTCGTTGTCAATCGAGCCAGGAACGCCCATCACAGGGAACTCGAATTCCTCCAGCAGCTTCAGTGCACCGGTCAAAGAGCCGTCGCCACCAATGACCACCAAACCGTCGCATTCGTTTTTCCTGAGCACGCCCATCGCCTTTTCTCGGCCCTCATGGGTCATGAACTCCATACTTCGGGCAGAGCGAAGGATCGTGCCTCCGCGATCGATTATCCCCCCCACGGACTGGCTATTCATCAGCCGACTCTCGTCGTTGATGATGCCGTCATAGCCGTGGTTGTAGCCAACAACTTCGACCCCGCCACCGAGCGCAGTTCGGACAACTGCCCGAATCGCTGCGTTCATTCCGGGTGCATCGCCTCCGCTCGTGATTATTCCTATTCGTCTCATCCGTGCCCGACTCCTAGTGAATCTGCGAGAATGTTCTTACGCCCGATCCACCGATAGATTATGGCGGAGACTTTGTTTTTGCTGACCCAAAACCATGACGACTGAAAAGCTCTTGCAAGACACGCACAAAGTCGGGCAGATCATGCGGACCGTCGATTTTGTTGACACCTTTGACTCCCTCGCCCAGGCTTCGGTGAGAATGCATGAGAACTTTTCTGACCTACTGCCCGTGGTCCAAGGAGGAAAATTCGTCGGAGTCCTTACTGAAAAATCTCTAGCAAGGGCTATTTCGGGAGGGATGCTTTGGACGGCAGCAGTTTCAGATGCGATGATCGATGCCCCGACGATCCGGTCTGATGCCCCTCAAGACGAGGCGTTAGCCATGCTAACGAGCCAGCCATTTTCGGCAATAACGGTGGTCGATCACAACCATGAGGTGCTTGGAATCATCGCTGCGTCTTGCTTCTCGCCAACTGCCCTGACTGAAAATCGGCCGATGATGGTGGGCGGGATGGCGACTCCATTTGGCGTGTACCTGACCAATGGCGCAATCGGGGCGGGAGCGCAAGGGTTTTCGCTGGTGCTCACCGGATTCGTCCTCTACGTATTAATTTTCGCCTCTCAGTTCGCTTCGCGCCAAATCGAAGAAGCCGTGATCAACCAGATGACAGAGCAATATCGGCAGGTCATTTTTGGCTTCTTGCCTACCGTGCTCTTCTTTGGCTTGATGCGGTTCATCCCGCTTTCGGGAACGCATGGAGCAGAGCATCAAGTCGTTCATGCGATCGAGCGGGGGGAGCCCTTGGTTCCAGAGGTCGTCACTCGCATGCCAAGGGTCCACCCTCGTTGCGGAACAAATGTCGCGGTCGGCGCGAGTCTGTTCCTGACGATTACCCAAATCAAGTGGGTGGCGAGCGACGAAATCCGCTTGGCGGTCGGGCTTATTATATGGGCCG
>NZ_JANNYP010000547.1:0-9871 GCF_031410135.1 Armatimonas sp. | reverse complement strand
CAATAACCAGATCGGCTTTACGACAGACCCGAAAGATGGCCGCTCGACGATGTACGCCAGCGATCTCGCCAAGGGCTTTGAGATCCCGATAGTTCATGTAAACGCCGACGATCCCGAGGCATGTCTGGCCGTGACCCGCATGGCTGTGGCGTACCGTCAGGCATTTGGTAAAGATTTTCTGATTGACTTAGTCGGCTACCGAAGGCTCGGACATAACGAGCAGGAAGAGCCCTCGTTCACACAGCCGCAGATGTACGAGACCATCCGCAAGTTCCCCCGCCTGCACGAGCGCTGGGCAAACGAGCTGGTCAAGCGTGGTCTGCTCACTCAGACCGATGTAGACGCGCTCCGCGAGGCAACTTGGAAGCGTCTTGAGGCAGCCAAAGAGCTTGCCCTGCAAAAAGGCTACCCCAAGCACGAGGATCATCCGCATCCCGGAAACGATCCGTGGCAGGTCGAGACAAAAGTCCCGGCAGAGCGCCTGAGTGAGACCAATGCGTTTCTCAATGCCGTTCCCAAGAGCTTCGCGATTGACCCGAAGCTGGAGAAGTCATTTCTGGGTGGCCGTCGCAACGCACTAGATGGCGAACACAAGATTGTCTGGGCACACGCGGAGGCGCTGGCCTATGGCTCAATCCTAGAAGATGGCATCCCAATTCGCCTCACGGGCCAGGACACCCAGCGCGGGACGTTCACCCAGCGTCAGCTGGTCTGGCACGATATCCAGAAGGGCACGAGCTACTGTGCTCACCACAACTTGCCGGGTGCCAAAGCCTCGCTAGCCCTCTACAACTCGCCCCTCTCCGAGAGCGCCGCGCTGGGCTTTGAGTACGGCTACTCGGTGCACGCGGAGGGGACACTGGTACTCTGGGAGGCGCAGTTCGGCGACTTTGTCAACGGGGCGCAAGTCATCATTGACCAGTTTATTGTGAGCGGCAAGGCCAAGTGGGAGCAACACCCCACGGTTGTCTTATTGCTGCCCCACGGCTACGAAGGCGCTGGCCCCGAGCACTCGTCGGCGCGCCTGGAGCGGTTCCTACTCCAGTGTGCAGGCGACAACCTACGGGTGGCCAACTGTTCAACAGCGGCGCAGTACTTCCATCTGCTCCGTCGCCAAGCTGCCACGCTAAAGTCCGACCCGCGTCCGCTGATCGTGATGACCCCCAAGAGCCTACTGCGCCATGCCCGCGCCGCCGCAAGCCTCACCGAGCTCTCGGAAGGTGGCTTCCAGGCCGTGCTCGATGACACGCGCGATGCCAGCCGCAAGAAGAGCGTGACCCGGCTGGTGCTGTGCTCGGGGAAGGTCTACTACGACATGGTCTACGGCGCGGCTCCGCAGTACACCGAGCGCCCGGACTATCTCGCTGCCGAGGGCGTTGCGATTGCCCGTGTCGAGCAGCTCTATCCCTTCCCTGCGGGAGATATTGAAGCGCTCGTCGCCAGCTACCCCGCCGTGCAGGAAGTTGTCTGGCTACAAGAGGAGCCGCAAAACATGGGAGCCTGGACATTTATGGCCCCCCGCTTGGAGAAGCTCCTGGGCTTCAAGCCGACGTACATAGGCCGTCCCGATGAGGCAAGCCCCGCTGAGGGCTCTCAAACCACTCACAATACCGAACAGCTTCGGATCGTCACTGAGGCGTTCCAGAACGTCCCCACAAGAAAGAGAGCGAAGTAGCAAATGCCGCTTGAGATAGTAGTTCCCCAGATGGGCGAGTCCATCGTCGAAGCAACCGTGGCACAGTGGCTGAAGAAGCCCGGTGAGGCCGTGAAGGCGCGTGAGGCGCTGGTGGAGCTGGAGACGGATAAAGTCAACCAAGTGATTGAGGCCGACGCGGACGGCGTGCTGACGCAAATCTTAGCGGAGGTCGGAGCCACGGTCGCCGTGGGCCAGGTAATCGGAGTGATTGAGGCCGGTGCCACGGCAAGTGCACCTGCTCCCGTGTCAGCCCCAGCTCCTGTTGCGTCGCCGGTTGCTAGCGGAGCAGACGCGACTCCAGTTGCGGCAGCGATGGCGGCAGCGAACAATGTTCCCCTCGACGGTGTCGCAGGCACCGGTCCCGCAGGCAAGATAGGTAAAGCCGATGTCGAGGCAAAGATCGCAACCCCCAAGGCCGTCACACCCGCTCCTACCCCCTTCGCGAAGCCGGAGGGGGTCGCCGTCCCAGCGGCGGGGGGAGGCGAGCGCCCCATTGAGCGCATCACGATGGCACGAAAGCGCAAGGCGATTGCATCGAACCTCAAGAATGCTCAGAACACCGCCGCTATTCTCACGACGTTTAATGAAGTGGACATGAGCAAGGTCATGGAGCTGCGTACCCGCCGCAAGGCCGAGTTTGAGACTCGTTTCGGGGTCGGACTGGGTTTCATGAGCTTCTTCACTAAGGCAACTATCGGGGCACTGAAACAATTTCCCATGGTCAACGCCGAGATTGACGACGCTCGCGGGGAAATTATCCTCAAAAAATACTACGATATCGGGATTGCCGTCGGGCTGGAAGATGGCTTGGTCGTCCCAATTATCCGGGATGCCGACAAACTCAGCTTTGCCGCGATTGAGAAGAAGATCAAGGAGCTAGCGGGCCGGGCAAAAGAGGGCAAGCTCGGGCTTGCGGATCTGACCGGTGGCTCGTTCTCCATCACCAACGGCGGCACGTTCGGCTCCATGCTCTCAACTCCGATCCTCAACTACCCCCAGGTCGGAATTCTCGGGATGCACAATATCGTCAAGCGCCCCGTGGTGGTCGGCGATGAGATCGTCATCCGCCCGATTATGTACCTGGCGCTCAGCTACGACCACCGCATCATTGACGGCAGCACCGCTGTCCGGTTCCTCGTGAAGATCAAAGAGCTCATCGAAGACCCCGAGACGCTACTTTTAGAGGGGTAGAGAAAAGTATGGCTTTAACGGATATTTTGAGCACTCACGAAAAACCTATTCGTGAGTGGCTGGACGCGGCAAAAAAGCATGTTGGGGCGGTGCAGAAGCTCCAGAAGGCGGTGGAGCTAGGCACGGTGCGAGATATAGAGAAGCTTCGGCTCGCGGCACAAGCCTCGGCGGAAACGCTGGTAGAGAAGGCATCGGCCTGCCCCGAGCTGGACTTCGATGCCGTCGCCTATCTCCAGAGCGATGGTGAGTTCCTCGACGAGCTGCTCGCCGAAGCACAGCGCATCGGGCTGACGGTCTACGAGCGCGAGGGGACGATCTTCTCCTATCCCGTTCTGGTGCGCCGCGAGCCCGACTTGGCGGCAGTCCGCATAGACAAGGCCCTGCACTTCACGATCCGGCCCTCGGTGCTGGCGGCGGCGCTGAAAAAGATCCAGGCACGCGAGGCAAAAGCCCGCCCGGAGCGCTTTATCGAGACGCTTTTTTCGGCCTACGAGCTGCTCCGCGCCAAAGACGGGCTGGCGAGCTGGATTGATCTGCCGCTCTCGCAGGTCTACGACATTCTGACGCTCCTGCCCGGAAGCGAGAAAGAGTACACGCTCCTCGACTTCACGCGGGATGTGTATTTCTTAGACACCAGTGGCATCACCGAGACGAAAAAAGGCTACGAGCTGAGCCTGCCCGCCAGCACCGCGTCGCGTGAGCGCAAGGCCAAGCTCCTGCCCTTTGTGGATCGGCAAGGGCGCGAGAAGCTCTACGCCACGGTAAAATTCACCCCGCCCGGAGATTAGAAAACCTATGGCTGTTGCACTGGACGAGTGGGTTCGCTGCCTAGACAATGAGTACCTAGCAGATTTTATCGCCGGGGGCGGCTCCGCCGTGCGGCTCATTGTTGCACCCGATGTGGACGCGGTGGACACAGCGCTGGCGACCCTGGCCGGTGTGGCGCTGGAGTGGGGCTACGGGCTGGCCTGGGTCAATGCCGGGCAGACCAAAGTCCAGCTCATTGAGCAGCTCTTCCATGCCGTCGCCCGCCAGATTGACTGGGAGACGGGCATCAAGCACTGGCTCAGAGGACAGCTCGAAAAGTCTGGCTACACGATCCCCGAGTCCGGGGCACTTGACGTGGACTCGCTGACGGTCTGTAACGACTTCAGCCGCGCCGAGCTTCTCTCCGAGGCGCGGCGCTGGGTTGCCCATGAGATCAGCAGCGACCACAGCCTCTACCGCGAGTTCCGCAATGCGATGGCGATGTTGGTACTGGGCCAGCTCAACCCCTCCAGCGTCACGCCCTCCGATGCGGAAGTCGTCTACCAGTGGCTGCGCGGCGAGAAGTGCTCGCTCTCGATCCTAAAGCGGCTGCGACTCTTCCAGCGCATCGGGCGGCACAACGGGCGGCTGATGCTCGCCTCGCTGGCGGCATTTCTGCCCAAGCTGGGGATGAAGGGGCTGGTTGTCTTGCTTGATATTCGCCCCGTGGTCTCTGAGATTCCCGGCGGCCTGCGCTACACCCGCGCCGCCATTCAAGATTTCTACGAAGTGCTCCGGCAGTGCATTGACAGCACGGATGAATTGCGTCACTTTCTGCTGATCGCTGCTGCTGGGCCGGGGCTCACCGAGAACGAGCGGCGCGGTCTCGACAGCTACACAGCGCTGAAGCTGCGCACGATCGAGGATGTACGCGACAAAGATAAAAGCAACCCGCTGGGGATGCTGGTTCACCTGGAGATGGAAGGGATGGCAAGCGCATGAGCACCGAGACTCCCACACTAGAACCGCAGCTCTGCCGCCGCGCCTTGGAAGCCCTCCGCGCAGGTGTCCCCAACCGCGATGCCGTGCGCCTGCTCACGCCGCTACACAAGCGGGCGACGGAGGAGTTTGCGAAGGCACTTCGGGGCATTGAGGAAGACAATAAAGCCCGTGGCATGGTGATCACGGGCGGCTTTGGCAGTGGCAAGTCGCACCTCTTGGAGTACCTGCGCCATCTCGGGATCGAGAGCCACTTTGTCTGCTCCCGTGTGACGCTCTCCAAAGAGACACCGCTCTCGGATCTGACAAAAGTGCTACGAAGCGCGATTGCCAGCGCGACGCTTCCTGATAGAGTCGGCCCCGCGCTCGCCGAGCTGGCCGAAGGCTTCTCCGCCGACAAAGCGCCCGGCTGGGCAGAGTTTTTCCAGTGGGTACACCGCACCCCCGAGCTCGATCCGCGCTTTGGCGCGACTCTCACGCTCTTTGAGCGCCTCGCCAGCACCGATGAAGAGCTCTCCGAGAAGATTTTAGCGGACTGGCAGGGCTTCCCACTGAAGCTGAGCGAGCTACGCGGGGCGCTGAAGTCACTGGGCTCAGACTCAGACTACACACTGGGCCGCCCTCAGAAAAATCAGGAGCTGCTGCGCTTTGCCTTTCTGACGCGCTTTTTTAAGGCGCTGGGCTACACGGGCTGGGTGATCTTACTCGACGAAGCCGAGCTGATCTCCCGCTACGGCCTACGGGCACGCGGGAAAGCCTACACCCATCTGGCGCAGCTTCTTGGGCTGAACGAAGACTCACGCATTCCCGGTTTACTGGTGGTCTCCGCCATCACCGACGACTACGCAGGAGAGGTGCTACACCGGCGCGGGGACCGCCTCAAAGTACCCGATAAGATGGAGCTGGCTGGAGAGCTTCCCAGCAAAATCGAGGATGCCAAGCGCGGAATTGCCGCCATCGAGACGACCAATCTCAGCGTGCAAGTGCCGGGACGCGAGCAAGTCCGCCAGACCCACGATACCCTCCAGGCCGTCTACGCCGCCGCCTACGACTGGCAGCCGCCCTCGCTCGCCGACACACTGGAGTACGCCGGGAGCACCCGCATGCGCCAGTACGTCCGCGCCTGGATCACTCTCTGGGATCTCAAGCGCCTCTACAACTACACCGGCGAGACCGTCACGGATTCGGTTAAACTCAGCTACGACGAAGACAAAGACATCGAGCAAGTCGTCGCCGACAACGACGACGGCCCCTTCGGCCCCGACTAATGCCAAAGCCCCTCACCGACGAAGAGAAGCTCATTGAGAAGCTCCGGCGCATTGAGGCACTCTACGCTCGCCCCGGCACAGCGGGCGAGCGTGAAGCTGCAGGCAGTGCCAGAGAGCGTATTCTGGCACGCTTGGCAGAGATTGAGAAGACGGAGGCGCTAGAGGAGTTTAGGCTCACCCTCTCTGATCGATGGGCCAAACAGCTCTTTCTTGCGCTGCTACGCCGCTACAACTTGGAGCCATATCGGTATCACGGCCAGAAATACACCACCGTCATGGTCAAAGCAACTCCCACCTTTATGAACGAGACGATCTGGCCCGAATACCAGGCTCTCTATAAAACTCTGGAAGCGCACCTGGAAGAAGTCACCCAGCGTGTTGTCGCCGAGGCACTCCACTCCGACACTTCAGACATCAGCCCCTCGCGCAAGACATAGGCCATGCGCTGGCAACTGCCCCTCTTCGATCCCACCGATGTCGAGTGTCTCCGCTTTCATGAGTCCTATGGCCACCACGGGCCTCTGACAGAGTATGTTGCAACTCTGGAGTGGCAAGGTGACTTTGTGGGAGTGGCCATCGGCTCACAGGGCATGGCCCGCGACGATGAAGTCGAGCTTACCTGGCCCGTTCGTATCTCGGAAATCTTCAGCACAACCTGTCTGCAAGCACTGGCAAACGTCCCCATGCACCCGCAGGACTATCGGCCTCCCCATCCTGGCCCCATGTCCTCTGGCTATTGGGTAGCATTAGAGATCGTCACGTCCACAGAGACACTCCTCTTCCGACACCAGTCAGGGGAAGGTTGGTATGTCCAGCGCAACGAAATCTACTGCTTTTGCAAAGCGCAGAAGCTGGTCTCCGCCGTGATGTACACGATTCAGGCGGCCATCAACACTGTGCAGCATGGGGAAGACTTGGATGCAGCGTGGGAGGAGTACCAGCGCCCCAAAACGCCCAAGCGCAAAACTTTGAGAAGCAGGTGAGTCGGTGAGCTTGCTGTGTCGGGCTGGAAGTTGGTGCGGAGGGTCGTCGGCGATTCGCGCAGTGCGCGCCGAACGGATCTGAACGAGACGTCGTCGTCCCTACCCGGTGTCGGCTCCCATTTGACCTCGTCGCCACAGGGCGGCAGGCTATAAATTGTCTGTCGTCTCCGTGCCGAGCACAGCAAGCTCACACATATGCTATCGCTTTTACCGCGCTTTGCAAACCCACCAAAAGGCAGGTACGAGGTATAATTTTTCACATGGGCGAACTCGGCAAACTGACCTCCTGGGATGATGCACGTGGCTTCGGCTTTATCACCTCTCTCCAGGGAAACAAACGCCTCTTCGTCCATATCTCAGCCTTCCCTCAAGGCCGTCGCCCTGTGGGAGAGGAAATGCTCCGCTATATCCCTGGCACCGATGATCGCGGGCGACTTCAAGCCCTTCGAGTCGAGTTTCTTGTAGAGGTAACAGAGCCTGCCCACTTCCGGTGGACACTAGCGACCTGGGGCGCACTAATCTTCGTAGCCCTCTTTCTTATGGCTCTTCTAGCGACTGTTTTTGTCGGCAAACTTCCCTTCTACATCCCGCTCGTCTCTATCCTCTTGAGCAGCATTCTTTTCACGGAGTATCAACACGATAAAAAAGCAGCTCAGGCAAGCCGCTGGCGCACTGCCGAAAACAGGCTTCATCTGCTGAGCCTCCTTGGCGGATGGCCCGGGGCTCTTGTGGCACAACAAGGTCTCAGGCATAAGTCTCGCAAGACCGCCTTTTTGGTTCCTTTCTGGATCACGGTCATCCTCAATATTGCGGCTCTGGGGATTTTTTCGAACGTCTTTTCCGCCTTGCAGTCTCCAGCGAGAGTAAGCGGTTATGAGCATTTTAGATCAAGCCATTGAGACCCAACTCAAAAATATCGAGGCCAAGACGGGTACCTCGCGCGACACCCTTCAAACCCAGCTTCTCCAGACAGGGCTCACCAAGCACGCCGACCTACGCACACACGCCCAGAGCACCTTTGAGCTTGGGTACGGTGATGCCAATGCCCTCGTCCACTTTGCCTGCGCCTCTAGCGGGAACTTCGCCGCCGAGGGCAAGAGCGGGGATGCTGTTCTGGACGAGATTTACGCAGGCCCCAAAGCTGTTCTTCGCTCCCTTCACGAAGCTCTCCTGACTCAGATCCTGGAAATTGGGGAGTTCGAGATTGCGCCCAAGAAAGGCTACGTCAGCCTGCGTCGCAAGAAGCAGTTCGCGATGGTTGGTCCGGCCACCAATACGCGTGTGGAGGTAGGCATTAACCACAAAACGCTTCCCGGCACCGAGCGTCTTGTTGCACAACCCACCGGGGGAATGTGCACGCACAAAATCAAGCTCACCGATGCTACCGAAGTCGACGATGAGCTGATGGGCTGGATTCGCAGTGCCTACGAGAGTGCGGGCTAAGGGCTTTTCAGAAAATAACTTATCTGTTCACAGTGCCTGCCATCATCTAAAATGGCTGGCAAAAATGGATAATTTAATCTTTGGCGACCTCTAACTCAGAAATAGAGAGCGGAGGCAAAACTTGAGGCGCTGGTGAGACGGTAGTCTGCCCCCTCGGTAAAAATCAGAGCAGGATATAGAGACCCCGGCTTGCTGTGGCAACCGTCTGAAGCATGGTAAGCACGGGGTCAATCACATCGGCTTTGAGCGAGAAGTCGGTGCAGAGCTACTCAAGAATCGCCTTTTCCTGATCCAGGAACTTTTTCACGTGAATTCTGTATCGTATGATAATGGAACCAGAAGAACAACGGCGTCGGAAAAGACGCGCTCTGCTCGCGGCGGCTTTGGGAATTGGTGGGCTCAGCCTTATCGGAGGATGCGGCTGGCTTGTCACTGCCTCGGTGCGAGCTTCATCCGAGGCAAAAGTGCCTTCGGAGCGCTTTTTGACACACCTGGAGAGACAAGAGTGGGAGAGTGCCCATGCGATGCTAGCCTCCACCACTCAGGGTAAAGCCACGCACACGACGCTGAAGGACATGCTTGGCCTTGTCACCAAGAAGACAGGTCCACTCACAGAACACAGTGGCCCGGTAAAGTACTACGTCGGTAGTGGCCCTGGGCGCTCCTACGTTCAGCTAACCTACCGTCTCAAAGGCGAAAAGGGAGAGTCCTACGCGCGGCTCCAGCTTATCCGAGAGTCGGGTGAGTGGCGCGTCGGCGGCTTTCACTTCGGCCTGTAGGATGGGCTAAAAGATAATATAGAGCCCTTGTCCGACACTTTTGGCCGCCTGAAGCATGGTGAGGACGGGGTCAATCACATCGGCCTTGAGCGGTAGCTCGGAGCGGAGGTTCTCTAGTATGGCAACGCTCTCTGCGACGTAGCTGGCAGACTGGAAGTAGCCGTCGGGGACTCCTAGGGCACCACCGCTCACGAATACCCGGCTCTCGGGGTAGAGGTCAATCAGTCCAAAACGGCACTTCGAAGCGGCGCTTCCTAGGCCGATATTGGCTGTCGGGTCGTAGTAGGCCGTGAGCGCCAGCGTTGTCCGTCGTGCGAAGCCATCGAAAGCGGCATCGTCGCGCCAGTCGGACTCGATGTGCCCTCCGTTGCGAGGGTTGCGTAGCTGTGCCCGGTGGTCGCTGATGAAGTGCTCCAGCGCCGCATCGTCGTGCCGATCCAGAATCGGGGCAAGGTCGCGGCGAAACGCAGCCTCGTCGAAAACAAAGGCTTTGTGTAGGTTACTCATAATTTAATTCTATCCGACTTTAAAATCCATTTAGAACCCATCCCCCCGACCCCCTTCCCTCTACGAAGGAAGGGGGAGCGCAGAGGGGGGCAGCCTCCCTGACCCTCCCTGCCCTGAGGGAGGGTGGCTCGCAGTGAGGAACGAACGTAGAGCCGGGTGGGTTCGATTTCCGCCTTCCGATCACCCGCTGGAGTACAATAGCATCATGAGTTCTGTCCCCCCGTCTCCCGCTTCTTTGCCTACCGAGCGCGCCGCGTG
>NZ_JANNYP010000546.1:0-8271 GCF_031410135.1 Armatimonas sp. | reverse complement strand
ATCGTGCTGTAACGTCCTTGGTTCTGGATCCTTGAGCTTTGGTTTTGGGTGATTGGGACACGGTGATTTCTTCCTTCCCGCGCGTCTGGCGGGTAGAGTGTACCTACACCGGACTGTCTCACTCCATATTGACACAAAGGGGTAGCTTTGTTAGGGAAGGAGAGTGAGCCTTTATGTTTGCCTTCATTCGTGATGTTCGTTGTGAGGCTGCTGAGGCACTGGGAAAACTTGGCGACGAGCGCGGTATTGCGGCTCTACTTGCCCTCTGCTGGGATAAAGACGTGAGGGTTCGTACGGATGCCATAACATCTCTGGGTTTGCTCGGGGATGAACAAGAGGCTCCTCCTTTTGGTTTCCCCCCCGTTTCGTGTCCTTACTCAAAGAGTGAGGCACTGCGAAATCTGGACGACACACTTGAGCGCATTCTGACGACTTTGATTCGTATTGGGCAAAGTAGGTTTGAAGAGCCCTCTATGCGTTATATGGCTCTTGCCGCACTGGGAAGCATTGGGGAAGCACACCCGATGGTGTTGGCGGCTCTGAACTCCCTCCGTACAGATGCTGAGGAAGGCGTTCGGCGTGCCGCATCTTGGGCGCTGGGCAAGCTCGGTGCGGCAGAGGAAGCGATCCTAGAGAGTCTCTATCAGGAATTAGAGAATGGGCGGCGGAGTGACAGTGGGGACTGGCATGCTCTCATAGTTTCAAGTAATGCTTTGCGTGTAAGGGAAGTGGAAGCGTGGATACAGACACACGATGCTTAGAAACAATACCCGGAACTTAGGAAAGGCAATCCGTAACTTGGGAACGATATAATGGAGTTTGGGAGAAGTGTCCCGAAATGGAGGTAGACAACAATGGTTGATATAAGTGTGTTGAAGATTCAAATGAAAGTGGTTCTGGATCACTGGAATCGGTTAGAGACCGAGCTGGGGCAGGCAGTGTCACTGGAGGGAGGCTACACACGTGACCAGATGGTGGATGATCTTGCGGCACTGGAAGATGGTGTGACAGGAGTGACGGTCGGGGTCTCGGAGCAAGAGCGTCAGGCACAGGTGCGCGACGCCCTCAAGACCAAGCTGCTCACCCGGTTTGATCAGGCCAAGAACAAGCTCAAGGCGCAATTCAGGAGCACACGCCACGCCGCTGCCGTGCCCCGTAAGCCTGATGCGACACTGGGGCAGGACAAGACTCTAGCGGCACTGGAGGATCTTGTGGAGGTCTGGAAGACACTCAACACCGACACGAGCCTTCCCACAAACCAGCGCCCCATGACCATTGCGCGGGGCTACACCCAAGCGGACTTCGCCGCAGACATTGCGGCACTCAAGGCGACTTATGTGGCTCTTGGTACCGCCGCTCGGGAGACCAAGCAGCGCCGCGCCACACGCTCCACCCCGCTCTCGGGCCTCGCCAAGCGTGTCACGCAGTACCGCGCCCTCGCTAAGAGTGAGCTAGAGCCCACTGACGCACTCTACGCCACAATTCCCTAATAAAAACACCCTCCTCCCAGGATTGGGAGGAGGGCTGGGGAGAAGGTTATTACCGCTTCAGGAAACGCCCGGCGAGCCCGATGATGTCGTCTACGGGGGAGCCATCCTTGTTCTGATCCAGGAGCTGTCCGACCATCCCCATCAGTCCACTCGCCTGTGGTGCGGCTTGCTGCTGCTGACCCGCGCCGCCTAAAAGCATACCGGCGAGCCCTGCCACATCCAGGCCCTGCTGCTGTTTCTGCTGCCCTAAGTAGCCTAGCACAATTGGCGCGAGCATCTGGAGCAGTGCCCCACCATTAGCCCCCCCGAGGCTCTGACCGACCACATTGCTGATCTGGTTGGTCTGTCCCCCGAGAACATGGCCCAGAATGGCCGCACCGGGGCCACCCTGAAAGCCGGAGATCGCACCACCGAGGTTGTCGAGAATGCTCCCATCGTGGTTATCCAGAGCCGTGTGGAGCGACTGTGCTCCGTCTTCGTTCTGGGCATTGCGAGCCATCGCGCCCAGCAGAATCGGAAGCGCAGCCTGAATTCCGTTCTGCGCCGTGCTTTCGTCAACCCCGAGCTGTTCGGCAATCTGCCCAACCGCGCCGCTCCCACCGAGCTGTCCTAACAAACCTTCTAGTACATTGTCCATAACCGTTTCCTACCTCATTTTTGTTGCAGGGATACTGCCAACGTACGGACAGGAAAAGCGCCGATTATGTTCCCAATAAAAGTCGGGATGACAGGATTCGAACCTGCGACCTCTCGCTCCCAAGGCGAGCGCTCTAACCAAACTGAGCTACATCCCGAAAACACGAAAGAGTGGGTAGAGAGGGACTTGAACCCCCACAGCACGAAGGCGACTGAGTTACAATCAGCGGGTCTCTCCAGCGACCAAGCCTACCCCTAAAAACAAAACACAAATAAAAACGGCCCCGTGCGCTTGGTGCGCAGCGGAACCGGCTCTGAGGAAGCGAGACGTGAGCGGACTCAGTCTCCAGGCAGAGCCGGAGGCGGCGGGTAGGGATAGGGCTGATAGCAGAGTGCGTTCATGGCTTCTCTATAGCCGCAGGCGCACGGCTTGCTAAAAGGCGCGCGAGTAAATTTTCGACGAGCTCTTTTCCTTGGAGCACGTCGAGCCAGCGCGATGGGATTCCCGCGAGGCCAAAGCGTAAGCCTGCGATTCCACCGGCGACGCACCCCGTGGTGTCGGTGTCTCGTCCTAGCGCGATAGCTGCCTTGACAACCGCTTCGTAGCTAGATTCGCCCTGAACCTGCCGCGCCGAGCGTAGGCAGTCCACGACGTAGCCACCGCCGGTGCCAGGGATGTCTTCTAGGGGGCGGATATGAAACTCCAGTTGCTCGATGTAGGGGCCATTGTCGGCGTAGTATCCCCGGAGTTTAGCGACGGCCTCAGCCCAGGGATCTTGGGTATCGGTGAGGAAATATCTGGCCCAGAGGCAGTAGAGGGCACAGCAGACATGAGAGCGGGGGTGGCCATGGGTGACGCTGGACTGTAGGTGAGCATCGCGGATGAGGTCTTCGTCACTTCCCTGGTGCCAGAGTACTAGTGGTAGCACGCGCATGAGGGAGCCGTTACCATTTGCCATCTCATCGGCACGGCCAGCGGCATAGGCAGGCGTTCCACGCAGTAGCTCTCGGATCGCGTCGCCGGTTTGGATACCGCAGTCGAAAACGCGCTGATCGGGAGTGTAAGCGGCGTTCTCGTACCAATCAACAATGCGCTTACCGAAGTCGTCTAAGTCCAGTTCGCCGCAGGTTAAGAGCGAGTCCAAAAGCGCGAGGGCCTGTGCGCCGTCGTCGCTCCACGTCCCAATCGGCGTGCGGCCATGGGCGCGGCGAAACCCCGGCGGTGGCTCCATCTCAATCTCATCCCACGCGGGAATCTGATCGGGCGCATGAAACTCATACGGAACCCCGAGCGCATCTCCGATGAGCAAGCCATAGAGGCCACCTGCGAGTTTATCGTTGCCTGTATTCACACACAATTGTATCCGCATCAATGGGATCAAACGGAGCGTGAGTTTCGTCGTAAGGTAGAATAACCCATGCAACAGACTTCTCTCACGCCCGAGACCAAGGCCGCCCTCGCACAGTGTTTTGCGGCACATAAGGCACTTCGCTCGTACTCAGCACAGGTGCTGATCACGGTTCGAGGTATCCCGAAACAGCAGAATGGCCAGGTGCGCATTGCACTGGCAAAGCCGGGGCGGCTCCGCGTGGAGTGTAGTGGCCCGCGTGCGCAGCAAAGAAGCGAGCTTCTGGTAGCTTCTAGCGGCTATCTCTACAGCACGTTTACCCCCACGAAAACCTACTCGACAAAGCGCGTTGAAACGAGTGGGGATGCCCTCGTGATGGGCTTGGAAGATTCCGATATCCTACCGCTACCCGTGTTTGAGCTGCTTATGGGCCAGAGAGATGGCCTGACAGAGTTTCTGAAAGACTTCGCCAAGGTCACTCAGGAACCGGGTACGCTGACTTTTCATGCGGAAGGACAGGCGAAGCAGACTCTAATCTTCGATCCCAAGGACAAGTTCCTACGTGAGGTGCGCCTCAGCCAGGGAAGCGCAGTAGAGATCCGTGAGGTCTACCAGAATGTTCGCGCCAACCCCGCGCTACCGGAATCTCTCTGGGACTTTGTGCCACCGACGGGCTATCGTGATGAAAATGCTCCCATGCCTCCGCTGCCGTCCGCCCCGAAGCTTGGCCCTGGCGCAGTGACCACAAAATCCGGCTTGCAGTATCGGGATCTCAAGAAAGGCACCGGGCCAGCTGCGGCTCAAGGAAGTACGGTGACCTTTCACTACAAAGGCTCACTGACCAATGGGATGACCTTTCAGGCATCGCGCAGTAACGGCGAGCCACCCGCAAGTTTCAAGCTTCCGGGTCAGGTTCTGCCCGCCTGGAACGAGGGGATCCTTGGGATGCGGCCTGGCGGTGTGCGTAAGCTGATTGCACCGCCCACGCTGGCGTTTGGCGACGAAGGTCGAGGCCGTATGATCCCACCCCGCGCGACCCTGATTTTTGAGATTGAGATGCTTGACGTGAAAGGATCCACCATTTTATGAGACAGACCGACCCCACCGCGCAGCAGCTTCTGAACCAGATGGTTGCGGCGCACCAGGCACTTTTTGCATTCTCCGCACAGGTAAAAGTCGAGGCTGTCAGCGACAAGAGTCGCGAGGTCGCAACGGCAACGATACTCTACCAGAAGCCCAACAAAGCCCGTGTCGAAGTCACTCGTAGCAGTGGCGACAAAGTGCTGTCCGTTTGTGATGGCATCAACCGCTTGTACATGGCCTCAATCACGAAAAAGAAGCAGAAGGCGGAGTCTGGGGAGAAAGCGCTGGTAGAGACCCTCAGCCAGGCGAACTTATTTATTGCGCCCGTTTTTCTCTACCTTTCCTCACGCGCCGCTCCCGTACGTGGCCTGCTCCCGGGCACAGTCAAGACCATGGGGTTTGGTACGCCTTTGACGATGGATGGCGTGGCCGTGGAAGTGGTCGCCGCTGATGTGGCCACCAAAGACGGCGAAGCGCGCATCACGTTTACAATCGGCAAGGACGATCGCCTCCTGCGTCGCCTGATGGTGCAGACCAGCTACCAGAAAGAGAACTTTACGCTGGCAGAGACCTACACCAATATCCAGGCGAATCCTAAGGTCGATAAAAAATCTTTTGTCGTCTCCTAGTTTTCCGACCGCTTAGCGACGCTGAGGTGGCCCGTTGGGGTCGGTGTTGGGAAGTAGGCTCTTCCATAAAACCCCGAGCTGGGTGCCGCGGTTGATGTGCTCTCGTGCGACTTTCCCCTCGCTGTTGTGCCGCTTCTGCGCCTCCGTCAGGCCCTTGGTAATGGTCGCCAAGTCCGCGTTCAGCGGCCACTGTGCCAGAATGCTGCCTTTCTGGCCAAACGTGTCAGGCTCGATGGCATAGATTCCGGGACCAGCAGCGATTCCTGCCGCTTTGAGATCCGCTTCAGTGGCAACAGGCGAGAAGGCCCACTTACCCAGGAGTTCGGGTGCCCACGCCAGCTTGGAGAGCTGCGCCTCACCCCCACCCACTGCGACGATCAGGGGCATGGAGTCGCAAGCCGCTGTATTGAGCGAGAGGCGGAAGTTGTGCATCGCCGGGACGGCAGACGGTACACCTTTGGTGGGGAACTTGGCCGCAAGCTCTTTCATCGCCGCCGCCATCGCCTCGGGGGTTCGGTAGCTCATCTGCGGAGAGCGGCCTGGACGCGCCAGATACTGCATGCCATCCGGGGTCATCATGGCAAAGACAGTATTTTCTAGCGTACCCGCACGGCCTTTGAAGATGCCCTCCAAATACTTCACTTCAGCGGCATTCTCATACGTTGCGGGACGGATACAGATAAACGCACGGGACGCGTCTATGACAGGCTTCTGAGACAAGAGACTCTTGTCTGTATTTTGCTTGCCCGGTCACCAGATACCGGAGACGCCGTGGCACTCCGGGACTGCGGACATGAGCAAAATAGGACGATTGGTGCGCTTGGCCTCGGCAAGTCCGGCCTTGAGCGTGCCGAACCAGACAATGCCACCATTCGGGTTGTAACCAACGGTCTTCCCCGAGCTTCCAGGAGGTTGAATTTTCATGACTTGATTATGCCCAAAACTCATGAAGGAGTCATGAAGGTGGTTTTGCCCCCTGGTAGCCGCCATCCACGCTTGTGAGCGGGGCAGTAGAAATTAAAACAAAGCTGGCGTAGGCATGCTGGCAGCGAAAGCGCAGTCCCTCCAACTGACGGTTGCGGAGCGCCTCCCAGAGCAACTCCTCTGCCTGAGTGGGGGCGTTGCGGTTCTCGTGTGCCCAGCCGTGGAGTTCTGTCGTCGCCCCACCCCGAAGTTTAAGTTTTGTTTTCATCATCAGTCGAACGGGCGAGCCCCTTGGAATCTGATAAAAGACAAGAAAAATTTCGAAAAAAATCCTTGTATTTCCCCCACACGTGGGGGCCAGGGGGCAGTACAATAGGCTATGGCAACACGACAATCTTTCGTATTTGGGAGCGCTGCTGTGCTCCTTGGAGCGGGGACGCTCCTGGCAACGACGACACCTGCGGCTTCTCAGGGCCAGCGTGCACAGCAGCCTCCTGCGTTTCCGAGCTCGATTCGGCTGGCGGGGCGCGCGCCCATGGCAGCTAAGACTCTGATCGGCCCCAAGGGCGAGGGCTTCGCGGACAACTGGGTCACGCGGGGCACCAAAGATGCAGCGGTGTGGACACTCCAAGAAGACGGCGGTATGCTTCCCGACAAGAAAGATATCACCAGCAAGTCCGAGTTTGGTGACTGCTTTGTGCATGTCGAGTTCAAGGTGCCCACAGGCCACGGCAACGCGGGAATCGCGTTTCAGGGGCGCTACGAAGTGCAGATGTACAACTCCTTCGGCGAGCAGCTCACCAAAGAGACCGGGGCGGCGTTCTACAGCCAGAAGCCCGCGACGTTCAATGCCGCAAAGCCCGTAGGCGAGTGGCAGAGCTACGATATTCTCTTCCGCGCTCCTCGGTTTGATGCCGAGGGGAAAGTCACCGAGAAAGCCCGCGCCAGTGTCTTCTGGAACGGCGTTCTGGTGCAGAACAACGAGGAGTTCAATGGCCCCACGGGAATCCAGTACGGCGATTTCAAGGGCGAGGTCAAGGTTGGCCCGCTCGTGCTTCAGGGCAACCACGATCTGGTACAGGTTCGTAACCTCTGGGTCGTCGCGCAGTGAGCTTCCGCACGCTCCAGATGGGCACTGCCGATCTGGAGCGTGCACGACAGTTTTGGACACAGACCATGGGGCTGGAGGAGCTTTCCTCCAGCCCCGATTTTGTGACACTGGCTGCTGGGGAGACGCACTGGACGCTCACGCAAGCACAAACGTCGCCTCCTATCGCCCATTTCGCCTTTAACGTCCCCGAGAATCTCTTCGACGAAGCCGTTGCCTGGCTCAGAGAGCGCGTCCCGCTTCTTGCCAGCGCCGACGGCACCGAGCAACTCTTCGACTTCACGAACTGGAACGCCCACGCTGTCTACTTCACCGACCCGGATGGCAATATCGCCGAGCTCATCGCCCGCCACACGCTGCCTGAAAGTCGCCGCGAGAGCTTCGAGATTTTAGGCATCAGCGAGATCGGTCTGGTCACCGACGACGTTCCCAGCACCGTTGCGCAGCTTGGGCTCCCAACCTACCGACAAGGCGGGCCTCAGTTCCAGCCCGTTGGCGATGAAGAAGGGCTGCTAATTATCGTCCAGCGCAACCGACCTTGGTACCCCGATAACCGCCATCCTGCGCAACCCATTCCGTTTTCCGTCACGCTCACCAATGGCCAGACAAGCTCGTGGACTTAAAAAATATGAAGAAAAAGTGAAAAATTAGTTTCACATATCCAAGATTCATGTATAATTTCATAGCTGGTGTACTTGGGCACGATCCCACCACCAAGCTTTCCATCGAAGGGATTTTTCGAAATGCGACGTAGTAGTGCTTTTACTTTAATTGAACTTCTTGTGGTCATCGCGATTATCGCGATACTTGCTGCCATTCTCTTTCCTGTGTTTGCCCAGGCCCGTGAGAAGGCCCGTGGGATTGCCTGTATCTCAAACCTGAAGCAACTTGGCACCGGTTTTCTCATGTACTCTCAGGACTACGATGAGATGCTCTGTCCCCCGTTTAATGGGGTCGCTAACAACCCAAATGCCTTTACCTGGGATCGCTTGATGCAGCCCTATGTTAAAAACTGGGGATTGATTCAGTGCCCTAGTGATTCGCGCTCTAAC
>NZ_JANNYP010000545.1:0-2412 GCF_031410135.1 Armatimonas sp. | reverse complement strand
AACGAGTCTTCCGGCTTGAAAGGGCGACGCTCGCCTGCGCGAGCAATAGATTTGTTTGGCTGCGAAGGCAGCCGTCGTCCTCTTAAGCCGAAGGTTTTAACCTACGGCAAACTAACTACTGTTCCTGTGTTGAGCGACTCAATGGCCGCCTGTAATACTTTTTGTGCCGCGAGGCCGTCTGCCCCGGAGCCGTCAAGAAGTGCTGGGGAGATGCCTTCGTCTACCTCGCGGACAAACGTGTGGATGCGGTCCTTGAACGTGTCCGTGAAGCTCTCGAAGCCCCCAAAGAGCGGGTTGGTGTAGACCAGCTTCTCCGGGTTGCCCGCCGGGAAGAGGGTCGCCTCGCGGTACATGTCGTCGATCACCAGCCGCCCACCGGTTCCCGCGACCTCGCAGCGCTCCATCGGGTGGCCACGCTCGATATCATAGGAGCCAGTCAGCCCGCCGACCACTCCGTTCTTAAACTGCATCGAGAAGTGCGCCGTGGTCCAGATCTTCCGGCCCGGTGCGATCGTCGCAAAGCACTGCACGCGCTCGACATCGCCGCAGAAGTGCCGCATCACATCAACCGTATGGGGATGCAGGGCCTTGATCTGAAAGTACGGCGAGCCCTCCGTGGGGTTCATGATCCACATGCTCATGTTCACAAAGAGCAGATGCCCCAGCCGCCCTTCGTTCTGCCACTTCTTCGCAATCCGCGCCGCCGGGGTGAACCGATGGTTGAGGTTGATGCCGTAGCAGAGGTTTTTCTCTTTGGCGAGGGCCACCATCTCCTCCGCCTCAGAGATCGTGTTGGAGATGGGCTTCTCCCCGAGCACGTGGCAGCCTGCCGCCAGCGCCTGCATCGTCGGCTCGTAGTGGTCGCTGCCGTACTCGTAGCCACCGGTGGCGACGCTCACGATATCAGGCTGGAGCGCGGCCAGCATCTGCTCGACATCATAAAATGCCGGGACACCCAGCCGCGCCGCCGCAGCGTCCGCCCGGGTGTTATCTTTGTCGCACACCCCGACGAGCTCAGCGAGCGGGCTCAGCTTGTACATATCGCCGTGACGATTTCCGATCACGCCCATTCCAACGACGCAGACTCTTTGCATACTCCCTTACTTAACCTTCTTTTTTTGCGCTTCCCATATGGCCATCCGCATCCCTAGAAACTGTGCACCTCCGCCAATCCAACCAACCTCAATATTTCCTTGGGGGTCAATGACATATTGTGTGGGTAGCCTGGAGATTTTGTAGGACTTGGAGACACTTGCTTTAGGGGCGTTGTGCGCGAAGAGAATCGCATCCATCTCCTGGAATGCTTTTACCGACTTAAGAAAAGTCGCCCGATCTTCACTGTCATCTAGTGCGAGGAGGACAACATCTTCTTTCTCATTTTGAAGTTCCTTCATGAGCATTTGATTGTATTGCATTGCCACCACGGAAGCGACATCCTCACTTGCCCAGAAGTTGAGAATTAGCACTTTGCCTCGGAAGTCCGAGAGCTGGATGGTCTTTCCGTCTTTATCTACTGCACTAAAGTCTGGGGCTTTAGAGCCCTTCGACAATAATTTGAGCTCTGGAGTCTGTGGAGTCTCCTGTTTCAGAGATACACCCGGCGGTGGCTTATAGGAGAATACTTTGGAGTGGGAAGCAATCGGGATGTTCACCTTGATATTTCTCAAGATGCTATCTGTAGTCGAAGGGGATTCACCCATTATCTTGAATATCTCGCGACGCATCAGGCCTTCGGAGGAGAAGTACCAGGTGATCTCGATTTCCTCTGTTTTGGACAACTTAATCCTGGTAACGACTCTCTCACAGTCAGTACCCTCGACAGTCTCCCGACCCTCATGGCGTACCTCTTTCAATCTCCCGTTTTCTCGACCCTGGCTGACCATAACAAGCGGGGAAGCGTCCATGGAAGGGTCCACGGAATAAAAACCCTTCCACGGCCCCAGCCCCGTGTCCAAGTCGCGCCCTTTCTTTCGATTATAGGTGCTATCGTACTGCTGCCAGGTATTTTTACCATCACAGACAAACGTGATTGAGGGAGCCTCACGCTTGCGTTTCCAGGTGCCATCTTTCTGAATCAGCGACCATTGATCGTAGCGCAGATAGGCGGGCTTGGCGGCAGTGATAATCTCGAGTATACGGCGTGGAGGGCGCTGTGTCTTTCCCGGTTCTTGCCTAGGCGTCAAGGTGGTCCAGCACTCGGCGTGATAGCTTTTCAGGCCGAGCATCTTCTGCTCGGCCTTTTTGAGAAGCGTTATCGCGGCGGGATCGAGTTTGGGTTGCATGGCTACTTGAGCGTCACTACCTGCCCAGTCTCCCAGGACTCGATAATGGCCTCGATGATCTTCTGTACGTGGAGTGCATCCGCTCCCGACGCATCAATCGCTTCCGGCGCATCCCCGGCGATATTCTGCT
>NZ_JANNYP010000544.1:0-13418 GCF_031410135.1 Armatimonas sp. | reverse complement strand
CAGACGCAGCTCCATGTTGCCGGTTCCCTTAAACTCCTCGAAGATGATGTCGTCCATGCGGCTGCCCGTCTCGACAAGCGCCGTAGCGACAATGGTCAGCGACCCCCCATTTTCAATGTTACGAGCAGCGCCAAAGAAGCGCTTCGGACGGTAGATCGCGGCGGGGTCAAGACCACCTTGGAGGGTACGGCCTGAGGGGTTCACGGTCAAGTTTGAGGCGCGTGCAAATCGAGTGAGCGAGTCGAGCAAGATCACCACATCACGGCCCATCTCAACCAAGCGCTTGGCACGCTCCAGAGTGAGATCCGCCACCCGCATGTGGTTGTCGGGCAGCTCATCGAAGGGTGAGGCAATCACTTCACCACGGACGGAGCGCCGCATGTCGGTCACTTCCTCCGGGCGCTCATCAACCAGCAGCACCATCAGATGAATGTCCGGGTGATTAATGGCCACCGAGTTGGCGATCTGCTTGAGGAGAATCGTCTTACCCGCTTTGGGAGGCGCGACAATCAGACCGCGCTGGCCTTTACCAATGGGCGAGACTAAGTCCATGAAGCGCATGGAGATGCTCTTCGGATCTAGCTCCAGCGTAATTCTTGAGTCGGGGAAGATGGGGGTGAGCTCATCGAAGTTAGGCCGCATACGTGCGACATCGGGGTCAAAGCCGTTGATCTTCTCCACCCGCAGGAGCCCAAAGAACTTTTCGGTGTCTTTGGGAGGACGTACGAAACCAAGCACCTGATCGCCCGTTTTGAGGGCGAAGCGCTTGATCTGTGCCTGGGCAACATAGATATCATCGTTGCTAGCGACCAGATTGTGCCGCCGAAGGAAGCCGTAACCCTCGCTGTGGAGCTCCAGAATCCCCTCACCCGTCAGCGGTTCTTCACCATTGAGGGTTGCCTCATCAAGATCGCGCAGGTCGCTCCCTGGCCCTAGGCTAGCTCCACTACTGCGCCGAGGCGGAGGGGCGCTGTAGTTGTTATTGCCGCCGCTATTGCCACTGCCACGGGCGGGGCGCATGCTATGGCCCGGACGATCACGGCGCTCGGGACGCTCCGAGCGCTCGGGACGATCTGGGCGCTCCGAGCGAGGCGGGGGCAGAGGCTCTGCAACGCGCTCAGGGAGATCGGCGACAAGCTCTAGCGCCTCTTGCTGAGTAAGAGGTGGCGGTGCACTGCTCTGAAGCAAGCGTCGGCGACGCGAGGGGGGTGCAGGAGGAGGGAGTGCCGAGGAGCCTAAGAGGGCTTCCGCAGCCGCGACAAGCTCGGGAGCGGGAGTAAGGGGGAGAGTGGGGGGGGGAGAAGGGACAGAGACAGGAGCCTCCGTAGCGGATGCTACAGGTGTGCTTTCAGTGGAGCTAGTTACATCAGCGGAGCTGGTCACAGGCTCGGTACTATCAGTGTCAGCGGGCGTGGTCAAACGGCGTCTGGGCATGCGGACTTTCCGGGAGGGCGAAGTAATCGGCGAGAGAAACGACGAAACGCGCTGAATGCGTGAAGAAGGGCTCGCCGGGGAGAGTTGAAATCGGAAGTAAACCACAAACTTTGAGGTTACTCCAAGAACAGTATATCACGTATTTTATTGGGGGCAACCGCTCTTGTATTGTTTTCGGTAAAGTCAGAGAAGATCCCTAGATTTTCTGCAAAAAATAGCCCCGTTCTCACGATTGGTAAGAATGGGGCTATGTTCTATGCCCTTGCAGGCGGGACATTGGGCTGTTGTAGCGGCTCCGGGAGCTGAGGTGGTGTCATTACGGTAGGCTGCGTCTCCGTACCGGTCTTCACCCGAATCCGGCGCGGCTTGCCAAGGGGCTCCAGCGCAAGATCTAGCACATCACGCACCGAGTCCACAAAGTGGAAGGCCATGCCCTTGCGCAGCTCAGCAGGAATGTCTTCCTCCAGATCCTTGCGGTTGCGGGCAGGCAAGATCACGGTGGTGACCCCCGAGCGCTTGGCCGCTAGGACTTTCTCTTTCACTCCCCCGACTGGCAAGACACGCCCGGTGAGAGTCACTTCACCCGTCATCGCCAAGCGCGGCTTTACCCGTCGCCCCGTCAGCAGGCTTGCAATCACGGTGGTCATGGTAACCCCCGCCGACGGCCCATCTTTTGGGGTAGCGCCTGCCGGGACATGGATGTGGATCTCCGTCTCACTCCAGAAATTTGCGGCAATCCCCAGCTCGTTGGCATGGGCACGGATGTAGCTCAGCGCCGCTTTTGCAGACTCCTGCATCACATCGCCAAGCTGCCCGGTAAGCTGGAGAGTTTTGGCTCCCTCCATCTTCTGGGCCTCTATGTAGATCACATCGCCGCCTACAGGAGTCCATACGAGGCCAACAGCGACGCCGGGGACACTGGTGCGATCGTCAAGCTCCTCAAACTCGTAGCGGGGTGCCCCGAGAAACTCCGCGACCTTACCTCGATCTACGACTAGCGGCTCAGTACGGCCTTCGGCAAAGAGACGCGTGACCTTACGGCAGATCGCCGCGACCTGGCGCTCCATGCTCCGCACTCCCGCCTCACGGGTATGTCCCTGCACCAGAGCCGTCAGAGCATCGTCGGTGATCGTCACCTGCTCCGCCGTGAGACCGTGCTCCCCGAGCTGTTTGGGCACCAGATGCTGGCGAGCAATCGCCACTTTCTCCTGCTCCGTGTAGCCCGTCAGCTCGATAATCTCCATGCGATCCCGGAGTGGCCCCTGGATAGTGTCCAGGCTATTTGCCGTGGTCAAGAAGAGCACATTGGAGAGATCAAAGGGCGTGTCGAGGTAGTTATCCCGAAACGTGACGTTTTGCTCTGGATCTAGCGCCTCCAAAAGCGCCGAGCTCGGATCGCCCCGATGGTCGTGGGCCAGCTTATCAATCTCATCGAGCAGAAAGACCGGGTTGTTGGTGCCAGCCCGCTTCAGCCCCGTGACAATCTGCCCTGCCATTGCCCCGATATAGGTGCGCCGGTGGCCCCGAATCTCGGCCTCATCACGGACACCGCCTAGCGAGAGACGGTAGAACTCGCGGCCCATGGCTCGGGCAATGCTACGGCCAAGGCTCGTCTTGCCCACACCGGGAGGCCCGACAAAACAGAGAATCGGCTGGCGTACGGGCTCGCCACGCTCCAGCTTGATCTTACGCACCGCCAAAAACTCCAGCAGGCGGTCTTTGATCTTGTCGAGGCCGTAGTGGTCGGCATCCAGAACCTCTTTTACGTGCGAGATATCGAGGTTGTCTTCGGTAGACTTTGCCCACGGGAGGCTCGCCATCAGGTCCAGATACGTTCGGGCGACCGTGTACTCGGGGGCACCAAAGGCCATGCGGCTCATGCGCTCCAGCTCCCGGTCGGCCTCTTTTCGGGCCTCGATGGGAATTTGTGCCGCATCGAGGCGCTCACGGAGCTCGTCGACATCGCGACCGCGCTCGTCCCCCTCGCCTAGCTCTTTGTGGATTGCCTTGAGCTGCTCACGCAGGTAGTAGTCGCGCTGGGCCTTACCCATCTCACTGGCGGCTTGGCTATGAATATTGGCCCCCAGCTCCATGATCTGCGACTCACGTACCAGATAGGAGTGCAGGGTCTGCATGCGCTCGATCAGCGGGAGCGTCTCCAGAATCTGCATCTTCTCTGTCGTGGAGAGATGGGCATGGGCGGCGATCATATCGGTCATGGTCCAGACCGGTGTTACTTGCTCGATCTCCTTGAAGTGATCGGGCATGTCATTGCTGAGCTCGACGATCTTCCCAAACGTGGCGGCCAGCTCACGCCGGAGGGCCTCCACTTGTACTTTTTCTTCGTCATCTAACACCACGGCATCGTCAATGAGCGTGATCTTAGCTCGCAGATACGGCTCTTCCTGAACAACCTGCTGGATCTGGAAGCGCTGGATTCCCTGTACCAGAAGCTGGGTATTGTCACGGTTGCGGTTCATCATCCGAATGGTGACGACGACCCCCGTGGGATAGACATCCTTTGCGCCTGGTAGCTCCGTGGTCGGCTCGCGCTGGGTAACAATGCCAATCATGCGGTTGCCATCGCGCACGGAGTCGGAGATCAGGCGGATGTAGGGATCACGCCCGACCACAATCGGGGCCACGAGAACCGGAAAGATCACGGCATCACGCAGCGGGAGCAGGTTTAGCTCCTCGGGGATTGGCGGGGTCTCTTGTGTCTCGGTATTGAGCTGGTCAAAGACATTTTCCAGCTCATCGGCCAGGTTTTCGGTGTTCTCTTCCATTTTCTTTGTTACTCCTTACTACTCCATCTCAATCGGAATCGTCCGAGTCGGCAAGGGTGCAGATTTTCGCTCGGGCAGTCGGATTGTCAGAAAGCCATTTTTCAGTGTCGCCGTGATCCCATCTCGATCCGCAATAAAGTCCTCGGGCACCTCGAACGTGCGCTCAAAGGGGCCAAAGTAGATCTCTAGCTGGTGACAGAGAATCTTCTCTTCACTGCTCCCCTCCCCGCGTGAGCCGGAGACGGTCAGGTGCCGCCCATCGCCAGAGAGCATCACGGAGAGAGTCTCGGTGGTGGCTCCTGCGACCTCTAGTTTAATAACGAGAGAGTCGCCGGTTTCGTGAATATCGGCAGCGGGTTGCCAGAACCGGGAGATTCCTCCCTGGTTGTCGAGAAAGGCCCGTAGTGCTTCTTCTGTAAATCTTGTCATGGCTTCAGTTCTTTATACATCCTAATTTACTTGAGCGTTCCAGACTCATATAATATCATGAAATATTTTTATAAAAAGAAAAAGCCGGGAGAGACACTCCCGGCTTTCTGAATGTTTCTCCGTCGTACTAGGTTCCCCGACCTGGGTTCTGGATCGCTCCCGTGGCGGCCCCCACCAGAGTCTCTAGTGGCCCCTGCGTCGTCACTCCAAAGGTCTGTAAGTCTGCAATGGCTCGCTCGATCTCTTCCGGTGTTCCCGAGAGCAAGACCTCGGCGACTCCACCTTCTTCTGAGAGAATCGCCCGCCGGATGGTCAGCGAGATGCGAAATCGTCGCGCGATTGTCCCTAGGATCGGGGTGTCCATCATCTCGCGGTTAAATGTTAGGTTGTAAACGGCACTGCCTGTCATATCGGACTATTGTACCCTAATCCTCACGCGGAATAAAGTAGCGGCACTTTTGCCTCTCCCCGCGCTTCAGCGCACGACCCGGGTACCCTCTGGGTGCGGCTTCGCGAAGAAGGTGCAGAGTTATGCTTGCCTTGCATTACCATAAATCCCTCTTCGCAGTGAAGAATGAGCGATCAGCCGGAGAGGGTCACGAGCAGTGCGAGTGGGGAGAGGTTTAATCCTCACGCGGAATAAAGTAGCGGCAGTCCTCGGGGCCTAAACAAGCGGGGACTTGTGTCCAGCGCCCGGTGCGGTAGTTGCGTGGGTCGGTGAGGCGCACGACACAGGCGAGCACAGCATGCGAGCAGTCTCTACAGCTTCCCTTTTCAGAGAGCAGGCACTTGATCGCCAGTGCCCGTCGGGGAGCCTTCTCGACGGCATCGGGGCTGAGTGGCGGATCGGTGCGTGGCGGGTCGGGGGTGATGGGAGTCTCTGTACGTGCAATAAGCCGTAGCACCCCCACTTTATAGAGCTCTGCAGGCGTGTCCGGCAGGCCCTCAGGAACGTAGTGCGCATCGCCGCGCAGCAAGTCCCCCAGCGCAATCTCGCGGTTCTGCATGGTCGCCGGGCCAATCGCCACCGTGAAGGTTTTGCCAACGGGCGGCTCTGCCCCTTCGGTTGTTGTCCCCTCCAGCGTGAGGATATACCCCGGACAGCTCGCCTCGGTGGTCTCCTCGAACTTGGTCAGGACGAGCCGAGGGCGCAACGAGATCACCCTTCCCCAAAAACGAATCGGCGCAGACATGCACTATTGTACCGCCCCGGTTAGAGCGGGGCGTCAACGAGCGTCGCAGGCTCCGCTGGGAAGTCCCTTCGGGCCATAAAATATTTCTGGTTGTATTTATCAGATTTCGGGGGAGTCAACCGTTCTATAGGTGTGAAATCTACTCGTCGTAATCGTAGCGAAATTGCTCTCCATATAATCTGGACAACCTGGAAGCGTATGCCTTTATTGGCAGATGAGACACTGGAGCGTTGTGTCTGGCGTACGATTCAGGCTGAGGCTGAGAAATACCACTGTACGGTTCTTGCCATCGGGGGAATGCCGGATCATGTTCATGTGGTTCTCATTCTATCTCCCACCATTACCGTTGCTAAGTTGCTCAACCAGCTCAAGGGAGTTTCATCTTCCGTGGCACGTGAGCACCTCGGGACAGATTCATTTTTTGGTTGAACCAATGGCTATGCGGTTTTTTCCCTCAGTCGGCCACACTGCAAAGAAGCTATTGCCTACGTGCTACGTCAGAAAGAGCACCATGCCAACCAGAATCTTTGGGAGCACTGGAAATGGACACCACCACCCGTTAGCGTAAAGCCTCATGGCCCGAAGGGACTTCCCAGCGGAGCCTGCGACGCTCGTTGACGCCCCGCTCTAACCGGGGCGATCAAGCAAGCACCCACTCCACGGCGGCGTCTAAATTTTCTACCGCCACAGTAGGTATGGGGTAAAAGCCCTCAGCAGTCTTGGTCTGGCCACTGAGGACGAGCACAAAGGCAACTCCAGCGGCGTGGGCGGCTTGGGCATCGGTGGGGGTGTCGCCGATAAAGACCGACTGGGTGAGATCAATTCCATGTTCCTGTGCCGCCTGGAGCAGCATTCCCGGCTTGGGCTTGCGACAGGCGCAGTCTTCGGACTTCAGGTGTGGGCAGTAGTAGACCGCGTCCAGAGCGACTTCAGCACGGAGCTTTGCGGTGACCGCGTCTAAGTCCGCCTGCGTCATCAGGCCCTTAGCAACTCCTTGCTGATTGGAGATCAGAACCGTCAGAAAGCCCGCGTCCCGTAGCTTCTGGACACTCGCCCCGACGCCAGGAAGTAGCACCAATTCGTCGGGGGTCTTGGCGTAGTCATTGGGCAGGTAGGCATTGAGTACGCCATCGCGATCCAGAAAGACGGCTCGCCTCACGCGCTTAAGATCCCTTTGATGCGATCCCGAAGCACGGAAAACAAAATATGGCAGAGGATCATGTGGATATCTTCCACAAGCTGCATGTTTCGCAGATCCGCTACCAGCGCATGATCGGCAAGCTCCGCGAGCTTTCCGCCACCGTAGCCACAGAGCCCGATACTGATTGCCCCCACTTCCTGAGCCACTTTCACCGCCTCTAAGACATTGGGGGAGTTGCCCGAGCCGGAGATTGCGATCAGGATATCGTCTTTACGCAGCCAGGTACGTGCCTGTCCCGCAAAGACATTGGAAAAGTCCGTGTCGTTGGCCCAGGCCAGCAGGAGCGCCGGGGAGTCGGTGAGGGAGACGACCTCAAAGGGCTTGCCACCGTCCAGCCAGATATTTTTCTGAAAGTCACAGACCATGTGGGTACTGGTGGCTCCTGAGCCGCCGTTGCCGCAGAAAACCAAGCGACGGTTGTTCTGCCAGCAGTCAAAGAGCAAATCGGCAACAAGGCTCACTTGCTCGGTGCTAATCTGTGTCAGAAGCATCGTCAGCTTACTTATATAGTCAGCCACATACGCCGGTGTGCCGTGGCCCGTGTCGGGAAGAATATCACTCATTATTTTATGATACCGCGTCAAAAACCAGTATTTATCCAAGGTTAGGCACCTGAGGGTAATTTGGAAGGAATACCGAGAATAAACACGGGGATCTCAGAACTGATGAATTTTAAGAATTTGAAACAACAATATACGCATCCTAGACGTCGGCAGGCGGGCTTCACTTTTCCGGAGGTCTTCCTCTCCATGGTGGTGCTGACCGCCATGCTGATGCTTGTTGGCGCGATGGTTCCCCTCATGGTTCGCTCCGTGCGCTATGCCAGTGACTTCAATCAAGCCCAGTCCCTCGCCATGCACAAAGTTGCCCAGCTCCAAGAAGCAGGCTACGAAAATATCGAGGGCATTCGGCTGAACCAAAACGCACTGGATATTATTGACGGTACAAACAATGCGCCTCAAGACAATGTTAACGGGGATAAAAGTGCCACTCTGGAGTTTACTGTCACCGACAATGTCTGGCGCTACTTCCCGGGTGGAACGACATCCTCGGGTGCTCAGGATACGGGCAACCCCACCCGCCCGCGTGGCTACATCTTCATCTCCCCCTACACACCCAGTGCCCTCACTAGCGGCGGTGTGACACGCTACAACCTGATCCAAGCCACCGTGGTCGTTCAGTGGTGGGGCTGGGGATCGCGCAACCAAATGCATAACTACTCAACGACAGCACTACTTTCTCGGACACCGGTTGAATAACCATGAACAAGTACTTTTTTCAAAACATAAACCGTCAAAAAAGGCTCTTTGGCAAGAAGTCTGGCTTCACCTTAACCGAAGTCGGAATTGCCTCAGCCCTCATGGCACTGATCTTTACGGCTGCCTTTCAGCTCTTTTTAGCCGCAAACCGTGGTGTCTTAAAAATGCGTGACACTCTTTCAGCAAACCGCGAGGCGAGCCGTGCTCAGCAGTTTATCGCCTTGGAGCTCACGGAAGCGTATGGGGTTGTCCTTCCCTCAGACACCACCACCACCAACAACCTCACCTGGAACACCAGCAAGCTAGGGGCTGTTGCCAACTACCGCGTCTCCAACCCCGGAGAGGCTGGCTGGGCGAGCACACTGGATACAGGTGTCTATATTGAAGTGCCTGCGGCTGGCAGTGCCAGCATCCAGGGCAACTCCGCCACACTTGCGCTTTCGGGCTCCAGTATCCCGATGGATCGAAGTGCGACGAGTATTACCAATACGACTCTGATCTACCGTGGTAACCGCAATGGGACGACAAACCCGGCGGAAGGGACGTGCCTCTGGCTCTGGCGCTACAACAACGGTGCTCAGGGTGAGCAGCGCATGATCACAGATCAGATCTCGACAGCTTGGAACGCGGTGTCTTTTGTGCGTACCCCAGGCTCCCGCCGAAGTATTGTCATCAAGATTGTCTGCGGTCAGACCAACTATCCCCATGGGGAGCAGACTAGTGATAGCACGGATGGCACCACCAAGGTCAACCGCATCTCAGGACGAGCGGTCTACATGGCGAACTCGTCGCTGGCAAGCTCGGTGACCATTACCTACCCAACGAGTACGTTGTTGATACCACAGCCCAATAATGCCACCCCGATCCCGACGCCCGTTCCCACGGCTTTGCCAACGGCAACACCTGTCCCTACTCCGACAGCAGTCCCCACCGCGACTCCGGTACCCACTCCGGTGCCGACATCAACGCCCGTCCCGACAGCCTCGCCTGTGCCCACAGCAACACCAAGGCCAACGGCAACACCCGTGCCCACGGCAACGCCTGTGCCCACAGCAACCCCCAGACCGACAGCAGTTCCAACAGCTACTCCGGTACCGACGCCCTCACCAACGCCAACACCACGACCAACCCCGATCCCCATTGGTTAGTTTCTAAGGAGCTATGATCATGAAGAAAAGACGAATCAAAAATACACCTCCAGAGTCCGGGATCGCCATGGTTGGCACACTCCTCGTGCTCTTAGGAGTCACTGCGCTGATTGTCGTAGGAACACTTCGCAATAGCGACACGACCGAGCGCAGTGGTAGCGGTAGTGTCAGCGAAGAGTCGGGCAACGAGATGGCCCAGGTGATGCGCCGTGGGAACTACTACCAGGCACAGTCACTCTCAGAGAGCGGTATCCGTATGGCAATTCAGTGGCTGGTAGACCAGTCCACGACACCGAACAACACCACAGCCTTTGCCCCGTCCAGTAGCGCGGCTTTTTATGGAGCAGCCACCCAGACAAATAACTGGAGCATGCTCAGCTTTAACCTTGGCCCTGATGGAAATCAGCTCAGTGGGGCTGGTCAGGTTGAGGGACAAATTTGGGTTAAGTTCTACCCCTATACGTCGAATGCGACCAGTGGACGAAAGATGTTCGCCATCGAGAGCGAGGGGCGCGTCGGTGGAAGAACCTACCTGAGCCGTGTCTTTGTGCGCCAGAATACCTTTGCGAAGTTCGCCTACTTCAGCGATGTCTGCCCGACATCGTGGTGGGTGACGGGTCTAGCACGCTTTCAGGGGCCGGTACACATCAACGGTGTTGACAGCACGGGACTTGCCATTGATAGCGCAGCACGCATGAATATCATCTGGCGCAATGGAGGTACCAAGTCGCAACGTCGTCTCTTTACCTACACAGATACGGACTACTTCACCACGGCAATGCCAGCCAGCCAGCTCTTGTTCTATCGCACCGATGGCAACACCACTTGGTCAGAAACCCCAAGCACGACGAGTAGTAACTGGGACTGGATCACCGCTGCGAACCGTCCACCACTGGGAAATCAGCCCATTATCAAGCCCCCTACCGCCACCACCGATCAGCGCAATGCCGCGCTTGGCTCGGGGACGGTTCCAACGGCTCCTGTGGGTGTTGCGATCCCGGGTGTGGGAGTACCGAGTGCGGGAATCTACGTTAAAGGCGATGTTCGCGACTTCAATCTCAAGGTAGGGTCGGCCAACACCACCCAAGTGCTAGAGCTGATGCAGTACAATGCTACCAGCCAGAATGATATCTGGACTACAGTCACGATGGATCCCGTCGCTAACACCACGGTTCTGCTTGTTAAAGAACGCTCAAACACCACCAATACCTGGGACATTAGCACGGCAACGGGCACCTGGTCTACCACTACCAATACGAACTACACTGGCATTCCGAATGGAGTCGTCTATGTAGATGGAAATATCGGAGAGCAGACGGGGCTGCGACGTGGTGGGCTGGCGGGAATTATGGCCAATAACGTTGTCACATCAGGGACTCTCACTAGATCCTGGGCCATGAATATCGTCACAGAGCAAACCAAGTCTATCAATATCAACGGGGGAATTATTTACCAGAACCTGATAAGCAATAGCTCCAATACCGCCAACTATCTCTCAACAGCCGCAGCCGCAGATGCAGTAACCAGTGGAACACTCGGAATTATTGCGGGCAGTATGCAGATCGTGGACAAGGATGATAATGGTAATGCCCTTACCAATGTCTCCGTTCATGGAGCCTGTATGGCCTACAATACTTTTAATGCAACCAATGCAACAACACGTACGATTGGAGTCTTCAACTTAATTGGTGGCTATATTGTCAAGGTGAATGGCACTTTCGGAACATCGCTTCCCAATGGCACACAAGAAAATGGCTTTGTGATCAACCGTAACTTTGATCAGCGCCTGGCAGAGAGCCCTCCGCCCTTCTTTCTTGCCACGGAGCGTAGCTACATGATCGTTTCGTACCAGCGTGCCGTTAGCTCACTCAACTAGCGGCGGGCGTTCAAGATCACTTTGGTGCCATCGCGCTCTAGCTGAAGGGGAAGCTCCTGCATGCTAGAGAGCGCGTGGCGCACAGAGGCCTGACGGTCGGGGGGGCAGAAGAGAAGCAGAAAGCCTCCCCCACCAGCACCTGCCACTTTTCCCCCAATAGCGCCTGCGTCCAGCGCGGCCTCGTAGTAGGCATTGATACTCGTGTTGGAGATCGCGGTGGCAAGCTGTTTCTTATGCCGCCACCCCGCATCCATCACTCGGCCAATTCGGTTGAGGTTGCCATCTATCAGCGCATTGTGGACTTCGTCGGCCTGTGCCTTCATCTTATCCAGAGTGGCGCGTTTGTCTTCGATATTGTCTCTTTGCTCGGAAAGGATCTTATCGGCTTTCCGAGTGATCCCCGTGTAGAAGAGCATCAGCCCCTCACTAAAGCGGCGTTTCTGCTCCTCAGGCATGGCGATCCAGCTCACCTTGACAGTCCCATCGGCCTGAAAGTCAATCCGGCGCAGACCGCCGTAGGCCGCAATGTACTGATCCTGCTTGCCGATGGGCTTGCCCAGGATATCAATCTCGATCTCACAGGCTTCGCGTGCGAGCTGCCCCGGCGTCACCAGCATCCCCTTAAACGTGTAGAGAGCATGGAGCAGTGCCACAGTCACGGAAGACGACGACCCGAGGCCAGAGCCTTCCGAGGGAATGTCCGCCATGGTGGCAATCTCGATCCCGTAGTGCACCCCAACTTTTTTCATCGCCTCACGAACCAGCTCGTGCTCGATATCCTCTACACTCTCGACGAGCTCCGTGCGGGAGTAGCCGATTCGAATACTCTTATCAAAGCGGTCTTTGATAATGACATAGATGTACTTATCAATCGCCGTGGAGACGACGCAGCCGCCATCACGCTCGTAGTAGTCGGGAAAGTCTGTCCCGCCACCGGCAAACGAGATACGCAGGGGGGTTTGTACAATAATCATCGCAATCTTTCTCCTTCACCGATAACGGCTCCCACCGGCACCACCACTCCCGGCCCGACGATCACGCCGCGCCCCAGAATAGCCCCCTGCACTTGTGCCCCCGTGCCGATCTGACAACCTTCCCACAAAATGCTCTCCGATAACTGAGCCTTCTCGGCAATCTGGCAGCCTTCCCCCACAACATTGCGCCCTAGGAGAGTCGCCTCGGGGGAAACGTGTGCTTGGGCATGAACACTAGGCTCACCGCGCTCTAACAAATCCCAGTTGGCCTGTCGGTAGTTCGCTGGCGTGCCTGTGTCGCGGAGATAGCCCCCCAGAGGCAAGGCAATGATGCGGCCTGGCATCTGCTCCAGCAACTTAGGAAAGATATCGTTGCCAAAGTCACAGGCAACCCCTTCGGGGATGTGCTCCAGTACCTCTGGCTCCAGGATATAGACGCCCGCATTGGCTGTGTTGGTAAAGACCTCGCTTGCATTTGGCTTCTCCTGAAAGCGCGTGACGCATCCCTCGGAGTCCGTCACGACCAGGCCGCAGGCAGTCGGGTTGGGGGTCTCAAAGGTCGCGATAGTCGCCAAGGCGTTTTTCGCTCTATGCGCAGCCAGTAGCGGTGCGATCTCAAAGTCGTAGAGATTGTCGCCGTAGAGCACGATAAAGGTCGTGTCCAGAAAGCCCGCCAGACGCTTTACACCGCCTGCGGTGCCCAAGAGCTGCGTCTCGTTTGAGTAGACCAGAGAGTCGCCGAAGTGAGCCCGGATCGCCTCGGGCTTGTGGTAGAGATTTACCGCGATCTGAGAGATACCTTGTGTCTGGAGTAGCGCCACGGTGCGCACTAGGAGCGGGGTGTGGGCAACTGGCACCATGGGCTTAGGCAGAGTGAGAGTCAGGGGGCGCAGGCGTGTGCCTTCCCCCGCGGCAAGAATCATGGCTTTCATCGTGAGCATTCCTAGTAACCATACCAGGCATCTGTATTTTCGGCAGGTAGAGGGCATTGGCTGTAGAATATTTCTCAGGAGAAACAAACCGTGCCCATTCCCTTTTTCGTAGCCCCCGCTCTGATTGCGGTGGCCCCTGTGTTTTATGATGAGAAAGCCGTCGCGCTTCTCACCGAGGTCGCTGCC
>NZ_JANNYP010000543.1:0-4151 GCF_031410135.1 Armatimonas sp. | reverse complement strand
TGGTGATGCCGGGTGATAACGTCACGATTAAGGGCGAGCTGATCGCTCCTATCGCGATGGAAGAGGGTCTTCGGTTTGCGATCCGTGAGGGTGGCCGAACCGTAGGCGCTGGCGTCGTCTCGAAAATCATAGCCTAGTGAGAAACTCTGTCCGGCTCTGGCAAACCAGAGCCGGACATGGTAAACTCAGTGAGTCTTTGCGAATCAGGCACAATAAAATTGTGTTTTGTCTCGAAATAAGACAAAATAAGGGAGTTTAGCTCAGTTGGTTAGAGCGTCCGCCTCCAAAGTGGAAGGCCGAGGGTTCGAGTCCTTCAACTCCCGTGAGAATAACCGCAGAAATGCGGTTATTTTTGTTTTTAAGTGTTCGTTCTGCACCGAGGCAAGGGCCGCCCTTTTATTGTGTAGAAAAAGGCGGCCTGAAACGCGTCACTACTTCCAGGCAACATCCAGGTTGCGTGCGGCGTAGGCCTCATCGAGGCGCTTGGTGGGGGCGTTGTAGGGAGCGCCTTGCACCAGGGCGGGGTCGTCCGCAGCCTCTTGGGCGATCTTCTCCATCACCTCCACAAAGGCATCCAGTGTCTCCAGGCTCTCGGTCTCGGTGGGCTCGATCATGAGGCACTCAGGGACGATCAGCGGGAAGTACATCGTCGGAGGGTGGTAGCCGTAGTCAATGATCCGCTTGCAGACATCCAGCGCTTTGACGTTGTAGTCTTTCTTGAGGCGCTCTAACGAGAAAACCGCCTCGTGCATGCAGGGGCGGTCGTAGGCGACAGCGAAGGTCTTGCTGAGCTTGGCCTTTAAGTAGCTCGCATTGAGCACGCTGTTCTCGCTGATCTGTGGTAGCTTCTCACGCCCGTAGTGCATCAGGTAGGCGTAGCCACGAACCACAGCGAGATAGGCTCCCGCATAGGGACCTACTTTTCCGATCGAGAGGGGACGATCCGAGTCCAGCCCGAACGTGCCATCGGCGTGCTTGACGGCCATCGGGACGGGCAAAAACGGCTCCAGGATCGCCTTTACACCGACGGGGCCAGAGCCAGGGCCTCCACCCCCGTGGGGAACGGAGAAGGTTTTATGAAGGTTCACGTGCATCACGTCAAAACCCATATCACCCGGACGCACCGTGCCGACCAGAGCGTTCATGTTCGCCCCATCGCAGTACATCAGGCCACCCGCTTCATGCACCAGTCGGGAGATCTCTAAAATCTCTTCCTCGAACAGCCCAACCGTATTGGGGTTGGTGAGCATGAAGCCTGCGATATGCCCTTCGTTCTTGGCAAGCTGCTCTTTAAGATGGTCAATGTCCGTCAGACCTATTTCATTAGTTTTTACATCCACTACCTTGTAGCCACAGCGCGCTGCCGATGCCGGGTTGGTGCCGTGGGCTGCAGTCGGAACCAGCACCATCTTGCGGATCTCCCCATCGCCACGATGCACGTGATATGCACGAATCAGCATCAGCCCGAGAAGCTCGCCGTGAGCACCTGCTGCCGGTTGGAGACTGACCGCATCCATCCCCAGAATGGTCGAGAGCATCTCTTGCATCTCATAGAGAACCTCGATGACTCCCTGCGCTGTCTCTTCGGGTTGGTACGGATGCACGCGTGCGAAGCCAGGCATGTTCACGGCAACATCGTTGATCTTGGGGTTGTACTTCATGGTGCAGGAGCCTAGCGGGTAAAAGCCCTTGTCCACGCAGTAGTTCATGTTTGAGATACGCACAAAGTGTCGCACGACTTCTGGTTCTGAGAGCTCGGGAAGCGGAAGCTCCGTTCGTAGTGCAACGCCAGGCAGTAAGTCACCCAGAGGCTTCACGGGCACATCGCAGACAGGCATTCGCACGCCCACACGGCCCGGTCGAGAGAGTTCGAAAATTGTTTTTTCCATAGTATTGATTCTGTTTATCGGTTGCGCTTTCCAAAAAGGCGGCCTAAAAGCCCGGGCTTGCTCTCTGCTTCTTGAACTGGTTCGACAAGCTCCGCAGTAGGTTGAGGGATCTCTGTGTTCATACTGATAATCTGTCCGTGATGGGCGAACTGAATCCGCAGCCGGCTGTCGCCAAAGCGCCAGTAGAGGGTCTCATCCGCTAGGTTCGATCCGCCTGCAGCGGAGGGAGGGCCGAGGTAGGCTTCGACGGCTTGACGATGGTTTAGGGAGAACTGTAGCATACCTTCCTCAATAATGTTCTGGGCAGTGTGAATATCGCGCTGTGTCAGCCCTGAGTCGGGGAAGGACTCCACAACGACATACTGTGTCTTGCCAGCCTGGCGTGCCTCAAAGATGGAGAATGCCTTAAGGTACCCCGCGCTTGCGATTGCCCAGGCCTGTGCCTGAGTGGGAGTGCTCAGCGTGATGGGCTCAGGCGAGTCAAAAATCTCCAAGCCTGCGCCCCGCGCCACGACTCTCATCTTTGCTAAACCCGTGACACATTTCCAATCTTCTGGAACTGTAGGATCGAACCAGCCAAACTGGAACTTGCCGGACTGCTGGTCGTAGGTACCGATTAGCTTTATGGGCGACGAGAATAAGATACGCCCCGTACCCGGCTCCCGGAAGAGAATCTCTCCTCCGGGCAAGTCAAGCTCCCACACCCACGAGTGTGCGGTGCGGTTCAGAAATGTCAGTGCTGTCTGCTCGTTTTCCAGCAGACGAAACACATGATTTTCCAGCTTTAGCGAAGGCATGCGACGAGCTGGTCTATCTCGGCCTTGGTGCGCTGCTCGGTGACACAGACCAGCATCTGATTTCCAGGAAGTGGTAGTCCTCCCAGAATCCCAGCGGCGAGGAATGTTTTATTGAGCGCGACGGGGTCGCTCGGACACTGAATCAGAAACTCCTTGAAGAACGGGCCACTATACACCAGCGAAAAGCCCGGCAGGCTCGCGAGCTGCTCGGCAGCGTAGTGGGCTTTCTGGAGGCAGAGAGTCGCCACTTCGATCATACCCGTCTTGCCGAAGCTTGCCAGATAGACCGTGGCTGCGAGAGCAAAGAGCGCCTGGTTGGTGCAGATATTGCTCGTGGCGGTATCGCGGCGGATGTCTTGTTCACGGGTACGGAGCGTCATCACATAGCCCTTGGTGCCCTCACTATCCTTAGTTACCCCGACAATGCGGCCCGGAATGCGCCGAATGAACTCTTTTTTGCAGCAGAAGATACCTAGAAGTGGGCCGCCAAACGCCGGGAAGACACCCAGCCCTTGGCCCTCTGCAACCAGAATGTCCACGTCACAATCGCCGGGTGCCTCCAGGAGTCCCAGAGAGATGGGGTCTACGGATGCGACAAGAAGCGCTCCATTGGCATGCGCGGCATTGGCGTGGGCCTTGAGGTCTTCGATCACGCCATAGAAGTTCGGCGACTGCACGACCACACACGCGGCCTCGGCGTCTGCCATCACGGGAAGCTGGCCCGTTACGGGGTCACAGTCCAGTGTGGCAATCACGATACCGAGCGGGTCTAAGTAGGTCTCAATCACTTGGCGCAGTGCCGGGTGGAGCGAGCTAGGCAGGAGCACTTTTTTGCGCTTGGTGAGATCCGCCGCCATGATGACAGCCTCGGCGAGCGCGGTGGCACCATCATACATAGACGCGTTGCAGACATCCATCCCGGTGAGCTGACAGATCAGGCTCTGGAACTCATAGATACTCTGGAGTACCCCTTGTGAGACCTCGGGCTGGTAGGGTGTGTAGGCAGTGTAGAACTCCGTCCGGCCCGTCACAAAACCGACTGTCGGGGGAATGAAATGGTCGTAGATACCCGCGCCTAAGAAACAGGCGTGTGAGTCCATCGTCACAGACTTGCCCGAAAGCTCTAAGAGCCGCCGTCGCAGGCTAATGTCATCGAGGGCATCGGGAAGCGCAGAAAAATCGGCGGCATCACGTACTTGCTGTGGCAGGTGGTCAAAGAGCGCACTAATCGAGCTTGCCCCGACCGCCGCCAGCATCTTGGCACGATCCGCATCGGTATTGGGAATATAGGACATAATTGGTTCCTACCCCCTAACTCCCGCTTGAACGCGGGATGGGGTGTGTTTTTACTCCCCGATCTCGCTCTTGTAACCCTCGGCGTCCAGTAGTTCGGCCAAGGCATCGGGATCGGAGATTCGGATTTTAAGCATCCAGCCATCTTCGTAGGGTGTCGTGTTGATCAGTG
>NZ_JANNYP010000542.1:0-24035 GCF_031410135.1 Armatimonas sp. | reverse complement strand
CACCACCCAGAGTGCGCCAGAAAATATTGGACTGACGACGCTGGTGCTGGGGACGAGATTTAGAGTGGTTCGCCAAAAGAGTGCACCTTAATAAGATTTGTGCTTCCTGGTTTTCCTAACGGAGTGCCGGAGGTGAGCACGAAGAGACTTCCTATCTTTAAATACCCTGCCGCTGCCGCCGCTGCCGCACTCTCGCTCAGGAGACCTTCGACATTGGTTGGAACGGGCATGAGGAGAGACTGGACACCCCAGAAGAGAGCCAGCCGCCGGCAGGTCTCCGGGGAGGGAGTGACGGCAACCACTTGCGTCTTGGGGCGAAATTTCGCAACGGAGCGTGCCGTTCCCCCAGACTCGGTGGCGCAGAGAATCACTGCCGCCTGAAGGTCATGGGCAATGGTGACGGCTGCCTCTGCAACCGCATCGGTGACACTCTCGCGGCCAAAAATTGCCGTTTTATCCCGCAAGAGCTGGTCGTAGTCTAGCTGCTCTTCGGTACGGCGCGCGATTCGTGCCATGGTCTCCACGGCCTGAATGGGATGGGCCCCCACGGCGGTCTCACCCGAGAGCATGAGTGCATCGGTGCCATCGAGGATGGCGTTGGCGATGTCGGTGACTTCAGCGCGGGTGGGACGCGGGTTGCGGATCATGGAGTCGAGCATCTGGGTTGCCGTAATCACGGGTTTGCCGAGGCGGTTACAGGCACGGATCAACCGCTTCTGCACCATGGCCATCTCCTCCACGGGAAGCTCAACCCCTAGATCTCCCCGCGCCACCATCGCGCCATCTGCCGCATCAAGGATCGCGTCCAAGTTCTCCAAAGCCTCAGCTTTTTCGATCTTGACCAAGATGGGAACCACGCGCCCCGCCTGCTCCATCAGCGCGCGGAGCCGGTGGACATCGGCCACGTCACGGACAAACGAGAGGGCAACATAGTCCACTCCTAGTGCGAGACCAAATTTAAGATCCGCTTCGTCTTTCTCCGTCACTGCCGCGACAGATAAGGGAACACCGGGCAGGTTGACGCCCTTGCCCGAGGAGAGCACTCCCCCCGCAATCACGCGACAGACAACGCTCTCTGACTCCACAGTTTCGACTTGTAGCTCCAGAAGGCCATCATCGAGTAATAGACGCATTCCGGGGGCGGCGACGGCGAAAAACTCTGGGATGGGAAGGGGGATACACTCCGCAGTGCCTACCGTTGATGCCAAGGTTAGGGTGACTTGGGCTCCCTCGTCCAGGATGACACCCTCCATGATTGTCCCCACGCGGAGCTTGGGGCCACAGAGGTCCTGCATGGCTGCAACAGGCTTGCCGACACGAGCTGCCGCCGCCTGGAGCCGAGCAAAGCGCTCCGCATGCTGTGCGTGGTTACCGTGAGAGAAGTTGAAACGGGCGACATCCATCCCGGAGCGGATCAGGCGCTCCAGGGTTTCGGGTGCATCTACAGCAGGCCCGAGCGTACAGATAATTTTGGTTCGTGGCATCTAAGCCTGCATTATAGCTTGCATTTCAAAAAAAATGTACGGAGGGTGGACGACTCATTTTTGTCGTGATAAACTCCCCTGTGCTACGGGTCGGTAGCTCAGTGGTAGAGCAGTGCCCTTTTAAGGCATTGGTCGTGGGTTCGAATCCCACCCGACCCACTTATTTTTCCACTAACGACTCACGACGGCGAAGTCGGTGCGTTTTCGTTTGATAAGAACCGTGTCGTGACGCTCACTCTCTTGAGCTTCGGGGTAGTTCAAGGTGGTATGCAGTCCACGTGACTCTTTGCGCTGCTGTGCGGAGCGGATGATAAGCTGCGCCGTGAGTGCCAGGTTGCGTAGCTCCAGGAGGTCCTCGGTCGGTCGGCACGTCGCGTAGAGGCTCTCGACCTCATCCATGATGACGCTCACCGCGACATCGGCCTGGTGGAGGCGCTCGTCGTTGCGGACAATGCCCACGAACTTGGTCATCGCCGCCTGGATACGCGTCTTAAGTGCCTCGGTGTCTGCGATACGTACGCGACCTCGGTAGGGGCGAAAGGGGGGGACATGCTCCAGAAGAGGCGGGGTTTCGTCTAGGTCGTGCAAAAATAAGTCTGCTGCTCGGTGGGAGAAGACGAGCCCCTCCAGAAGCGAGTTTGATGCGAGACGATTGGCTCCATGAACGCCTGTACAGGTCACCTCACCGCTGGCAAAAAGCCGTGGTAGGCTTGTGCGTCCGTAGAGATCCGTGACAACTCCGCCACACATGTAGTGGGCCGCCGGGACGACGGGGATGGGCTCGCGTGTCATATCAATGCCATAGCTGAGGCACCGTGCGTAGATATTGGGAAACCGGTGTTGAATCTCCGTGGCACTGATATGGGTGGCATCCAGAAACATGCAAGGCTCATGTTGCTTCTTGCACTCCGCGTCAATCGCTCGTGCGACGATATCTCGGGGTGCTAAGTTTCCACGCTCATCGTAGTCGTTCATGAAGGCTCGTCCAGCGGCATCCCGGAGAATCCCTCCCTCACCCCGCACCGCCTCTGAGATCAGAAAGCTACGGGCCGCAGGATGGTAGAGCGTCGTGGGATGGAACTGGATAAACTCCATGTTGGCCACTTGTGCTCCCGCCCGGAAGGCCATTGCGACTCCATCGCCGGTTGCGATGGCAGGGTTTGTGGTATGCGTGTAGACAGCACCGCAGCCACCCGTTGCCAAAAAGACAGCACGCCTCGCCAGAAACGTCGTGATTTCTCCATCGAGCGTGTCGAGCACATACACGCCACAGATCCGCTCATCATCGTCTTTTGACTTGGCCAAGTCAATGGCCATGTGGTGCTCAAAAACCTGGATGGACGGGTGCGAGTGGATACTCTCCACCAGAGATCGCTCGATCTCACGACCTGTCAGGTCGTTGTTGTAGAGAATCCTGCGCCGCGAGTGTCCACCTTCTTGCGTGAGAGCTGGCTCGCCTTTTTGGTCTTGTGTAAAACGCGTCCCGAGGGCAATCAGCTCCCGAATACGAGTCGGCCCCTCGACGACGAGTGTCCGTACGGCATCTTCATGACAGAGGCCAGCCCCTGCGATCAACGTGTCACGGATATGGAGGTCAAAGGAGTCATCCGGAGCCATGACCCCCGCAATCCCGCCCTGAGCCCAGTTCGTGTTCGAGTCTGATCTGTCTTTTTTTGTGATGAGGGCAACCGTGCCAGCATCTGCAACTTTCAGTGCAAATGTGAGGCCCGCGATTCCGGAGCCCATGACGACAAAATCAAACAGAGAAGTATTGGTATTTTGAAATTCTGCCATTATAGATACAGTATACCTTGTTGTGTAGGCGAATAACGATAAAAATAAATACTCTGTAAATTAATTAGGTGTAGTTGGATTAAGGATTAGGTTACTAGCGTAGAATGCTGCTAACTTATAATATTTTTATTCTGCTTGGAAGAACGACTGCTTCTATGCCAGTGAAAGAAACGACGCAGACGGCTGAAGAAGGTCTCTTGGGTGATCTCTTCCATAATCTTGGCACGAGATATTGGAAACGCTCGCTCTGCCCGTTGCTGTGGATTTACCTGAGCACTACGGTGGGGATAGAGCCGAGGATGGAGCCGTGTGGCATCTTGCTCAGGCATCATGGTTACGGTGAGGGGGCTGGCTGGATGTGCTGCGAGGGGCCACGAGAGAATGACGGGGAACTCACGCGGCTGGTGGGAGCGGCAGAACTGACGGTACTCTTCGTCGTAGAGCTGAAAGCTTTCTTCCAGGAGCTCGGGAGTGACACGGGGAGGCGATGCGCGGAGAGTAAAGACCAGTCCCGCAATGACCTGCACTTCGCGCTGAGGGCGAATCGGAAAGTAGCCGTCGGCAGGGACTGGCAGGAACTGGTAGAGAGCCACGATCTTGCAGGTCTCACCCGAGGCGGCACGGTAGGTGACGCAGCACGAGTGGATTCCCTCTTCCTCCATCGAAAGGGGCAGAGAGGTGAGAATCTGGCTGCACTCCTGATCCACCAGAAAGTCGGGCGCTACTAAAGTGCGATAGTCCACGCGTCCCAGCTCGTGGTTGGCGACCAGAAAAGGCCAGGCCGGAACGGTCTTCGTTTCGGCATTGGTGACGGGATCAAGTGTTGCTGCCACGGTTGCCTTAAAGTTTACCGCGTTTTAGGATAGAGTGGGGCTCTTCCCGCTCAAAAGAGTCACGCAGGATGCTACAAAACTGGACGAGATAGCGAAATGCACTCTCCGCGTCTTGGATCTGGGAGTGGCGCTCACGGAGCGTGCGTAGGGCATCTGTGCGGCGTTGCTCCTCGGTGCGTGCGAGCCACTGTCCTAGCTCACGGATAACAGGGACACGAATCCCACTGAGTTTCTGGGCAAACGTGACACGCGTCTCCGAAGCACTGGCGAGCTTGGTCTCAAGCGCACCCTTGCTGTGACTTAGCTCCGCAAGCCGCTGCGTGAGCACATCGGGGATACTACAGGCGATGGGAATCTCCACATTGACCGGAATGGGGGCTGTCATGCTCTCGGCACTATTACGCTTTCGCGTGTGTACCACGATTTTGCTGTGCCCGTCGTTGTCCTCTATGGTCTGCGAGTCCATGTGTACAAAGCTGGAGCCAAGGGCACTGACAGGAATTAGACGAACCGTTGCGGTGGGGGAGATAAGAGACAGAAGCGCTTGCATTGCCGGAATCTCGCTCACAAAGTTGCGGAAGTGCTCCAGAGTGAGGTGGGGGGCAAGCTGCCCAATCGCGTCCCACTTGCTAATCACAAAGTGAATGGAGAGGGGGCGATTTTTGGCTGTGCGTAGCGTGGCCGCGATACGAACGAGTATTGGGGCGAGCTCCTGCGATACCCACTCCTTAGCTTCTTCGTCTGCTCCCATGGCAAGCAAGAGCCGCACACCGTCCATTAGGCCCAGAATAACATCCGCCTCGGTGACCGCCAGCTCAAAGTCTTCGTCCTGAAGGCTCTCACCACTTAAAAGGCCACCGGCATAGTCTAGGTACTCAAAGTCACAGGCTTTGTACGATACTTGGTTCGACTGAACATTGCAGTTAAATCGGTAGTTTGCCTTGCTTCCCAGAGCCGTGCCGGGAGGAAAGCCTTCCTGTGTGATGAGATGTGTGTAGATGCGATCTAGTTTATTTCGTGAGGCATTGTCAGGGTAGCCATCTGCGGTTGTTGTCTCCAGGTGAAAGCCGGGGTCCAGTGGCCACTGAAGTTTTTGCCACATGGCGGAAAGAAATAAAGTTTTGCCGGACTGGGTGGCTCCCAGCATGATAACGCGAATTGGGTCCATGATTCCTCAGGGACAATCTAAGGCAAGAAGTGGGCCGGAAAAGCATTCTCTTTTTCTACTTAGTGTAATATTCGGCGAACCCCCGTACTAGCACGGTGCCAGATTGTCGCGTACTTGACCACGCCGCCTGCCTCTTTTGTTCCCAGCGCTTCCGCGGAGCGTCCATTGCCCACGTAGACGGAGACATGCCCCTCGTAGCAGATGATATCGCCCCAGCGTAGCTCATCGGTGACGGGCTGGCCCGCACTTGCCTGCTCTTTGGATGTCCGTGGTAGGGAGACGCCGGCTGCCTTGAAAATCTGGCAGACGAGCCCGGAGCAGTCTATACCCTGTTTGGTATCGCCGCCCCACTTGTAAGGCGTCCCTATCCAGCCATCAATGTTTTTCTTGAGCGTGGCGTATTTAGGATCGGGCTGCTCGGTCTCAGGACCCAGAGGCGCACGGATAAAGCCTTTCCAGCTATGGCGCTCGGGGAGCACGCGCAGGCTTTGGTTGGTGCTAGTGGTAACCGTCACGCCTTCGTCATCTGCCGCAAGCCCTTTAATCTCACCCTTTGCGCCTGCGTAGGGAAGAAATACCTCGATTTTCTTGGTGACCAGATCGCCGTGAAAGAGGAGCTCTTTGGTGCTCCACCAGGCATGGGGACCTTTGACCGCGGCGGGGCCACTGCCGCCGGGCACGTCGGTTTTATAGAGCGTTGTAAAGCGCCCGATCTCGTCGTTGCCTTGACGAATGACCACAGCATCGGGTGTGCGCTCCGCCTGCATCTTGGCTTCCGGGTCAGGAGAGGGCTCCGGGCTGGGTGAGGCGAGAGGCACGGGCGAGGCAATAGGCTCAGGCGAGGCAAGAGGCGCAGGCGTTGCGGCGGGGATTGGCGAGGGGGTGGGATCAGGCGAGGCAGTGGGCGCGAGCAGGCGCACCATCGTCAGAAACTTGCGTGTGGTCTCTTGTCGCTCCGCCGACTGTGACTGCATGCTTTTTGTGAAGAGAAACTCACGCAAAGCGGGAAAAAAATACAGCAGAGCCCCCAACCCCAGAAAACTAAGACAGCCAATCGTTTTCAGGCGCACCCAGAACTTCTTCATTTCTTCAAGACACGTTTGGGGACGGCTTGGTTGCGTGCAGCAATCTGGGTTTTACTCTCCGAGAGCACGGTCAGCCCCAGAGCCTTGAGAGGCGATGCGAGAGTGGTCTCGGTTGGGACTTCTAGCTCAAATGTCGCACTGGAGCCACTCCAGGAGCGTTTGAGCGCTTTGAGGACACCGGGCAGGGCTCCTAGGCGGTCGCAGAGTGTCTGGGCGGCCTCGGCACTGGCAACCCCTGTGACAACGAGCTGAACGGGTTGGGTGAGGCGCGAGGGAAGGACGAGCAAGTCCTCGGTCAGGAGCGGTGCTAGCTTCTCGAGGGCATCATCGACAGCTTGTTGCCGCGCAGTCTCTAGATTGATATGACGTGCCGTCTCAGTCTGTACCCGCGCCGTCACCACCTCCAAGCCGCGCCGCGCTCGCACTGTGACCTCTCCACGCACCGTGTACATGGTCATGGGGCCGACTGCCGTTTGCAGAGGGATCTGGGCAAGGGTGGTGAAGCGAGGAGCAACCGTGACCGTGAGATCGGCCTTTTTCTCGTCTTCCTCTACTGTGAAGCCCGCCTCCGTGAGCGCCTTTTCCAGGGTGGGATTGAGGGTCTGTACCCGCCATGAACGTGCCAGTCCCAGGGCTCGAACCTGGTTCGTCAGAGGGCGAAGCGAGACCGTGGCGCGGACAATCACGCGAATCTCCTGGGGAAGCTGCTCCACTCGAATGACTTCATTCAGAACCGCGTGGCCCTCGCTGCGGGTCAGCACCTGATCGCGCAACAGGGTGTAGTCTTTCGTCAGAGTTTGCCCTGAGATATAGACGCCGAGTGTCTTCTCCACCGCGTTTCGTAGCGCACTGGCAATCGCGGCTCGGCGTGCGCCTTCAATGTTGAGGCTGGTGAGTGCGGCACGGCCCTCTGCGAGCACAACACGGCTCTCGGGGCTCTGGGCGGCTTGCTCTGCAAAAACGATCACTTGGCTTGCTCCACGGGCAGGCCTGGGACGAGCCGCGCTTTGATCGAAGCGCTTGTCTCAGGCTCAAACGACGCATCACAGCTACGGCCTCGGACTTTTGTGACGATCAGTCGCAGGGCTGTATTGTCCGGGAAGCGCACTAGGAGCACATCGCCTTTCTTGACGCCATCGCTGCTTCCCAAGCCGATCAGCACGCTCTCGGTATCCGTGTCGAGAACCGTGGCTCGGGTAAGCGGCGCACTGGGCTCTGTGACGACAGTGCTACTGCTGGGAAGCAGAGCGGTGCGTGGCAGCTCGGTGAGGGCGCGGCTCAGGGCCGTTTCTCCAGCACGCAGTGCTACTCCCTGAGGCGGTTTTGTGGTGCTGGGAGGCAGATCTAAGGATTGGGGAACACTCTCTTCGCCCAGAGTGGTAATCGTGCGGGTTGTGGCCGCTGCCTCCCCTGCCTCCGTGGCCTGAAGTGGCGTTTCCCAGAGCACCGCACCATCGCTGAGGCTGACTAAACGGACGCTCCCCCGGATACTGGCCGATCCCTTAGAGGCGATTCTTTCCTGCCAAGAGATGCGCCGACTGCGCCTCTCCTGCTGGTAGTTGTAGAGAGCACGCTCCCAGGCAGGCAGTACCCGAAAGCGAAAGTCGTCCATGGCCTCCGCGTACTCACGCTCGGTGCGGTAGCCCACTTTGCTACCCAAAAGCGCTTCCGCAGCGGCACGCGCGAGAGGATCGGTGCCGACATCCAGCTTAAAACGCGAGGGCTCTAAGGGGCGCTGCGGAACCTGGCCCAGCTTGGGAGTCAGACGCTCATGGCGGGCGGAGTAGACTGTCTCACCGCTTGCCTCGCTGAGTTCCACGATCAAGAGTGTGTCGGCGGCGGCAAGTGTCTGAAGTTTTTTGCGGGTCGGGGCTTCGGTGATCCCGGCTTGCGAGAGGGCAAGCTCCGAGAGGAGGGCTGAGAGTCCCTCGCGCTCTAGTACCTCAAAGGCTCCCATGTTTCTCAATCCGACTGCGGCACGGGAGGCAAGCTGCCGAGCCAGCTCGCTGTTTTCCCCAATGCCACTCACTGCGACGCGGCGGACACTGCGAAGGTCTTTTGCGCTCGACACCACCGTGGGGGCTTCCGAGAGGCTCAGAGGATCTCCCAGGCGCTGGAGAGCTCCTTCGAGAAGAGGGCCACTGGGGGCAGCAACCACGGCGCGGAATCGCCCACCGGGGAGGCTCTCACGCCAAGCGAGCGTATCGAGAGGCCCACAGAGGGTGCCCTGCGGAAGCGCGACGAGGCCACCAGGTACGGAGCGATCCCACAGGATAATCTCATCGCGGTTTCCGGTGGGAGAAGAAGCGTCCGAAGTGGCGAGATGGCGTGTACCTGTTAAAAGAGGCGTTGCCGCCGCGAGCGCCCCCGGCCCGATGGGAATCACCGCCACGGAGCGCACCGACCGACGAACCACCTCTTTGGGCGGCTCTTTTAGGCGACGAAACTCGGCGATGAGCTGGCGCAGGTTCCCGGAGTCGGGGGCAGAGAGGTTGACAATCCAGCGATCCCGCTTGGGTCGCTGGATGGCGATGACGTTGTCGCTACTCTCAGGAGTGAGCTGGAGACGCACAATCGTCTCTGCCTGCCCTTCTGAGGCCACCCGCTCCTTTACCCCAGAGCCCGCGAGAAGCGCATCGGCAAACGGGAGGAGCTCGGGAGCTGCCTGGACTATCACACGCTTCTTCTCAAAGAGCTTGAGGATATCGCCTTCCCGTGCGGCGAAGCTCGGGGCGGCGATAATGAGGGCGGCAGGAACGGCAAAGAGTGTGCTTCTCATCGGTTTTCTACCGAACGGGATCACAGAGTAGGATGACTCTGCATTTTTCTAAAAAACCATCACGTCGGCTCGCTTCTAAGATGCGCCTGCCGTCTTCGTTGGAGAGCACGATATCTATCTTGCTAGAGTCTTTGGCGCGTAGTGCTCGAACCACGAAGGGGTTCTCTCCGGCTCGCTTGCTTGCAAGTGCCTCTTCAACCGACCGAGGGTAGCCCACGATGCCAATCTCAATAGCGTAGTCCACGTCTACATTCAGTGTCCCGTAGACCTCGCGGCCATTTGTATCGTAGATCTTGGGGCTCATCACTGCCTGAATTCCCAGGCCACGGCAGTCCACAATCACCGATGTAAAGGGGCCTTCCTCAATCGGGGACGTAATGGGCAGGTGGTAGTTCTTAGGCTCCGCTTTGGGCTTGCGCGGCTCGACCTTGATGGGCTTTGCACCGCCACGAGGCTCTTTAAACGGATCGCGTGGGTTGGTCTTGATGCCACGCTCGGGGAGTGGGATAGGCTCGGGTTCTGGCTCTCTGCGTGCGGATGGCGCTCTCTCGGGCTCACGTCGTGGCTCTGGCTCACGGCGCGGCTCTGGCTCAAGACGGCGTGGTTCGACCGCACGGCGCGGCTCCATAATCGCTTCGGCCATCACGGCGGAGGCTACGGAGCCTCTGCCATACATCGGGATCTCTACCGTGACAGACGCCATGCCGTCTTTGCCGATCGTCTCCGAGATAATCCGGGCATTTTGCAAGATCGCGGTTACTTTGGTCTCGACGGTATCACTCTCGGTGAGATAGTTCTTGACCTTGGTAGTTGCGGTGACTTGGATCGAGCTCACGGCCATCGCCAGATTGCGTAGCGCATCGGCCTTGGCGGCTCCCATTGCCATTAACCGTGCCTGTGCCGGGTTCTGGGATTTCGTAGGTGGGGCACCGTAGCCCGTGGCCTTGACCACACCCGCGGCGTAGTTGATCCGGCCCTTGCCCTGTGCGACGACATCCACGTAGGGATCGCCATCAAGCTGGGCTTGGGTAGGCAGGATTGGCAGCGACAGAAGCGTGAGCGAGAGGGCGGCCAGAAGGGTGTTGCGACGTGTCATAAAACTATCTCCTACCTTATAGAACGCTATAAAGGCTATTTTGTGACAGGTTTTTTTAGCTGCTGATCGGTTTTTTCGGAGGCAGAAGCAGCTTGCCTAGCTCTGGGTAGTCGCTCATCTTCCAGATTAGGCCATCCACAAAGTAGTGAAAGATCACGACCATCGTGAAGGGGATAAAGGCCCACATCGCCCAGCTGTCGGGTTGGAGCAGGCCCTTGATCTCGATCACCCCGACAATACATCCGTAGGCAAGCGCCGTCGCTCCCCATTTTAGCGCGACATGTCGGATGCCGGGAAAGCGCCGCTTTTCGTAGTGGGCCATCCAGGCGTGGTACTGAACGTCGTGGTAGGCGGTCTCCAGCGCCTCTGCCACTAAGAACGGCGTGGCGGTTGCAAAAAAGACAAAGTAGTGCGTCCCGAGCGCGGAGAGCATCAGGAGTATCTTAGGAAGATTGACACGCTGCCCTAGCATCGCGCGGCCCACTTGTCGGAACCCAAAGAGCGTGAGCAGCACCAAAAACACGACCCAGAGTCCCTCGCCCCACTCGCCTGGTAAGTTGGGCACGCTCACTTTGACGCTTCCGTAGACGACTAAGGGGCCGCGTACATCACCGTAGTCGTTGAAAAAGCAGGCGAACATTCCCGTAAAATACGTCAAGCCATCCAGCCAGTTGTCCAGCGGCGCTCTATCGTCGTTGAGGGCTTTGTAGATCTTCAAGAAGCCGTAGTGCTGCCGCATGATATGCCACGTGCCGTAGACCGCCGCCCCGACGATCAAGTAGGCTTCGAGCTTGAGCGCGACAAAAACAAAGCCAACCGCAATAAAGCCCGCCAGGCCCCAGGTGTAGAGCCCCCGGCGTTTTTGAAACTCGTCTTTGTCGGCGTGGGTTCGGGCAAAGGTCTGGAAGATATGTGGGTGGTCAAAGATCGCCGTGAAGAAGAAGTAGGTAATCAGAATGCTGTCGCCGTGCAAGAGAAACCCGAAGTTGTGTGCGGAGCGGTAGAGGCCATAGAACGCGAAGGTGAGCACACACGAGCCGATAAAAAACGCGAGGTCGTAGCGAGCCGAGACGATCCAGCGGGGCTTCATCCGCCGCGCTCCAGCTTGCGGATCTCAAAGCGGCCCTCTCCCAGTGCGGCGCAGAGCACACTGACAGCGCGGTCGGCGCCGTCGGGGAGGCCACAGGTGAAGCAGTCTGCGGCGATGTAGCCCCGCTCGGGGTAGGTGTGGAGCGCCAGATGCGACTCGGCCAGTGGCAGAAATGCCGTGAGTCCGCCGCCAGGAAAGAGATGCACCACGGGCTCCGAGAGCGGTGTCATCTCAGCAGCAAGTGCCGCCTCCGTGAGGGCTTGCGTCAGAAGTGCCACGTCGGTGAGGCGCTCGGAAGCGATCTCGTAGCCATCGAGTAGCACATGGATGCCTACTCCCACCGCTTGGCTCCGCGCTCGTAGTGGCGCACCACCTGGGGGCGGTCGAGAGTCGAGGCCGTCACAAGTGTGGGCTTCGACTCCGCATCAAAGACGCCCAGAATACTCAGGGTCTCCGGGTTCAGGTACTTGAGCGAGAGTCCTGTTAGCTTGGTGTCCGAGAGCTTGGGAGGCGTGGCGCTGTCTTTTGCGAGCACAAAGCCCCAGTCGCCGAAGCTGGGGACATAGACATGGTAGGGCGTCGTCGCAAAACCGGCTGCGGCAACCGTGCGCTCGATACACCAGAAGGCATCGCGGGAGAATAGTGGGGACGTGGACTGGGTCACAAACGTGCCTCCAGGGGCGAGCCTGCGCCGAATCATGCTGTAGAACTCGCGGGAGTAGAGCTTGGCGAGCGCTTCATTGTTGGGGTCGGGGAGATCCCCGATAATCACGCTGTAGAGTGCTCCTGACTTCATCAGATACGTAAAAGCATCCTCATGAACCAGCGTGACACGGGGATCGTCGAGCGAGCTACCATTTTGCGTTTTTAAGCTCGGGTAGCTCCGTGCGATCTTGGTCATGGCCGGGTCAATGTCCACCAGCACCACTTGCTTGATGCCGGGCCACTTGAGCACCTCGCGCACCACCAGACCGTCACCGCCCCCCAGAACCAGCACGGACTCCTGGCGGATCGCAAGGCTCATGGCCGGGTGCACCAGCGACTCATGGTAGCGGTGCTCGTCCAGCGACGAGAACTGAAGATTGCCGTCTAAGTAGAGGCGCAGGTCTTCGCGAAACCGCGTGACCACGATCTTCTGGTAGGGGGTTTGGCGTGCAAAGAGAATCTCATCGTCGTAGAGGCGCTTCTCAAAAAAACGTCCGGCTTGATCCGCGATCACCAGCCCAAAGCCGAGAAATACCGCAAGAAACGCACAGAGCAGCAGGGGCGGGCGGCTGTCCTTGAGTCGGTACGCAAAGACACGCAGGTTCCAGACGGCGATCCCTAGATTGAGTAGGCCCACCACAAAAGCCGTTCGGGTCATCCCCAGCGCTGGAAGCAGCACGAGGGGGAAAGCCACCGAGCCCAGAAGTGAGCCCACATAGTCGAACGAGAGCGCCTGTGCAATCGTCTCTTTAAGGGCTCCGTACTGGGAGAGCAAGCGAGTGAGCAAGGGCAGCTCGATCCCGACTAGTGCCCCCAGCAGCCCGATCAGCAGAAAGAGCGCCCCGTAGTAGAGGCCGCCCAGGTAGGCATAGGCCCCAAAGAGCACCCAGGCGGAGCAGCCTCCCACGACGGCGAGTAAGATCTCCACCGAGAGAAACCAGCGCAGCAGGTGCGCTGTGACGAACTGTGAGAGGTACGAGCCAATGCCCATCGCCCCGATAAAGACCCCGATACAGAGCGAGAACTGGGTCACCGAGGAGCCGATCAGATACGAGGAGATCGTGGCCAAGAGTAGCTCGTAGATCAGGCCGCACGCCGCCACCAGAAAGACGCTGGTCAGGAGGGTCAGCGCCTCGCGACGGTCTTGCTCACTCATTTTCTGCCTATACTAGGAGTGAATTGTCATGGCGACGATCAGCGAGATTCCCAGAACCACCGAGCCTGCGAGAATCGCCGCCGCCATGTTCTTGTTCTCGAAGATCTCTTTTTCGATATTGGCTTTGATGGCAAGGTCAAAAGCCTTGAAGCCAATCACGGCTAAGACAATGCCGATAATGCCAAAGACGAGCGTGGAGATCACGCCCTCCATCAGGCTCTGCCGGGAGCGCCCTGCTGACTCTTGGGCCAGTGCAGGCAGAGTGGTCGCCATAAGCAGCGAGAGCGTTGCGATTAAGTTCTTCATAGTTATTTTCCAAAGTGGCCGCCGCCACCAGTGATATGCGTGCCGACGCGGGCACTGGCACGGCTGTGGACGGCGCTGCGCTGCGCGGTGGTGGTGGCGCTGCTGGGTAGAAACCAGCCGAAGTAGGCGGCGGCGCAGACAACACCAAATGCGGCGAGTAGCAAGACCGTCGCGACTCGGTAGCCCCAGGTCTGGATGCTCATTTGTCTTGCATCGCCTCCGCAAGGCCCCGTCGGGCACCCGGCGCACCCGAGAGCCAGAAGCAGGTTCCCAGCACCAGCCCGATCCCCCCAAACCAAGCCAGCGGTGTGGCATGGCGCACGCCCTCGTAGACCCGCACGGTGATCGGAGCACCCGTCGCCGCCGCCTCGGGATCGGCGTAGAGGCGAACCTTAAAATCCCCCGCTTTGTTGAGACGGAAGTCGGTGTTGGAGTCCGTGACCCACTCGTGCCAAGCGCCATCGTCGTAGCCGGTCTCGTCCCAGAACTCCTGCTCCGCCTCAAAGACAGGGCCGCTGGCATCTTCCAGAACGCCCTGCACCCACACCGAGGTCTGGTTAAGCCCACCCGATGACAGATAGAGTCGGTGGGGTGAGTTTTCGGGCTTGAGCGGAAACGGCCCGACAAGGCTGCCTTCCTCTGCGACTTGATCGGCGGTAAGCTGGCCACTATAGACTTGGCGTCCGGTGATGGAGCTGGCTACGGCGCAGAGGAAAAACGCAAGGAGCGAGAGGTTGAGCCAGAGACACCCGAAGCGCCGTCGGTCGGCCTGAACCACGTCGTGCTGGATCTCGGCCTTGGCTTCTTTTTGGAGGCCAAAGAGGGTGTAGACTTCTGCGGCATCTAAACGACGGCCGCGAAACCACTCGATACCATCACTTGCTTGCTCCACGGAGAAGATCGTATCCCCCGTGCCAAAGTCGGCATAGGGGTTGCGCTCTCCCACACGAACGGGCCAGGGAATCTCTCCCTCGACGCCGCTCACTGTCTGGGTGCCAATGGACGTAACGGTCGTTGTCTGACCGCCCAGAGCGATCGTGTTGCCTTCGCTGTAGTCCGTCACCTGCACGCTCTGGTCGCCCTCAGGCCAGTAGCGCGCGATCGTCCACTTGCCCTCATCAAACTCCAGGTACTGAGCGTCGCCGTCTTGAGAGAGAAGCACCCACTCTTCCCAGGTGTATCCCTCAGCATCGCGAAAGAGCAGGCGCCCTACCGCGACATACTCCCGACCGCCGAGCTTGGCCTTCATCCCGATACGAAGAGGCGAGCTATGTTTGAAAGTGCCGCCGGGGTGGGTGAAGGGAAGCGGGGGAAGCGTGGCTCCGCAGTAGGCACACGTGCTCTGGCCATTCTTAAAGATCCGCGCCTGAGCACCACAGCTTGGGCAGGCCAGAGAAGAGTCTAGTGTGCGCTGCATTTCGACTGCATTATAGCAAAAGTGGGAGCACAAATTTTGCACTCCCACTTTTGTTACACTATTTTATTTTTCGTCGTCTTTGACTTGTTCTGCCAGGTGCTCCGGCTGCCGTCGCTCTGCGTGCGTCGGGATACCTCGTAGCGTTTTGGGCGTGGCACTCACCGTCTCAGACTTCTCGGGCTTATCCGGGAGGTCTTTCTCAGACTTGGGCCAAGGCTTGCCTACCATCCGGCCTTTGAGAAGTTCGATTCCCTTGGCGATCTGGGGGCTGTACTTGGCTGCCGCACGCCGATCAAAGGGCTTGTCACGGAGCGCGATCCACTGCGCTTCGATATCCTTGTCGGTCTCGACCAGCACTAAGTCTGGCTTAACACCGCCCTGCTTGGTCACAGTGCCGGACTCATCCCGAAACGTGTTGATATCGCGCTTGCCCCGTGTGTAGTAGCGCTGTGTGGTGATCTTAACCGCCCCTTCGCCATCTTGCAGAGGGATAATGGTCTGCACGAGGCCCTTGCCAAAGGTTCGGGTTCCGATCAGAAATCCTGCCCCGCCGTCTTGAACCGCACCTGAGACAATCTCTGAGGCGCTGGCGGAGCCGCCATTGATGAGCACCACGGTGGGAATCTTACCCTGCGCAAGGGGGCCACGGCGCTTGGTGATGTCCACATCCAGCGAGCGCATCTGGCCGTTTTTCTCCTTGAGCCAGGTCACAGGGCCGCCGGGTAAGAAGCGTGCACTCATGTCCTGTGCCACGTGGAGCATGCCGCCGGGGTTGTTGCGCAGGTCAAAGATCAGTGACTTCATACCAAGCTTTTGCAGGCGTTCTAAGGCGATCCCAAACTGAATGTCGGCCTCCTCGCTGAAGAGGTCCAGGCGAATGTAGCCGATCTTGGCGACATCGTCTTGCATCCAGGAGTCAATGACGGGGGAGTTGACTTGCTCGCGGGTGAAGACATAGTCTTTTTTCTCCGCACCACGGCGGATTCCCAGCTTGACTTTCGTGCCCTCTTCACCCTTGATGCGCTTAATGACATCGTCCAAGTGCTGCGAGTCTGAGATCAAGGCGGACTTGCCATCTACTTCCACAATCACATCGCCGGGCTTGAGCTTAGCGCGCCACGCGGGAGAGTTCTCGATCGGCTCGATGATCATGGGGAACTTCTTGTCCTTGGTCACATCCAGCTTTGCCCCAATCCCAAAGAAGCGCCCTTGGGTGTCTTCCATGTTGCGCTTGAACTCTTCAGGGTTCCAGTACTCGGTGTAGCGATCCCCGACGGCCAGCACCATGCCGTCAATTCCGGCGTAGCGGATCTTGTTACGCCACTTATTGAGTTCCGCGGGAGCGGTGGGAGGGTTTCCATACTCAGAGAGAATCTTCTGGAGCACACTATGGTAGGTATCAATCGGAGCAAGCTCACTGGTGCGGGCTTTTGCTTCTTTGGGGCGGGTTGCCTCACTGAGACGAGACGCCATAAGAAGGGGGCTGGTGCGGAGCGGATCTTCTCGACGCGTGCGAAACGCTTCTAGGTTAAAGCCACTGAAAAACGCGGCTCCGACGAGGCTGGCGGCTGCGATGCCTTTGATGGTACTGCGTAGCATGGTGTTATCCCTTTGCTCCTGTTGTCGGGGTTCCGGCGATCTGAGGACGGTTCTTGAGCGAGGCCACGGCGCGGGCAAGTACCTCACTCTCCGGGGTGCCTGAGGCTACTGCGATTTGAGGATTGAGACCGACTCCCGACCACGCGACTCCTTTGCCGCTGACGAGCTTGCCCGTAATGAGCGTGAAGGCGGAGCCGTCTTGCAGCAGGTACATTCCCTGCACCAGGGCATCGCCAAAGGTCTTCTCCCCGACTAGGGTTGCTCCGCCACGCTCACTCAAACACGAGGCAAGCGCCTCGGCCGTGGAGGCCGTGCCACCGTCCACTAATACCGTGAGCGGGCCTTTGACACGGGCCGCTTCGTTGGCGAGGAGGTTACTCCTCTTGCCGCCTTGCCCTACTTCTTGTGCGACCACGCCACGGCCACTTAGTAGGCCCGCGATTTGCTGCATGGCCTCAAACGAGCCGCCGGGGGTTCCCCGTAGATCTAGAACCAAGCCGGTGTTCTCGGCAGGGAAGCTCTCTAAGGCTTTTGTGAGGGCGACATCGGTGCCTTCGCTCAGGTAGGGGATTTTTATGTAGCTGGCTTTACCGTCTAGAGTCTTGGTGGTCAGAGTGGGAGCGGTGGTCACGCCCGGAGTGACCTCAACTTTGATGGGGGTAGTCTGGCCTTTGCGCTGAACGGTGAGCGCGTACTTTTCTTTGGTCGCGATACTCTTGGCTAGGAGCGTGTCACCCCGTAGGAGCATCTCGGCGGCGTGGAGGCGAATCCCACCGGAAATGCGGTCCCGGGCGGTCACGCGCGCTTTTTCGTAGGCTTTTTCGTCCACTTCTCGGTTCTGAAACTGCTGTGCCACTTTTGCAAAAGAGACCAGTGGATCGTAGCCAAGTACCCAGCGTCCGTCAATGTGGGTGATAACGTCACCGGGCTTCAGGCCCGCTTTTTCGGCAGCGGAGCCGGGGAGGGGCGCGACGACGATAATTTTATAGTCGGTGTAGCCTGCGGTTTTCGTTGCTTGAACGGAGAGCGCGGCCCCGATACCGGCGAACTTGCCTTGCGCTTCTGCTTCTAGGAGCTTGCGCTGCTCCGGCTCCAGATAGTAAGAGTTTGGGTCTTCCAGGGAGGCGATCATGAGCTTGACACTAGTCTGGGCCATCTTCGTGTCGCTGGGAAGCGTGTCGTAGTACTGGTCCTTGACAAGTGAGTAGACGGTCTCAAAAGTCCCGCCGAAGTCCTGTCCTACCCCGAGATTGGGGGTCGCCGCATGGCCGTTCTCTGCCACTTGTGCCCGCCCGACGGCCGTTTGTAGAACCCGAGGACTTGTAGGAGCGTTGCCTTGCCGTAGCCGTGCGCCCCCTGCAAAAGCAATCCCTGTGGCCAGGACAAGCCCGGCTCCAAAAACAAAAGAACCACTCCGTCGTTGCATTATCTCACTCGCCCCTTCGTGCAATCTCTTCTGAATACGCTATTTTATCATCGGTTGTGCCCACTATGTTACCAAAGCTGGTCGTTTTTACGGGACTAGAGGTAAAATCCTGCTGTGAACCGACTCTCGCTTTGTCTCCTTGCCGCACTGCCGCTGGCGCTCTCTCTCTTTGCAGACGCAGCACCGCCTAAACCTCGTGTGAGCTACACCCGTGAGATTCGCCCGATTCTCGCGGAGAACTGCTTTCTCTGCCACGGCCCCGACCCCGGCTCACGACAAGCAAACCTGCGTCTCGACCAGCCCAACGCCGCGACCAAGAAAGCGCTGCTGGCTCGCATCATGGCTCCGGTGAGTGATGCGCTGCACATGCCGCCGGTGCACACCAAAAAAACGCTCACGCCGATTCAGGTCGCCACGGTAAAGCAGTGGCTCGCCCAGGGCGCGGTCTACGAGAAGCACTGGGCATTTGGCCCCCTGGCCCCCACAAGTGGGGGAATTGATCGGTATATCCGCGAGCGTCTTGTCAAAGAGAAGCTCAAATCCTCGCCTGAGGCTAGCCAGGCGGAGTGGCTGCGGCGGGTGAGCTTGGATCTTACCGGCCTGCCACCCAGCATCGTGGAAGCCGATGCCTTTTTTAACGACAAAACGCCAAGCGCCTACGAGAAAGTCGTGGATCGGCTGCTCGCATCGCCACACTTTGGGGAGCAGATGGCGCTGCCGTGGCTGGACGTGGCACGCTACGGCGACAGCTACGGTTACCAGTCCGATCAGCTCTCCACGACGTGGCCGTGGCGGGACTGGGTCGTCAGTGCTTTCAATAAAAACCTGCCCTACGATCAGTTTATTACCCAGCAGCTCGCGGGAGACTTACTCCCCAACGCCACCAAAGAGACGCGGCTGGCTACGGCGTTCAATCGTCTGCACCGCATGACCAATGAGGGCGGCTCCGTTCCTGAGGAGTGGCGGCTAGAGTACGTCGCGGACCGAGTACGCACGCTAGGAACCGCGTTTTTAGGACTTACCCTGGAGTGCGCCCGCTGCCACGACCACAAGTACGATCCCATCAAGCAGAGCGACTTCTACGGCCTCTCGGCGTTTTTTAACTCGATTGATGAGCATGGCCTCTACGACTCGGGGAGCATCACCCCGACCCCGTCGCTGCTCCTGCCCACGCCCGAGCAAGAGAAAGCTCTGGAGCAGGCAAAAAGTGGGGTTGCCGAAGCTGAGAAAGCGCTTCTGGAGACGAAGAAAGCCCGCGAAGCTGCGTTCCAGAGCTGGCTGAAAAACCGCCAGGTCATAGAAACGAAGGAACAACCCACCCCCGATCTCGTGGCGCACTTTGGCTTTGAGACACTCGACGGCGTGCCGCACGTGGATAACGTCCCACTTGTCGAGGGGAAAGTTGGGAAGGCGGCGCAGCTTGACGGCGACAATAATATTAACTTTGGAGATAAGGCACGCTTCACCCGCCACACACCGTTTGCCATTGACTTTTGGATGCGCGATGGGCGGATTCTCAAAGACCCCGTTGTCGTCTACACATCAAGCGCGGGCACCGATGCAGGCCCGTATGGCTACGACTTGATGATCGAGAATGGGATTTTGCAGGCCCGCATGATGCGCCACTGGCCCGGAAATGCCCTCGCCATCCGCGCAAAAGTGGCCGTTCCTGCCAACGAGTGGGTACGTGTCACGCTCACGTATGATGGTTCCAGCACGGCGGCGGGGATCAAACTGTACACGAACGGCGCTCCGCTCCCCACGGCAATTTTGCGCGACCACATTTGGAAAGGCACGGGAACCCACGCGCTCGCCTTTGGACAGCGCTTCCGCGACAAAGGCTTCAAGGGGGGCTTGATTGATGAGCTCTCGGTCTATAGCCGTGCGCTCACCCCACTGGAGCTTGCCTACACCGACCAACCCGAGGCAGCACGTGAGTACTACTTCTCCGCCCTTGACACTGAGACCCGTGCTGCGCAGGCGAAGCTCACCGCCGCCCGCGAACGCGTCTGGCGCGCGGAAGACCCGATTTTAGAAGTCATGGCGATGGAGGAACTACCCACACCGCGCCCCAGCTATGTCCTGGCTCGGGGTGCCTACGATGCGCCCAAGACCGACAAGAACCGCGTCGGACGCATCACCCCCGCTTTTCTTCCAACCCTCCTCCCCCAGCCCCCGGGTACCCTCGGGGTGCCGATAACGGGAAAGGAGGGGAGAAATGTAAGTCGGCTTGCGCTGGCTCGCTGGCTCACGCGGCCCGACCATCCTCTCACGGCGCGGGTTGCGGTCAACCGTTTCTGGCAGCAGTTTTTCGGGCGCGGTCTGGTGGAGAGCAGCGAGGACTTTGGGATTCAGGGGCAGCTTCCATCACACCCCGAGCTTCTGGACTGGCTTGCCAAGGACTTCCAGCGCGACTGGAACGTGAAGCGGCTCATCAAGCAAATGGTGCTTTCTGCCACCTACCGACAGAGCAGTGCCCTGCGACCCGAGCTGCAAAAGCACGATCCACAAAATATTCTGCTGGCACGTGGGCCGAGCTACCGGCTCTCGGCGGAGACGATTCGCGATGTGGCGCTCGCGGCTAGTGGGCTACTGGATGCCAAGCTCGGAGGGGCTCCCGTGAGCCCGTACCAGCCAGGAGATCTCTGGCGCGAGGCCAATACGATGAGTCCTGGCTATCGGCAGAGTGTGGGAGGCGATCTCTACCGCCGCAGTCTCTACACGGTCTGGAAGCGCACGGCCCCCATGCCCAACATGATGGCCTTTGATGCCTCGGGACGTGAGGTCTGCACCGCGCGGCGACAGAACACCAGCACGCCGCTTCAGGCCTTGGTGTTGTTAAATGATCCGCAGTTTGTCGAAGCTGCCCGCGTGCTTGGGGAGCGAGTTGTCAAAGAGGGCGGCACGACGGACTCCCAGCGGGTTGTCTATGCCTTCCGCACCCTCGCCACCCGCCCTCCGACATCGACCGAGGCGCGGCTCTTAGAGCAGCTCTACGCCGCCCAGCGCCAGCTCTTCACGCAAGCGCCCGCCGAGGCTGCAAAGCTTCTCACCGTCGGGGAGAAAAAGCCTGACTCCACGCTCAGCCCCATCGAAGTCGCCGCCGCCACCACGCTTGCCCAGGCGATCCTCAACCTAGATGTCACGATCTGGAAGCGCTAACTCCCCTTCCTTGCCCTGAGGGAAGGGGCTGGGGGATGGGTTCAGTCTAGTAGCGTGACGGTGCGCTTCTCTTTTGCAGAGAGCATGGCGCTGTCGACGATCTGCTGGCCGATGCGGCAGAGTGTGGGATCGAGGGGGCCGTGGAGGGGACAGTTGGTTTCGAGGTGGTGGAGGAGGTGCTCAATCGGGTTGCGCCAGCCGGGTTGGAGCATGTCCACGGGGATTTCGTGGGTCTCGGGTTGGGCTTTGGTCTGCACGCGGACCACGGGCTCGTAGTCGTAGCTGGAGATCGTACCGTGGGTGCCCATGACCACAAATCCGCACTTGGGCTGAGGCTGGAGTGTCCAGGGATCGGTGAAGGTGCCCCAGCGTGTCTCGAACTTGGAGAGGCCGTAGGGGGTGGCGTAGCGGCAGATCGTGATCGAGTGCTCGTCTACGTCTAAGCCGGGCTTGCTGTCGGTGACGCACGTGACTTCGACAGGCTTCCGGCCATCGAGAAACCATGTCCCAAGAGTGACTCCGTAGCCTAAGTAGTCCTGAAGTGAGCCGCCTGCTGCCGATTCCTGATACCACCAGGACTCGGACTTCTGGCGATTGGCTTCGTCTTCTGTGATCTCGACCTTGTCAGCGATATGGCGCAGGGGGCCACGGTTGCCGTCGTAGTAGTGCACCTCCAGCACGTCGCCAATCAAGCCTTCGGAGAGCAAGCGCTTGGTGGTGACATGCGGCGGGTACCAGGCGAGCGGCCAGTTGATGATCATCGTCTTGCCCGTCTTTGCCATCGCTGTGATCATACGATCCGCATCAGCGAGGTTGGCAGCAAAGGGCTTCTCGACCAGGATATGTGTGCCGTACGGCGCGGCATCCACCACGTATTGGCCGTGCTCGCCCGTCTTAGGGCAGAGAATCACGATATCCGACTGGGTCGTCTCCAGACACAAGCGCCAGTCTGTGAAGACACGCTCCTCGGGGATGGCAAGGCTGGCTACCACGCCTGCCATACGCTCACGGCTGGTGTCGGCAACCCCCACAAGCTCGGCGTTGGGGTGCTCACTCACCTGGCGCAGCAGATCCCCCATGTGCATGTGGTCAAAACTCACCCCCGCAACTTTCCAAATACGCCTATCTTGCATGGTCTATTTCCTCTGCGGTCAAAATGGGACTCGCTTCTGCTCTTTTTGCCAGCGACGCCCACTTCCGCGCGGTCTTTGTGGCGGTGGACTGGCTTGGAGGATAGTACGCCGGGGGATCGGGGATGTCCTCCCCAAAGTGAACATGAACGGGGCCGCTCCAGCGCGGTGGGTGGAGCGAGACGAGCACGATTATCTCTACCTCTTAGCCATAGGCATGGTGGGTGGCATCGTCGCGCGTCGCAAGAGGTAGAGAGCTAACCTGTAGCGGTTTTGAGAGGGCTGGGGATTGCTCCCCAGTCCTTTTCCTTTCCTGTGCTGCTTGGCCTTGTCCGATAAGCCTCGTTACTGTTCACCAGCTCCGCCTCGATCCAGCTTCTCCTAGAAGGGGGATCGGGAGAGCGGGCGGGCAGGACACTTCCCCTTCAGGACACGAGCAGATAGGAATTTAGGGAGCCAATTCAGTCATTCCCTCTTGCCTAATGATCGTTTTTTTATGTTGGTACTTTCAAGATAGACCAGCATTAAAAGACCCACCAAAAGTGAGGGAAGGCAAAATAGGGCTCCCCCTGTAGGCCAGATAAGTGTCCAGAAACTACTAGGTGATAAACCCACTAGTGTGAGAGCCTTACAAATTAGAACAGGGTTCTTCATGTGATGCAGATACATCACGGCAGAGGCGGCACCGTAGAAGAGACCTCCCCAAGTTGCCGTAGGAAAAAGCACCATTCCATACTGACCATCACCACCGATGCCAGGCCATAAATACTCGTGATATTCCATAGTCAGTGCGGTTAGTCCAATTGCTCCTACTATGCCCCCAAGCACTACTGCTGCGTTTTTGTTGTCGGTCGTCATACTGTCCCTCCCGTTTTACTATCTAAGGTAAGATACAGGAAAACGAGGGGGTTTGGGTCAGAAACAAACAGGGCTGTAAGTTTCGCCACTTGTGCCCCGTTTCCTGTACCCTGTGCTATGCAACAACAGCAAGACACACAACGACCGAACCCTCCTACTCGCCGCCCGCACCGCTCCGTCCTTGAGCTGATCGCGGCGTGGTTCATCCTGTTATTGGGAGTCGTCTGGAGCATTGGGGGTTGGGCCGGAGTGATCGCCATGCGCCAGATTCCCCCCCGTGAATCTGAATTGGCTTTTATCGCCTTATGGGCATCCGCTATTATCTTCGCGCTTCAGGGCATTGCTTGCTTCTTGGCTGGCCTATTTGTGTTGTTGAAATATCGTCTTATCGCTCGCTGGCTCCTGACAGGCATTGCGCTTTGTTTTGTTGTTCTTAGTGGAGTGCTATTTTTCGAAGGAAAGTTTTTCCAGGGGAAGATGGCTCCTTACAATATCCTTCTTAACTGCTTCACCGCTGTGATATATTTGGGATTCGGCGCATTATTCTTTCGCCTTGGTCGCAGGCAGGGCCGTCAGGAAGACATCGAGCGTAAGGAAGCTGGCAGAAAACTCTAGTTTCTCGCCACCCTCTGAAAACGTTTCCCCAGCTCGGCCTCGATCCAACTTCTCCAAGAAGGGGGGGGCGGAAACTGCCCTTTCCGGTACTCCCTTCTATCGACTGCCCGTTTTTCCCGGGTCAGGGAACTCTTTGAGAAGTTTTGTTATCTCCTCACGGGAACTTGCATTGCGTGTCCGTGCGAGCGCCTCTTCCAGATGTTTTCGACCTTCCCTAACACGCCCCAGATGGCAGAGTACCTCACCGAGGTTGGCCATCATCAAGGTCTCTGCCGGTGCCAGCGCTAGGGCTTTCTCACAGTAAGGTAGTGCCTCAGCATACTGTTTGGTTT
>NZ_JANNYP010000541.1:0-4589 GCF_031410135.1 Armatimonas sp. | reverse complement strand
CGGCGATGGAGGCGGCGTAGTCACAGAAGCGCGGCAGAACGGTGGCAATAAGAGCTTTGCCTGCGTCGGTGATGGTTTCGTCGCGAGGTCGGTAGGTGAGCGTTGCCCAGTCGAGGGCGAGAATATCCTTGCCCTCGCGCTTGTAAAACCCCGCCCCAGATTTCTGGCCCGTGCGTCCCTCGGCGAGGAGCGTTTTCAGAGCATCCGGCAAGCGCAGACGCTCACGTAGTGGGTCATGAGGCAGTGCCTCGTACTGATTCTTCGCGATACTGGCGATAATATCCAGCCCCACCAGATCGGCCATACGAAACGTCGCGCTTCTCGGGCGGCCCAGCGCGGGGCCGGTGAGGGCATCCACCACTTCGACGGGGATATTCTGCTCAATAGCCGTGTGGATCGTATCCAGTAGGTGCGTGATCCAGAGCCGCGTCGAGATAAAGCCCGGCGTGTCTTTTGCGATAACCACACGATGATTGGTCTGCGCTTCGAGCCCGGCGATAAACTCCTGGAGAACCGCGCTATTGGTGGCGGGCGTCGGCACGACCTCCACGAGCTTCAAGTAGCGCGGCGGATTGAAGAAATGCGTCCCGAAGAACCGCCGCCGAAACGCCATCCCGCAGTGCTTGGACATCGCCGTGAGCGAGAGCCCGCTCGTGTTGCTGGTGACAAGCGTCTCCGGCCCCACCACGCTCTCCAGGCGAGTAAAGAGCGCCTGCTTGAGCGCGAGGTTCTCCGCAATCGCCTCAATGACCCAGTCGGCATTGGCGCAGACACCCAGCTCCTCCGACGACCCCAGCACGATGCGCTCGGCAAACTCAGACAGATAGAGCAGCGGCGGGCTTGCTTTCACGACCCGCGCTTTCCCCGCCTCCGCCAGCTCTACCGACTGATCCAGCAAGTACACCGTCCAGCCCGCGTTGGCAAGATCGGCAGCGATTCCCCCACCCATCGTCCCCGCCCCGATCACCACAGCAACGCCTTGCTCTTTCATCGCGGCGCGAGGCTCCGTTTTTCAAGGCCGTTATAGAGATGACCAGGGCGGATGATCCTATTATTTTCGAGCTGCTCGATGATATGGGCGCTCCAGCCGGTGATGCGGCTCAGCACAAAGATCGGGGTGTAGACAGGAATCGGCAGCTCCATCAGGTAGTAGACACTCGCCACGGGAAAGTCCAAGTTAGGATGGAGCTTCTTGGCGGCTAGCATCTCCGCCTCGACGATCTCGGAAATCTCCCACCAGAGAGCATTGCCCGTGCGCTCGGCCAGCTCTTTGGCGTAGCCTTTGACGATCTTGGCACGCTCGTCGCCGTGCTTGTACTCCCGGTGGCCAAAGCCCATGATTTTCTTCTTTTGCACCAGGGCATCCCGAACCCACTCCTGCGCATTCTCCGGGCTCCCAATCTCCTGCAGCATCTCCATCGCTGCCTCGTTGGCACCGCCGTGGAGGGGGCCTTTGAGGGTTCCAATGGCGCTGACCACGCCACTGTAGAGATCCGAGAGCGTCGAGACCGTAACCCGCGCGGCAAACGTGCTAGCATTGAAGCCATGCTCGGCGTAGAGAATCTGGGTCACGTTAAAGACATGGGCAAGGTAGTCCGTGCGCGGCGTTCCGGTGAGCAAGTGAAAGAAGCTGGCACTGTGGTCAAGATTGGGGTCGGGCACGACAGGCTCCTGCCCCTGCGAGATCCGCCACGACGCGCAGACCAGCGTGGGAAGCTTGGCATAGAGCCGCTCGGCCTTTCGGAGATTGGTCTCGTCCTCGGGCAGGAACGTCGCCAGCAGCGCGACGGCGGCTTTGAGGCGATCCATCGGGTGCGCGGTATTGGGCAGGGCGCGGAAGAGATCATAGAGGGCGGGGGGAACCTCGCGATCCATACGAATGCGCTGGTTGAATGCCTCCAGAGTGGCCTCATCGGGAAGCTCGCCGTAGAGGAGCAGATACGCAACCTCATCCATCGTGCAGTGCTCCACCAGGTCGTGGATATCGTAGCCTCGGTAGAGAAGCTCGTTTTTCTCCGCGTCCACCATCGAGACGGCGGAGATTCCGGCAATTACGCCTTCAAGTCCGGGTTTATAGCTGCTTGTGTCCATGAATTCACCTCTTAACCTCTCCCTCCCCCCGCCCCTCCCTCCCCCGGACGCTCATTCTTCGCTGGGGAAGAGAGGGGTGTTGTAGAGCTAGTCCCCCCTTTCTCAGTGAGGTACGAACGCCCGGGAGAGGGGGAAGGGGGAGAGGTTGAAACCTCATTGTCAAACTCTGTGTATTTTTTGTAGCCGATCAGCTCGTAAAGCTCGGCGCGGGTCTGCATCTGGCCCAGCAGGCTCTGCTGCGTCCCTGTTTTGTGGAGCGTCGTGTAGACCTCGCGGGCGGTGTAGAGCATCGCGCGAAACGCGGTCATCGGGAAGATCACGAGCCGATAGCCAAGTAGCGCAAATTCTTCCGCAGAGATCATCGGAGTCTTGCCAAACTCGGTCATGTTGGCAAGTAGGTAGGTACCCGGGAGGGCGCTTGCAAAGGCTTCAAACTCTTCGCGGCTCTGCAAGCCCTCGGGGAAGATCGCGTCGGCCCCAGAGTCCACGTAGCACTTGGCACGTGCAATGGCATCGTCCAGTCCCGTTACGCCACGCGCATCGGTGCGGGCGATGAGAAAGAAATCCGGGTTGGTGCGCGCTCGAACAGCGGCGCGAATTTTTGCCGCCATCGCCTCCGGCTCGATCAGGCTCTTGCCGTCTAAATGCCCACAGCGCTTGGGTGAGAGCTGATCCTCAAGGTGCAGCCCCGCCAGCCCCGCGTGCTCGTACTCCTCGACCGTGCGTGCCACATTGAGCACGTCTCCAAAGCCCGTGTCGGCATCGGCGATCACGGGCGTTCCGGGCACTGCGCGGCAGACGTAGCGTGCCTGCTGAGCGAACTCGGTGAGCGTGAGCAGCGCAATATCGGGGTAGCCCGTCAGCGCGTTGGTGAGGCCCGCGCCCGAGAGATAGAGCGCCGGGTGGCCACAGGCGACCGCCTGCTGGGCCGTGATGGCATTAAAGACGCCCGGCAGGACGACCTGGCTTTTGGTGAGAAGTGCACGCAGGCTCATGATTTCATCTCCCCCTGCGCATAGAGCGCAATTGCCGCATCCGCCAGGGCAATGGCCCGAAGCTGACTCTCCGGGGCGGCCTCTAGGGCACCGAGGGGATCACACAGAGGGTGCCACGCGAGGAGCGGCGGGATTCGTCCCATGATCAGGCGCTTGTGGAGCTGCGTGGCAATCGTCAGGCGGTTGATCTCATTGGTGCCCTCAAAAATACGAAAGATGCGGGCATCGCGGTAGAGCCGGGCGATAGGCACCTCCTCAGAGAAGCCCAGCCCTCCGTGGATTTGCAGAGCTTCGTCTACCACAAAGTCCAGTGCCTCCGTGCAGAAGACCTTGGCGATCGCACACTCAATGGCAAACTCTTCCCCCGCCGCCAGCGAGCCTCCGGGAAAGCTATCCAAGAGCGCCGTCGTTCGGTAGATCACACTCTCCGACAGGGCGATTTTCTGCGTCATTCGGGCGAGCTTATCGGCGATGATCTCAAATTTATCCAGGGGCTGACCAAACTGCTTGCGGGTGCTGGCGTGGGCAAGGGCAAGCGCAAGGGCCTCTTTTGCCATTCCCAGCGCCGCTGCGCCGATATTGAGCCGTCCCACATTAAGGGGAAAGAGCGCCGCCTTATGCCCCTTCCCGACCTCCCCCAGCGCGGCCTCATGAGGAATGAGCGCGTTATCAAGAAAAAGCGCCGCGGTAGACGAGCCCTTCAGACCCAGCTTTTTCTCATCCTTGCCGATGCTCAGACCGGGCGTGCCTTTCTCCACCAGAAACGCCGTCAGGTGCTCTCCGTCTACCTTGGCAAAGACCGTGAAGAGATCAGCAAAGCCCGCGTTGGTGATCCAAAGCTTCTGCCCGCTCAGCCGCCAGCCCTCCGGGGTTTGCGTGGCACGGCAGGTCAGCCCTAGCGCATCCGAGCCGGCTCCTGGCTCTGAGAGGGCAAAGGCCCCCATCGCCTCTCCCGTTGCCAGCTTGGGAAGCCAGTGCTGCTTCTGCGCCTCACTGCCAAACCAGAGCAGCGGCAGGATCGCGACCCCGGTGTGAACATTAAACGGAATCGCAAAGCTAGGGCAGGCACGAGCCGTCTCCTCGCAAAACCGTGCGATCAGGGTTCGGGTAAGCGCGATCCCACCCAGCTCCTCAGGGATCGCCCCACCCAGTAGCCCCAGCTCCCCAGCTTGCCGCAACAAGCGCTCTAAAAGCCCGTCCTCGCACGCTTCGATTCGGTCGGCGGCGGGCCGCACCTCACCCTCCAGAAACGGCAAGATCGCCGCGAGACACTGCTTCTCAAAGCTGTCTAAAAGTCGTGGAGCCGAAAACTCCCCGCGCAGAAACGCTCCCCCCGTCATCTGTGCTACAGCTTCCCTATTAGCTCAGGGATCGCCTGATGGATATCGGCGACCAAGCCGTAGTCCGCAACCTCGAAGATCGGGGCATCGGGATCGGTGTTTATGGCGACAATCACCTTGGAGTCCTTCATGCCCGCTAGGTGCTGAATGCTCCCCGAGACTC
>NZ_JANNYP010000540.1:0-1530 GCF_031410135.1 Armatimonas sp. | reverse complement strand
TTATTGGGAGGAAGGGGGCCGGGGGGTAGGAGGGCTTACCCGTTGCGTCTTGAAAAATCGCGAATCAGGGCGGCGAGGGCTTCGCAGCCTGCGATAGGGAAGGCGTTGTAGATACTGGCGCGGAAGCCGCCGACATTACGATGTCCTGGCAAGCCGTCCATGCCTGCCGCTTTTGCCTCCGCCAGGAAGTGCTTCTCTAGCTCGGGAGTGGCCAGACGAAACGTGATATTCATCCAGGAGCGGTGCTCTTTCATGGCGACGCACGACGAGAACACCGAGGGGCACGCATCTAGGGCATCATAGATTAGCTGCGCCTTGGCCTGGTTGTGGACGGCTACTCGCTTCACCCCGCCCTGGGCCGCGATCCACTTGAGGGTGAGTCCCAGAACATAGATCGGGAAGACCGGCGGCGTGTTGTAGAGCGACTGCTTTTCGCACTGGGTGATGTAGGAAAACATCGGGGGCAGGTCTTTATGAGCCGTCTCTAAAAACGACTTGCGGATCACCACCAGGGTCACGCCCGCAGGCCCCGCGTTCTTCTGCGCTCCGGCGTAGATCAAGTCAAACTTGCTGTAGTCCCGGTGCACCCCAAAGATATCCGAGCTGGCATCGGCGACCAGTGGCGCACCTCCTGTGGCAGGAAGGTCAAAGACCTGGGTGCCCTCGATGGTGTTGTTGGTGGTCAGGTGGAAGTAGCGGCTCTTGCCCGAGGGAGTAACCTCTGGGAGCTGGTCGTAGTTCGTGGCTTTGGATGAGCCAGCAAGATGGACACTGCCAAAGCGTGCCGCCTCCACGATGGCTTTTGCACCCCACTCGCCCGCGTCCACATAGTCGGCAGTATCGCCTGGCCGGATAAAGTTCATCGGGAGCATCGCAAACTGCATGCTCGCTCCGCCACCGAGGAGCGCAATCGTGTACTCGTCTTCAGAGAGCCCTAGGGTCGAGAGAACAAGCGCCTGTGCCTCGGCATGAACCGGGTCGTAGTGCTTGCCCCGGTGCGAGAGCTCTAGGATAGACATCCCGGAGCCCTGGAACTCTAAAACAGCCTGACTGGCTTCTTCTAAAACAGCGACGGGTTGGATGCCGGGACCGGCAGAAAAGTTGTAGATTCGGTTCATGGTTTTGTAGGGGAGGAGGGTTTGCTACGCTGAACGAGCTCACTCATGGTGACAAACTCGTAGCCCTGGCTGCGGAGCGTGTTGACAATCTGTGGGAGCGCTGCGATGGTGTTGTCTGGGGCATTGTGCATCAGCAGAATCGTGCCGGGCTTGACTTTCTTGAGAACAAAGGCGGCGGTATCGGCAGGCGTGAACGGGGCGTACTCGAACTTGAAGGCATCCACGGTCCAGTACGCCCCGTGCATCCCAAGCGCCGAGGCGGCATCGGCAATTGCGCCGTTGAAGTTGCCGCCGGGCGGGCGGTAGAAACGGGGGCGCTTCCCGGTGAGCTCGCGGACGACCACACTGGTGCGGCAGAGCTCTTTACGGACGGCATCCGGGGTGAGAAAGGTCAGGTTTGGGTGCGTGTAGC
>NZ_JANNYP010000539.1:0-2908 GCF_031410135.1 Armatimonas sp. | reverse complement strand
GTTGCGGATATTGATCCCCACGCCCTTTGCCCCCTTCGCCGCCGTGATCTTCAGATTGTCGTAGAGCACGCCACAGCTCCAGCGGTGGTGCGGCCCACTGTCGGCATGGCTCTCGGTAGCAGTGCAGTTGGAGAAAACATTGGGGCCGGGCACCGACGAGTCGAGAGCGAAGTCATGGCGGCCATTACGGGCCTTGCAGCGCTGGACTAAGTTACGCTGGCCCGTGAGCTGGAACGGATAGCGCCTGCCGCCCTCGATCTTGGAGATAGGATCCAGGCAGGTGGAGTCCTCGACGGTGATATTGCGCGCACTGCGGCCAATCGCGACGCAGGCAAAGCCAAAGTGCTCCGCCGTGACTTTGCGCACCCAGCCGTTACGCGCTGCCCGAAAGGCAATCGCGCTCCAACCATGATCTTCGTCGTAGGGCGAGGCGAACTCCGAGACGCAGCGCAGGTTCTCCACCCCGACCTCCTCAATGCGCTGGGGAAAGCGTAGCTTGCTCACGGTGTGCGGCCCAAACTCGCGCTCCAGCGCATTGGTCACCGGTGCATCCAGCGTGAGCGTCTTGCCGGAGATCTTCGTGATGCGTCGCTCAAAGGCCAGGTCTTTGCTGCCGGGTGCCCACTGCTGGATCGCGGTGCCATCGCTCCGTGGAGGGATCTTGTCCATCCCAATCGCAGCGATCCAGCCCGCCGTGCTCGCCCGCCGGACGATCACCTCATCGCCGACTTTAAAGCCGCTGGCATCCGCAACCGTGAGTGTGTCCGCGCCACAGGGCACGTAGTCATCCGTGATCTCTTGCCGCGAGTCGCGTTCGACCCGTGCCTGCCCCTCTCCGCCCACCACGATCAGCGTGTGCTGCTTTTTCTGTGTCGCGATCAGCACCGTGCCACCCTCAGCCCCTTCGCCCTCGCCACGGAGCACCACACCCGGATTGCGGAGCGTGATACTTCCCTGAAGCCGATAGGTTCCGCGCCTCAGAAGCACCGCGCCGCTCTTGGTCTCGTCCAGCGCCTTCTGGATCAGCGCATCGGCAAACGCGGCTTTATCCCCAGGTGGCTCCACAGTTCGCGTCACGCGTAGGTTGGGAATGGGGACGTCGCTGTCTTTGTAGCCCACACGAGAGAAATCGGGAATCCGGTTGCCTTTCTCGTCGGCGCGGTACGTGAGCGTCCCATCCGCGCCCCGTGAGACCCATGCTTCGTCGGATATATCTGAACCCACCCGGCTCGTTCCTCGCCACCCTCCCTCTACGAAGGAGGGTTGAGGAGCGTTGAGAGCTAGCAAGAACAACATAGCAGCAGCGCTTCGGTACATGGTCTTAGTATACCGCTCAGCCTGCTCTACCAAACTTGGACACTACCGTCGTAGCCACCTGCTGCAATACGCTTGCCATCAGGGGAAAATGCCACAGCAAAGACACTACCCTGAAATCCTGGGAGCACCTGAAGGGTTTTTCCTGTTTTTACTTGCCAGACCCGAGCCGTCTTATCAGTACTCCCACTTGCCAAGCGCTCGCCATCCGGGGAAAAAGCGATAGAATCCAGCCCACCTCTATGCCCTTTTAGCACCCGTATAAGCCTTCCCGTCTCGATGTCCCAGAGCTGTATGGAACTGGGCAGAGGGTCGCCGGATTTATGCGAATACAAGCCACATGCCAGTAACTTGCCATCAGGAGAGAGCGCTAGGCAGTCGCAAATATCATTCACACCACCATAAAACAGCTTACTTTGCTTCAGAAGTTTACCTGTCTGGCGATTCCACTGACAGAGCACCATGTAGCGTCGCTCAGCCTGGAAGTGGAAACTGGAGAGACTGAGTAGTCTCTCCGGATCGGGCAGACAAGTGGCCCATTCGACTTGGTCATGAACCAGTGTCTGCTGAGTCTTGCCCGTGCTCGTCTCCCAGATACGCACTCTTCCGTCACTACTTGTCGTTAGTACTTGGTTGCCATTCGTCGAGAACTTGACGGAGCTCACAGAAGCTCCCTTGACTGCCAACGACCGGATCAACTTCAGCGTGCTGGTTTCCCACAAAAACACCTGAATCTCCGCGCCTGAGGAGAGCTGTCCCTGAGTCGCGAGGAGTGTCCCACGAGACGAGAACGTCCCCCCGAAAACACCCATTTTGGAGAGTTCCTGCGCCACCCGTAGCTTGCCCGTCAGGCTATCCAGAAGGCGCACACCACCCCGATGTATGACAGCAAGCAGCTTGCCATCAGGAGAGAAGGCTAGGGCGGATACAACCGTCGGCTGTCGGGGAAGGAGAGTTTGGGATTGACTTTCTTGCATCTTCAAAAAGTGCCTCTGTACTTAGTTCGTGGTTCTTCACCTAAAAACCCTTCAATCGAAAAGTTTGGTATCCTGTCGGCATGAAGACAAAGGGTGCGGGATTGGCGCTGGTGCTTGGCCTGGGAGCGGTGACGCTGGGGCTGACGCAGGGGCGCGTGGAGAAGATTGGGGAGCAGGCAGATGGCTCGACGCTAGTGTCGTCGAACCAGCGGGTGACGCCGGTGGGAAAGCTCCAGACACTGCGTTCGTCGCGGCCTAAAGATCTGGCACTCTCCCCGGATGGCTCGCTCGTGGCGGTGCTGGCGCAGAACCAAGTCGCGATATTCACCGCTCAAGGTGAGACCGTAGCCGCAGTTGCCGGAATTGAGGCGGGGCCACTGGGGATTGTCTGGGAGCCGAGTGGTGAGGCGCTCTATGCAACTCTGGCGGGCGGTAAAGTCGCGCGCATCGTCAAGAGTGACGCGGGCTGGAAAAAAGAAAAAGAGCTGACGATTGACTCGGTCGGGGCGCTGGGTGACCCGGATATCGCGGCGGGAACCCAGGGGCGTGGCCGTGCTACGGGCGATCCGCAGCTGACGGGTCTGGCGATCTCACCCGATGGCACGCGGCTCTATGTC
>NZ_JANNYP010000538.1:0-6750 GCF_031410135.1 Armatimonas sp. | reverse complement strand
ACTCTAAATCTTCCACATCGGACGGGTAGCCTGTTTTGGCTTTTGATAAGGTTTCCATATCTACAGGGACAGGGATTTGTCAGTTAAGTTCATAACACCCTCTAGGGCTGATTGCTCTACCACATCTTAAATCCGAGGAGCTGCCCGCGATTCATGCCGCTGCGATTGCGGGGAATGTGGATGAGATCCAGCGACTACTCGCTGGGGATGCAGGGCGTGTGAACAGTCGCGATGACAAGGGTAACACGCCCCTTCATCATGCGGCGTGGCACAACCAGTTAGAGGCGGCGCGGCTCTTGATTTCCAGCGGGGCTGTGGTGGATGCGCGGCGCACCGAGGGACGGATCACTCCTTTGGAGTCCGCGAGCTACTTGGGGCATCGGGACATGGTGGAGCTGCTTCTTACCGCAGGAGCCGATCCAAATGTGAAGATCTACGAAGGCTACACACCGCTGCATCAGGCAGTGCGCAATGGCCATGTGGCGATCTGTCAGCTTCTGATGGCCAAAGGGGCACGGATTGATTCGGAGCGTGACAATGGCTACACGCCGCTCCATAGCGCATCCGAGAGTGGTCAAGTGGAGACTGCACTCTGGTTGCTGGTCTGTGGAGCCGACCCAACACGCCGTGGCAAAGAGGGAAAGACGCCGCTCGGGATCGCCAAGAACGACAGCGTCCGTGAGCTCCTGCAAAAGGCACTCTTAATCCGCGCGGATACCGAGGCAAAGCTGACCGCACGTGAGCTTCTTTTCCCCGATGCAGCACTTGCGACAAAGCAGGAGCTACCAGCCTACGAGAGCCACTTTGAGCGGCAACAAGTCGGCAGTGAGTGGGGGACGACCGCACTGGGCGGAACCTGGAATGACTTGGAAACGGGCACGACTCCTAAAGGCAATCGGACGTTTCTAGGGCCGCTGAGCAACCAGGAAGTGCGGCTGGCGGTGGGGAAACTCCCGGTTCATAACGCACTACGCGTCTCGTTTGAGCTATTTGTGATCGGGTCCTGGGATGGCAATGGGACGCCGCGCTACGGGCCGGATCTCTGGGATCTGAGTGTGCTCAATGGCCCGACTCTCCTACACACGACGTTCTACAACCCCGGCAAGGAGCTTGTCAGTGCGCCTCTGCAAGCCTTTCCTGCCGACTACCCGATAGGCAGTAATAAAGGCTACACAGGAGCCAAAGAGCGCAACACGCTAGGTCTGTTTACCGACGAAGAGGGCATGTTTCGTGAAGCAGTCTACAGGCTCGCATTTACGTTCACGCACCGCTCCGACTCGGTAGTGCTCCGCTTCTCAGCGACGGGGCTGGAAGGACTGGAAAACGAGAGCTGGGCACTTGCCAACGTGAAGATAACGGCAGTGACCCTGGGAAACTCAGCGGCACCTACACCGACAAGACCTAAGAAAAAGTAACTTTTTTATACTGGATTTTGAATTTTTTTAGGTCTTAGTCCGTGTCTACTGAAAACAACTTTATCATTTTTAGAATCAATCAATTGTAATGAGAATTCTTCATGATTAATTTTAGAAATTTCGATTTTTAGAATTAAATCTTGAAAATTATTTGTCCAGTATGGAGGCTTGTGTTTATTCTTTGCGTTTATTGCTTCTGTTTCGGAAATTAAAAATAAACATGATAAATAATCAGTTAGCATATTGTCTGATCCAGATAATGGTAAGATTTTATCTTTCTTGAAATTGTCTTTGGTAATATTTCTGATGTGGTTGATGTATCTCTTGTATAAATCTAATATATTTCCATTGAATTTTCCAATCTCTAATGGTAAGAATTCGGAAATATTGCTGTTCATCTCATCGATTGTTTGTGGGAAAGGTGGTGTTCGAGGACGTAGAAGTTGATTGCTATTTTCTTGTCTAACGATTTCAAGGTTGAATAAATCTAAAATTGATCTCAAAATTTCATTTGATGTTGAATATATTTCTCCGTAAACAGCGATGCATTTATTTTTCATTGATGTATCGATATTATAAATCGTATTTATACTATTGAATTTATTAATAAAATAATTTTGCAAATAGGTATCGTTTTGATTTTTATAAATATTTATATCTTTAAAATTATCTTTTAGCTTTAATAATGCGCTGATTGACTCTTTAGATGGTGGAGTGTCTGATTCAAAAGAGCTAGTTGCAAATATGTTGCCTTCTATACTCGTATAACTAACGCCCTTGTTTATTATAAAACCATGACTAAGTCCATACTGGTATTTGAAATCTGAATTGCCCAAAAAACCTTCAAGTACTAAAATTTCTGGAGTTATGTCGTTCGTTTTTACTATTTTAAGTGATGTGTTGTCTTTTTTTTAGGTTTTTGATCTTTTGCAAAACTTGGTTTAATGAGAGTTGATTAGACAAATAAGGTTGCAACGATAAATCGCGTAATATTTCAATTGTACTACTGTTAAGAGATGCTATTACTACTCCTGATGCTAAATCCTCTTTAGATTTTTCACGAAACAATTTTTGTAATATCTGATCTGGCAACTTGCTGAAATACAATGGGTCGTTAGTTTTGGGTAAAATTTTTCTCGCTTTTTTTTCTAATGAAGAAAGGCGATTTTCAATCTCCATAAAACTAACGTTAGGAAGCCTGTCTTCGTATGAATATTTATTTTTAAGAAGTATAATATTACCTATCTTTGTTACTTTGCAGTCGAAATATTCTTCGAAGTTATCAGTTTTGAAATTCAGTTCCATAGGGATATTTTTTAAAATTCTAGGTGAATCATCAAATATAAGAGTGTAATGTAAATTTTGTGATATTTTCTGCAGTATCTTATTTGTATTAGTATCTTGAGCTGAACAGATACGTATAATCAGAGTCATTAGCAAGATTGCTATGACTCTGATTATACGTATAATGGATGATTTTTTAGTTTGCAATCGCATCTAATGAACCTGAACCATAATACTCTACGGCAGCATCAGGAGCTAAAGTCATTATTGTTATGACAAAGGTCTTAGAGTCATTATACGTAAGTGCAGGTGTAATCATCCCTTGGCCATTTTTGCTGCCTGTTGCTGTATTAGACTGCATACTTATGCTTGAACCTGCATATCCTGATGTTGGAAAATACCCTGCTATTTGACCATGCGCTCTTATTTTATACGCAGCTTGAATATTTGATTGAGTTTGACCTGTGTTATTCCCAATATTTATCCATGGGGTCGCGCTTCCCGTTACACATCCTCCAGGTACAAACGCACTAACCGAAGCTCGCTTCCCGATCCCGTTTTCATCATTAATATCTGTTACCCCTACTACTGGTTCTTCTGGGTCTTCATTCGGGAGCGGGGTATCTGTCAAAAGCTCCTCTACAAAATAAAAACCAGTAGTGTTTCCAGACGTAGACGAAAAAGCGGTTCTTGTGAAATCGAGGCTTGCAGTTGCTGCACCATTCGGGAGAAACTTAGAAAAGGGTATGTTCGCAAACGAAGCCATGCTAACAACCAAAGGTATCAATATCATTAATCGGTTCCTTCCATCTAATCCTTATTTGAATGGGCCGACCAACAACGCGGGCCGACCAACAACGCTATCACAAGAAGTATGTCACAATCTGAACATTATGTCAAGGCATTGTTTTATGCACTTCAATTGGAAGTTATCCAGCCGGATCCCCAGCCATCTCTCGGCCAGAACCCTGACAAACGACGATGGGTACCATACTAGAACTGCGTAAGGTGAGCTGTTATGGGCCAAACAAAGCCTCTGGATATGGAAATGGCACTTACGCCGACAAAGCCAAAGAAAAAATAAAACCCCGCTCTGGAACAAGTCCAGAGCGGGGGATTTCTATGCAGCGTCTTTTACGTCTACGCTTGCCGGCTCACTATCTACGCTTGCCGGTGCGGCATTTTCTTCGCCGTCCTCTGCCTTATCTTCAAGTTCTTCGTCATCGTCATCGTCGTCTTCATCGAGGTCTTCTTCTAGATCCTCGTCGTCAAGCTCTTCTTCTTCGTCCTCATCGTCTGCCGGTTTGGTGGATACTGCGGACTCGGTGCCTGGCTTGCCGTGTGCGCCCTGTTGCTTGGCGTTGGTTCGGCTCTCTAGGCGCTGTGCGGCTTTTTTCATGGCCTCTTTCGAGGGTGACAGAATCATGATCATCTGGCGACCTTCGATCAGCGGGTGGCGCTCGATCTGCCCAACTCCGGCATCGGTGGCCATCTTCGCAATCTTGCCCATCGCTTCCTGAGCGAACTCGGGGTGCGACATCCAGCGGGAGCGGAACCGGAACGTAATCTTGACCTTGTCACCGTCCCCGAGGAACTTGATAACATTCTTGATCTTGATATTGAGGTCGTGGTCGTCAATAAAGCCCATCTTCGGAGAGATGGTGATGCCTTTCATGTCTGATTGGCGCTGCTTGAGACGCGCTTCACGCTCTCGTTTTCCCTGCTCGTACTTGAACTTACCGTAGTCCATGATCCGGCAGACAGGGGGAACGGCGGTGGGAGCAACCTCGATCAGGTCCATGCCCCGTCCACGAGCGATATCCAGCGCTTCGCGCGGGGTCATAACCCCAAGCTGCTCGCCGTCTTCGCCTACAACACGAACTTCACGAACGCGAATACGATCGTTGACTCGGGGGCCCATGTCCCGATTGCGGTCGAAGCCGCGGGCATCACGATGATGACTTATACTAAACCTCCAGGTTGATTGACAGTGCCGCGATATTTCTCGCGCAAAGAGTCCTAAAAAATAGTCGGTTCATTCTATCCCTGGCTAGATACACTGTCAAGCAGACCCGGAAGCTCCTTGACTTTCTTTGCCCGCCGAGGAATCTGGAAGCTAAATTTAGGGAGCGACGTTACCGGTGTGATGCTCTCAATCACATCCGTGAGAGTGAGGTTCACTTTTTCCTCCAGAGTCATCTCCGTACGAAAGCGCTCCAGATAGGTTTTCTCTTTATTAAGAGTCAGGGTGAATGTACTTGGTGTCAGGGGATTGGTCGTTTTTACCGTTAGGAAAAGAGAGGAGCGCCCATCCGGTTCCTGGCGGGTTCCCCATGCGACTAACCCTTGCTGGGCGAAGAGCTTCGGAAAGATGGCCAGCGCTTCACTTGCGGCCTGTGTATCAGAAATTCGTGGCGTCGAGAGTGCTGGTGTGGGGTTTTGTACGATACCAAGATAGATAGGGGAAAGCATTCCCATATGGAAGATGCCTGAGAGGGGGCTTGCCCTGATGGGATCAATGGTATAGCTGTTATTAGCTTGATCGTAGACCGTGATGTTCTTTCCATCACCCACCACAAGAAACGTATGCAACTTTGCTTCAAGCCCTACTTTAAGAGTCCCCTCGCTACGAAACTCAAAGGGGGACTTTCCAACTGTCACCTGGTAGTTATAGACGTAAAGTGTAGGCTCACCGTCGTCTTTGTAAAGAGCGGTGAGCTGGCCTTTGAGAGTTTTTTGCAACATCAGTGTTTGCAGTGTTTTTACCTCAAGGGCTTTCGCAGATGCACTGATAATCTGGTCGTCGCTTGCAGGCGGCTGTGGAGTTTGATGCAGAAAAACGGTAGCCAAAATGAGACTGAACATGGGATATTGACCTCTCTATTCTTGCCAAACGGGTAATTCCAGAGAAAAGTGACAGGCGGCTCCTGAAGAGCTTTCGAGCGTGGGCTCTTTCTCGGTGCAGATTGGCTGGGCGAAGGGGCAGCGGGTGCGGAAGCGGCAGCCGGACGGGATGTTGAGGGGCGACGGGGGATCGCCTTCAAGCGGGGCACTCTCGCGGCGCTTTGTGGGATCAGGGAGGGGGGCGGAGGCGAGGAGTGATCGGGTGTAGGGGTGGCGCGGGTTGGTGTAGAGCGCCTCTGCGGTTCCGATTTCGACGATGCGCCCGAGATACATCACGGCGACTCTATGGGCAACATGGCGGATCAGCGCCAGGTCGTGCCCGATAAAGACATAGGCAATTCCCCGCTCTTTTTGCAAGTCCATGAGCAGGTTCACGACTTGCGCCCGCACGGAAATATCCAGCGCGGAGACGGGCTCGTCTAAAATAATTAGCTCGGGGTTGAGAGCAAGAGCACGTGCGATCCCGATGCGCTGGCGCTGGCCACCGGAGAACGCGTGCGGGTAGCGGCTGGCGATTCCCTCGGGGAGGCCCACCGAGCGCAGTAACTCCTCGACACGCGCTTTTCGGTCGCCGGGAATTTTATGGATCTCCAGTGGCTCCCCGACCAGCTGCCCGACGGTGAGGCGCGGAGAGAGGCTGGCGTAAGGGTCCTGAAAGACCATCTGCACGCGGCGGCGGAAGGCAAGCAGTGCGGGGCCGCGCAGAGCGCCCACTTCCTCGCCCTGAAAGCGCACGCTTCCCGCCGTCTTGGGCAAGAGCTGCAAGAGCGCACGCCCCGTTGTGGACTTGCCACACCCCGACTCCCCCACAATTCCGAGCGTCTCGCCTTTCTCCACGGAGAACGAGACACCGTCCACAGCGCGGACGATCTTCCCTCCGCCTACCGCGAACTGCACCGAGAGGTCTTTGACTTCTAGCATCAGCGTGTCTCCTCTGCGGTAACACGGTGGCAGCGAACCAAGTGCTCTTTGGGAAGGATTGCCGTGGGGAGGGGCTCCGCGCACTTGTCTATCGCCTGCGAGCAACGAGGACGGAATGGGCAGCCGCTGACCTCACTGGGCCGTGTGGGCGGCTGACCCGGTATGAAGTTTAGTTGTTGGCCATGGGCCATCTCCGGCAAAGAATTGAGCAAGCCCTGCGTGTAGG
>NZ_JANNYP010000537.1:0-4984 GCF_031410135.1 Armatimonas sp. | reverse complement strand
CCCCCGGGAGATAGCCACAGCTCATGAGAAACTCCCCGACGATCTCACCGCCGGTAAACGTGAAGGTCTTTTTGAAGAGCGCCACCCAGGCGGTTTTCTCTTGGGGGTGATGCGCGTCTAACCAAGCCTTGAAGCTCCCGTATGTGGCCTGAAGCTCCAGAATCTTCTGGGCATTGTTGATCGCGGCGCGCACTTTAAGCTTATTGCGGATAATCCCCGGATCAGCGAGCAGGCGAGCAATATCGTCCTCACCATAGGCCGCGACTTTGGCGATCTCGAAGTTGTCGTAGGCGGCGCGAAAGCCCTCTTGCTTCTTGAGGATCGTCTCCCAGCTCAGCCCCGCCTGGTTGATCTCCAGCACCAGCCGCTCAAAGAGCACATCGTCGCTCTCGACCGGGAAGCCGTAGACGAAGTCGTGGTAGTGGACATGAACCGGATGAGCCGTGCCTGAGCGCACCAGCTCACAGTAGGTCATGAGGCTTTTTTGTCAAGGATAGCGGGAGGAAGCTTTTTGTCCGGCGTGGGCTCGGTTTTCTTCTCGCCCTCAACGGGCTTTTTCTCTGCGTCTTCGACGGGCTTCTTCGCGGGCTCCGGTGTTGGCTTGGGCAGGGGCGCAACGAGCGTGAGCTTGGTGACAGCCAGCCGACCATCGCCATCAAGCAGACCAAGAGCACGGGCGGATTTTTCTTTGAGTGCGGCTTTAAATGCCTCAGGAGTGAGCGTCGCGCCTTTCTCATCAAGATAGGCCGTCGCTGTGGTGGTGGTCAGGGCGACGGGCTTCTCCGTGGGAGCAAAGCCATCCCAGTCGGTGGGAGCCGTGACGGAGAGTGCGCCGGATTTCTCCTCGGCAACGAGGGTTCCGGTCACCATGGCCTCACGGGCGCTCTTGCCCAGGAGCCAGCCACGTCGTACCGAGAGCGCCCCAGTAGCGGGCTCGTAGGTACCTTCGACACGCACCAGCGTGGACTTGTCTTTGAGCGCGGTCAGAAACTCGTCCGAAGTGAGAAGCAGTCCGCCCCGGCTCCGAAAAATGGCTTTCTCGGCTAGAGTGGCGGTGACTGCGAGGCGCGTGGGCAGAATGCCGGTGGCATGGCTCAGGGTCAGAGTAAAGGTTCCCAGCTTCGGGTCAAGGTCGGCGGTAGTGCCTTCCAGCGCCGCCGCTTCGGGGCGTCCTAGAGTCAGGCGACTGACTGTCAGAGTCTTGCCATCCACAGAGAGCGTGCCCTCCGCAAGTGCCGCACTGCCATCCGTGGGCTTAGGTTTTGACGTGCCATCGGCGTTGGCAAGCTGTGCTCCTGCAAGCTGAAGCGCCAGCCGTCCTCCGCCAGGAAGCACAAGCAGCCCAGCGCGCAGTGTGCCTGCCACCGACAGGCTTGGAGATTTCTTCGGAGCATCGCCCGGGGCTAGCTCTAGGCCCGCTTTATTCTCACGTGGAACAAACTTGGCTAGGTCTACGACGAGGGGCAACGTCCCCCCCTCAAAAGGCTTGGAGAGGGTCAGAGTCGCAACCGCACGTCCCTCAGAATCTTTGGGGAGAGCGGGCACGAGGCTGATAGTCTCGACATCGTTTTGCTCGAACTTACTTGCCTGCACTGACGGTGCCAGGGTGATACGGATTCGGGTCATGCCCGCGACTAGGCTCGCGGCTGCCACGCCTGCGCCCGGAAGCACACCTGGCTGCGTGAGATCCAGAACCTGCCCTTCCCCGCTGGAAAACAGTGTGACGGGCTTATCTTTCTCGCCCACGCCCACGCCCTCCACTTTATAGACCGTCGCCCAGACATGGCCCCAGGTAGGAGTCGCGGCATCGGTGCCGGTGATGAAGAGACCAATGGGCGTAAAAGGAGCCGCGATCGCCCCCGTCGGCTCTGCGGTGGAATCAACGCTGGCTGCGGTGCCACGTGTCGCTAGGCCACCTGACGGGATCGCACTGTCCGTGGCTGTGCCTGAGCCACCGCAACCGGTAAGCGCGAACAACAACGAGATCGGCAAAAAAGCCACAAGTGTGCGTTTCATAATACTATTATTGACCATCGCACACAAAATTCCTTCAGTTTATTTTAGTGCTCGTCTGCGTGAAGCTACGAAACCGAGAGCCTCGTGTGAGAAGCTGGCCCATCTGCCCAGCATGAACCTGCTTGTACTGCGCCTCCGTCACCACAAAGTGGCGGCGAGCACCATCGGGGAGGGAGAAGGTCACGACATAGCGCTCGTCCGGCTCCCACCCACTTCCCTGCTCATGAACCAGGGCTTTCTGCACCACGGTAGCGACCTCAATCTGCTCTAGCTGCCTCCGATTTCCCCACCAGCTCCACAAACTCTGGAGTCCCCAAAGTACGATAATACTCCCAAGGCCAATCAATACCCAAAACTCACCGGACATATCTCGATAGTGCCGCAAGCAACCATGCTCGACCTCCCCCAAACGGCGGATTTAGACGGCGATTCCTTGGCGCACTTTCAGGAAAAATTGCTCCGGCCCGAGTGTCTCCGCCTGAACCACAACCTCACCGTTTTCGAGCGGCCCACCCACAATTCGGCAAAGAGGGCACCCCGGTGCAAGCGCCGCAACCCACTCCAGCGCCTCGATACCAAGCTCCGGCGCAAGCGCAACCGATGAAGAGAGGACAAGCCGTCGTTGCGGGTTTTTTTGGTGGAGCGCGATAACCGTATGAGCCAGCTCTGGCCCCAGCGCCGGGTCTTCCGCAAAGAGTGCGACACTGTGCCCCACGGAGAGCGCTCCCTGTGCCACTTTGACCGCACGAGGGGCATCACGAAAGGTATGGCAAAAGAAGCCGCTCGCACGTGCCCAGTCTTGCTGCACCCGTGACTCCGGCAGGGCGGAGGCATGGGCAACCAGAAGCTGGCTCAGTGGCTCTGGGCGGGTCAGCATCACAACCTCGGGAAGAAGCTGAGCCGTTTCCCAAGCGGCAAGTAGAGCTGTCTGAACGCCTTCTGCGCCCACAACAAGGCGCGGTTTTTGCTCCCATAAAATCTCGCCCACCAGCGCCTCGTGTGCCGTGGTGAGAGAATCAAAAAAGATCACAGACGGCTCGGGGTCGCTCTGGATCTCTTTGAGGCGTGCCCGAACCGCCTCGCGTCCCGCCTCTAAGTACAAACAGCTCATGTCGTAGAGCGAGAAGTGCTCTGTCTGCTGATGGAGTAGCACAGCAAGATCGGTTTCCTGACGCGCAATCGCCCACGGTGACTCGGGGTAGAGCTGGCGGTGTAGCCCCCGAAACGCAACAAAATGCCCCTCACGCGGCGCGGCAAAAATAAGAGGAATTGCCTGTGAGCCCAGCGCCCGAGCCCCAAGCTCCAGCACAGCCCCTAGACTCTCCGGCGTTGCCAAGGCATGGTGAATGGGGATATGCAAGGGCTGCAACGCCGCCGGACTCTCGGACAAAAAACCCAGAACTTCCAAATCCGCAGGAAGGCTCGTCGGCGAGGAAAGATAGAGCCGAGTCTTCACGCCTGCCTGTGCAAAGCGCTCCAGCCCACAAAGTAGCTCTGTTAGTGATGCCCCATAAAACGCCAGCCGTAAACTCATGCCCTATTGTAACAAAAACGGCGCAGAGCCAAAGCTCTGCGCCGTACGGACTTGCGAGGACAGCGACTAGCGCTTGCCCTTTAGGCCACCACCTCCACCAGGAGGAGGCATACCACTATCGGGCGGTGGGATACCCTGTGAAGCTTTCGCTTCAGGAGTATTGTTATCAGACGCACCCTTCGGGGGAGGAGGCGGTGCCTCTTCGTCCGTTTTGCTGCTACAGCCGATTAAAGGCAGTACGAGCAATGCTAAAAGAAGGGCGATGGAGAGAGATTTCTTCATGCTTTCAATCCTTATTCGTCGTGCTTAGTAGCGGTAGTCCCAGTACGTAAAGATCCTACCATTGGCTGTCGCATTGAAGTCACAGCGCTCCAGATTGTTGCGATCCATGGACTTAACGTGACCATCCACAAAAGCGACATTGGCACGACCCGACTCAACGGCGGCACGGCTTCCACCGCGGCCCTTGGTATTGGAGTGCAGATACCAGGTCCAACCCTGTCCTCCAAGTCCAATACAGCCGCTACCTACGTTCTCAACCCAGACACCAGTGTTGCCGACAGCCTGTGCAATTGAGACACCTGCATTATCCCAGACGGAGTCTGCTACCATCAGGACAGTCTCTGCAGGACGTGCAATGGCGGCAGTTGCTCCGCGAGCTCCCCACTCTACAAGCAAAATATTAACAGCCATGTGAGCGAAAGAGCTATCGTAGTAACCTGCATCGTCCATTGCCTGAATGTAAGGCTGGCCTGCAACTTCACCACTGGGGATCGCAACTCTCCAGTTCGTTTTACCCGCTTCGGGACAAACATAGATATTGCGATTCTTCAAGTAGGGCTGCACCACACCAAGGAACATGTGGTTTCCCCACTGCTGGGTATTACCGGGGTTGCCCCAATCGGGGGTGTGACCAGCAGTCCGGTCGTTGTCCAGTAGCGGCATCGCCTCATCATAGTCCTGAACATACATCAGGACGCCAAGAGCGCCCTGCTTGACATTACTGACACAGTTGATAGCACGAGCTTTAGCACGTGCTTGTGCGAAAACGGGGAAGAGAATGGCGGCGAGAATCGCGATGATCGCGATCACGACTAGAAGCTCAATGAGCGTAAATGCCTGGCGTGTTTTACCCAAGCTTGATTTTTGATAAGACATGACTACCCTCTCGGAGTATATTTATTTTCCCAAACAACTTTGCTGGAAAAGAAAAAAAGAGTATTCGTGCGCACAAACCCACACGAAAATTCTCTTTTGAACCAGCAGAAACGTACGTGTGTCTCGTAATTATCAGAATGAAGTGCGGCTTTTGATTAAAGGTTTTCAAGCTTTAATAGTGCCCACCTCTTAGGTGAATCTCAGTGTAACGGTGTATTGAAATTTTGTCAAGTCCACCCCTAGAAATGGCAGGGCGATTGCATATCAATTCGTCAG
>NZ_JANNYP010000536.1:0-1421 GCF_031410135.1 Armatimonas sp. | reverse complement strand
CCCCAACCACCCCCTCCCCCGTTATCGGGTGGGGGTGGCGCTGAGTGGACCGACGGGAGCCGGGGGCGGCCAAACCAGCCGTGGGGGGAAATGCTGTAAAATGCCTCCATGATCGTGGCAACTGCGCCCGGACGCTGTGGCGTGCTGGGCAACCCGACCGACATGTACGGCGGCTCTGTAATCTCTTGTTCTCTCTCCGAGCGTGCGACCTGCACCCTTTCCGACACCGACTCAGCGGCGCTGATCCTAGAAGCCGATAATGGCGAGCGACAAGTTATCGCAAGCCCGGCAGACCTAGAGCCCTCGGAGGAGTTCCCGCGCTTGGACTTAGCGAAGGCCGTACTGAAGGGCATGGGGATTGATCCGGGGGAAGCGCACTTTCACCTCACGACCAGCACCGAGATTCCCATGCAGGCAGGACTGGCGGGCTCGACGGCGCTCATGGCCGCTGTGTATGGCGCGGTGTCCAAGAAAATTGGGCGGGTGGAGCACAAGCACGCCATCGCCGCCGCGATCCGCAAGATTGAGTACGAGATTCTCGGAGTGATCTGTGGGTTTCAGGACCAGCACATGGCGGTCTTTGGCGGCCTCAACTACATGGACTTCCGCGACAAGGGGAGCCATATCGCCATGGACGAGCAGCCCTACGCCACGGTCGAGCCGCTCTTAGACCTTGTTCCCCAGCCCTTGCCGTTTGTGCTGGCTCACACCGGGGTCAAGCACCACTCGGGCGCGGCCCACAAGCCCGTGCGCCAGCGCTGGCTCGACAACGACCCCGAAGTGCGCAAGCTCTACGATGCCTTTGTGCCCAAGCTAGCACGCAGTGGCAAGCAAGCCCTGATGGCAGGTGACTGGGAGACGATTGCCGCCCTGATGAACCAGAACCAGGAGGTGCAGTTTCGTCTTGGGGCGAGCGGAGCCGCCGTGGACAAGCTGGTGGAAGTGGCGCTGGCAAACGGCGCGCTAGGCGCCAAGCTTGCGGGAGCAGGGCAGGGCGGGACGGTGCTCTGCCTCACGTTCGAACCTGAGCGCACCATCGCCGCCCTCAAAGACGCAGGCGCGGGTCGCATCATCCGCCCGGTGCCCTCGGAAGGGCTCACTGTAAATTGAGGAGCCCGCACCCAGAGGGTACCCGGACTTTGTTTCCCGAAGGGAGCCCCCGATTTTAATCGGAGGGAGGTTTAAGATGGCAAAGAAGTGGACAAATGAAGAGTTTGAGGCCTATGTGCACCGCTTGGAGGCGGACGCGCAGAAAAATCCGGCAGACTATCAGCAGAAAATAGTCGGCTGGATCATACTGGGCTACGGCTATATCGCGCTCCTGCTGACCGGAACTCTGGCGCTGCTTGGACTGATTATCGGGATAATGATCTCTGGACGCTTCTCAGGGGCACTGATCAAGATCGGGATTTTTCTGCTCC
>NZ_JANNYP010000535.1:0-5445 GCF_031410135.1 Armatimonas sp. | reverse complement strand
ACTTGGGCATGTCGCGCTTGAGGCCATCGTTCTCTTTGTCGTGATAGTCCCAGTGGTTGAGACCGCCCAGATTCACTTGGAGAAACGCCACGCCTGCCGTAGCCAGCCGCCGCGCCAGTAGCAACGACTGCCCCCACGAGTGCTTGCCGTAGCGCTCGCGAAGTGCATCGGGCTCTTTGGAGAGATCAAAGGCATCGCGCACGGCGGGCGAGGTGGCGAGAGAAAAGGCACGCGCTTGGGTGTCCGAGAGCTGGCGAATCTCGACATCTTTATCTAAGTCACGACGATAGCTATCTATATCGGTGAGTAAGCGCTGGCGGTCCGCGAGGCGCTCGACGGTCATTCCAGCCACCGGGAGCAGATCGGGCACCGTGAACTTTGGGTCGGCAGGGTCACGCTCGATGAGCCAGGGATCGTACTTGGCTCCCAGCCAGCCCGCCGTCTCGCCCGGACACGGGCTTCCCTCAAAGCGAATCCGCACGGGGAGGTGCACCGCACTGGGCAGACCCTTCTGCGCGGGTTTGAGTGCCGAGATCACGGAGCCAATGGAGGGCCAGTCGTTGCGGGTGGCGAAGCTCTTGAACGTCCGGGGCAGCTCATTGATCCCCGCAAGCATGAGCTGATGGCCGGGAATGTGATTGGCGTCCTCCTGGCCTATGGTCATGGTTCGCACTACCGTGAGATGCTTTGACTGCTGGGCCAGGAGCGGCATCTGGTAGCCAAACTGCATCCCGGCTACTTTGGTGGAGATCGGCTTAGCGGTTCCCTTGCACTGGCTCGGCGAGTCGGGCTTGAGATCCCACAGATGCATCTGCGGTGGCCCCCCCGGCATCCAGACAAGAATCACAGACTTGGCCTTAGGAGTGCGCTTCTTCGCGCCGAATGCCTGGGGAGCCATCAGCCCCAGCGCCCCAAGAAACCCGACTTGAAGCAGCTCTCTGCGGCAAACCCCGACATTGTGTAAGTGTGTTTTCATCTTGATCGCGATGGTTGCGTGGCCCTGTGGAACGCTGCCAGCTTAGCGAGGCGCTTGGTCTTTGGGTTCCCACTCGGCGGAGCTGTGACCGTGCCGTTAAGATACTCCGGGGTTAAGACCAGTGCCTTGATCAGCGGCTTGAGGACGTAGTTACTCTGTTGCGTTGCACTCCAGAGCCGCTGATAGAGCCCTCGCTCGTCAGTCTCACAGCGCAGCTCGCGGCCAAAGTACCAGACGAAGTGCGTTTGTAGGATCGTGCGTATAAAGCGCTCTTTGGCGACGGCCTGTGTGGCGAAGGCTTCCATTCCCTCACCTTTGAACGGATAGGCCGCCACTTCGTCACGATCCGAGTGGTCAATGGCAAGGCCGTACTCATCGTGCGCCCGATAGTTGCCCAGGTCATCCCAGTGCGCTCTCTGGTAGGCCAGTGGCGTGAGGATTTTATGACAGGTGTAGCACACCGATTTGGGGTCAGTGGTCGCCGACGCAGTAATCCCTTGGCGCGACTGAACGATCTCGTCGGGGACTTCAAAAGCATAGCCCAGAAACTTCTCGCAGACTTGGGCGGAGTAGTTAAAGTGCGGCAGGCTCGGCTTTCCTTGGATAAACCCCTTCATGGTCAGCACACCCGTCTTTCCGAAGTAGGCCGGGCGAGGCTGCTTCAGGAACGCCGTATCCACCGTGTAGTCCGCAGTGAGCAGCTCTTTGAATGGGCGGTTTTGGAGCGCCAGATAGGTCCAGAGCCGCGCCGGTTCGTCTTGTTCGGGCGTCCCGTGGCTCTCGATATAAAGGCGGGTTCGGTGAAAATAGAAATCCGCAAACTCCTTGGAGGCCAAGTAGCGATCCACGAGCTTCTCCAGCACCACTCCAGAGTCGCACTGAGCCAGCTCTGCATCACTGGGCGTGCGCCCCACCAGGTCTTGGGCAAGTTTGACAAGCTGCAAGCGCTTGCGGACTTTGGGGTCGGTGGTGGCCGTCAGCGAGCGGGGACGGGTGAAGAGAAAGTCCGGGTGGGCTAAGAGCGCCCGGCAGAGCCCTTCCCACGCGGCTTGTTTGGCAGAGAGCTTGGGCACGGTAAATGTCAGCTTGGGCTGTTTTGGGTCAACCAGCACGACTCTTGGTCCGCCGATCTGTGTCCACTGGAACGTCAAGACCGAGCGCTGAATGTTATACGACGACGACGCGTCCACGGTGATCTGCGCCCCTGGATGTGCGATCAGCGGCGCGGCGAGCTGCACAATCGGCGATGACGACTCGGCTTTGACAACAATCGGCACTCGGGTCTCGTTATCGGCTTTTCCGGGGTAGACAATCGCGGGTCGGTAGGCGCGGGTCGGATCGTAGCCCTCACCGGTTGTGGGAGGAAAGAGTAGGGCCAGCGACTTTTTGCTCCCCTCCGTCCCAAGATCTTGCAGTAAGTCTGGCCCGACCGTGTTGTAGGGGTTGAAGTTCTCGGCGGGAAACTTGCCCCACTGCTCTTTATTTTTTGCCTTGCCTGCCCGAAGCAGAATTGGAGTAGAGCTATTTGCAGCAAAGAGGCGCACGGCATCGGCGACCACGCGCTTCGTGGTCCCCTCATTGCGCACCTCGATCCCACCGCTTGCCCCAAAGAGAAACGACGATTTTAAATCCGCATGAGGCCGGTTGTCCACACTCTGATCAATGACAAAGTGCGCCTCGCCTTTGGGGGGGACGTCGGGCGCGGCGGGTGTCGCGATGTGGCTCACATCATCACGGCTGAGCACCTGAACACAGAGATCACGGCAGAGGGAGCTTGGGGTGAGGTTCTTGCCTGCCGGACGCTTCGCACCCGCCTTGGGTGCTGCGGCTCGCTTCCAGAGAAAGCTCACCGTGTACTTGCCGGGCTTGTCGACAGTGAGCGGGAACGTGATCTGGGAGGCACCTTTATTCTCGCTGTTGTCCTCCGCGCTCGCCCCGCTGATCTTCCAAGCCCCTTCGACCAAGACACCCGCCTCACCGACCTTGAGGACTTTCTCGCCCGTGTCGCCCTTCACCCGAATCCCGACCACACTGACATTGCCGTAGCTCTCGGCGTTGCTGATAATCACACGCTGGCCGGTGTCGCTGGGAACCAAAGAAAAACTCCCGAGCTCTTTTTCTGGCGTCTCCCCCGCTTCCTGATCCACGTAGAGCGTGGTGAGCGCATGGTCGTCGCTGCGCACCGCAACTCCCAGCTCCTTAAGCACCCGCTGACCGCGCTCATCAGTGACCGCGAGAGAGAATCGCAGGTCGCTGGGTGCTGTCTGGGCAAGGCTTATCTGAGCCGCCGCGACACTCTTGAGAAATGCCTGCGCCTCGTTAAGCTCGGAGGCGGTGGGCTCGCGGAAAAGTAGCTTCTTCCAGAGCCGCGTGATCCCCTCACGCTCCGGTGTTGTATCCGTGAAGCCCGAAAACGGCCCCGTGCGATTGAGATAGGCCCTGCTCGCCAGCTCCCGGCCAATGAGCTCCACCCCAGAAAGAAACGTCGGGGAGGCTTTCGAGGTCTCGTCGAAGCGCTTGACAAAATCCGCGCCGCCAAAGAGATGAGTATTGTCAACAAAGAGGTTGCGGTCTTCCCGCTCCCCATCATCGCCAAAGATCGCCAGAGTCTTGCCCCGGAGCTGCCGAAAGGTGAGAAACGTATTGTCAAAGCTGGGCTTCTTCGCGCCGGTAAAGGGAAGGGCCAGATAGGCGGGAAACTGCTCGTCCGGCCGCTTCCCTATGGCGGCTTGTTGTGCCCGGACTGCCTCGCCAAAGTGGTCGAATCGGGTCACTTGCGCCACGGTCAGTGGGTGCATGCCCTGGGGCGGCATCACAATATTTTTGTCCGAGGTGGTCACACGGTAGACAATGCTAGAGTGATTGTCGGGGTCGAACTGCCCCTCTGCGATGAGTTTTAGAAACGCCGTGCGTGAGTCCGTCGGGAGCAAAAACTGCGAAGGATTTTTCTTGGCATGACAGGAGGCGCACTGACTATTGAGAACGGGCCAGAGCTCACGCTGGAAAATCTCTTCGAGCGAGTTCTTTTGCTGAGCTGGCACACTCGCTGCCAGTGCTAGCCCCAGCGTGAGTGCCGCTCCCAGGGAAACGTGCTTCCTTGCCATACGTCTATTATGCCTTGTCTTAAGGCCAAAACGCAACTTGCCTGCTATGATAGTGTCTGCTATTTGACATCCGCAAATTTAGCGGTAGGATAACCTCGTTTTACCCGGTAAGAACTATAGTGAATACAAAATTTAAGAACTGGTTTTTAGAAGGCTACGTCTCCAATGTTGAAGGCGCCTTCGAGGAAGAGCATGAGCCGGGGCATAAACCCCATGCATGGTGGAAAGTGATGTGCCTCACGGGCGTGGACTACTTTTCTACCCTCGGCTACCAGCCTGGAATCGCGGCGCTTGCCGCCGGGGCACTCTCCCCGATTGCGACTTTTGTCTTGGTGCTACTCACGCTCTTTGGGGCGCTCCCAATGTACAAGCGCGTCGCCAAGGCCAGCCCCCACGGCGACGGCTCTATCTCGATGCTCGCCAAGCTCTTGCCGTACTGGCAAGGCAAGCTGCTCGTGCTCTGTCTTATTGGCTTTGCGGCGACGGGCTTTATCATCACCATCACCCTCTCAGCTGCCGATGCCGCCGCGCACGTCCGCGAGAACCACTTTGTCGCGCACTTTATGGAGCACAACCCGGCGGTCTGGCAGGTAGGGCTGACGCTAGGACTCATCACGCTGCTCGGCGCTGTCTTTTTGAAAGGCTTCCAGGAGGCTATCGGGATCGCTGTGGGGATTGTGGTGGTCTATATTGGCCTGAATATCGTCGTGATCATCCGAGGAATTCAGGAGATCTCCCACCACCCGGAGCTTATGGGAGAGTGGCAGCGCGATCTCCTGGCGATCCACCCGACACCGGCTCACATGGCCATTGCGGCGATTATAGTCTTCCCGCAGCTCGCGCTGGGGCTCTCGGGCTTCGAGACCGGCGTCGTGGTGATGCCGCTGGTCGAAGGCGATAAGACGGACACTGAGGACGAGCCCAAGGGGCGTATTCGCAACGCCGGGCACCTGCTGACCACGGCGGCGGTGATGATGAGTGTCTTACTGATTGGCAGTAGTATCGTCACCACCACGCTGATCTCCCCGGATAAGTACCTCCCGGCGCTCATGGGCGAGCGCACGATCCCCGCCACCGAGTTTGTCAAGGGCACCACGATAACCCTTCATCCCAAGAAGGAAAAAGAGCCGATTTTTGTGGTCGAGGTGCCCGGCACTACCCCACTGGGGAAAAGTTCTATTGTGGCAAAAGAGGGCGAGGGCACCTCAGAGGTAATCGAAAAGCCGGTTCCCGTGACCCTGACCGTGACTTCCCTGAGTGATGGTGCCCTCTACAAGCTCTCTGCAACAAAGAAACCCGGCGTTGCCAATGGCCGTGCGCTGGCGTACATGGCCCAGACCTACCTGGGGGAGACGTTCGGCACGG
>NZ_JANNYP010000534.1:0-5724 GCF_031410135.1 Armatimonas sp. | reverse complement strand
GGCGGCGCGTCGGGGTAGAGCACCAGATGCCCTGGCTCACTGCCCGCACCTTTTGGTCCGTGTACCAGCTTGCCGTCGTGAACCAGCGCTCCACCGACTCCCGTTCCCAGCCCCAGATAGACGAGATGCTGGTAGTTCTTTCCCGCACCGTAGCGGCTCTCACCCACGGCCAGCGCGTTGACATCGTTGTCGGCAAAGGCGGGCAGACCGAAGGCTTTTTCAAACGCCTCTTTGAGGCGCTGGCCTTTCCAGCCGGGGAGAATCTCGGTGGCATTGACTACAACCCCCTCAACGGGATCGATCTGCCCTCCCGCCCCGATGCCAATGCCGATAACGCCTTCACCGGGCAGAGATTTTGCCAGCTCTACGGCACGCGCCAGCACCGACGCGCCGCCATTTTCTGCCTCGGTGGGGATGCGGGCTTTGTGGAGCACCTGCCCCGTTGCCGCGTCGATAATCCCCGCTGCGATCTTCGTGCCGCCAATGTCCACGCCAAGTAGCAAGCTCATAGGTGCGCCTTCAGCCAGTCGGCCATGCGGTAGCCTGCCAGCGTGCCACGCTGCTTGCCCACGCGTCCGCGTTCTTGGGAGTAGCCTGCGGGGAGCACAATACCGTCGTTTTTGTTGGGGCCGCTCTGGAGCATACCATTCTGATACACCACTGACTTTGCCAGCGCCGCGCTCTCCTCAATCCATCTCTGCTGCTTCTGCTCGCCGACATTTTCAAACTTGGCGCGTGGGTTCTCGGCGCGGAGCGTGATGGCAAGCTGGTTAAGCTGGCGCAGGTTGTAGCTACTCGTGATCGCCTCGTCCCAGACAAAGTGCAGCTTTTGTGTTGCGCCGCCCTCGGAGTAGCGGACGTAGAAGATATTGCCGCCCAGGTCGCCCGCATTGCCCTGGAAGCGCTGGCTAAAGAGCGAGACGGCGTGCAGCGGCTGGTGGGCATCGCCGAGCTGGTGCAGGATCCAGCAGAGCGCGATGGCTTTTTGAATCTTGCCCTCCGCACTGTTGGGGGCGCTCTTGAACTCCTGCACACGGTCGGGAAATGATGTCACAAGATTATTGGGCTTCGCGGGCTTGGTTGGGCTCCCATCAAAAGACACAGGCGTGTTGATGTAGTGCCACTCGCCTTTTTGCCCACGGTGGCCATCGTCGGAGTCGTCGGGCCAGCGAGCCGCCATCATCAGGAGCACCTCCGCATCAGGGATATTGGCGGCAGCGCCTTCGTCCACCTGCGGCTTCCACTTGCCCACGTAGTCCGGGTGCTCGCGCAGAACAGCGACCAGTTTCTCTAAAAGCGCCGGGTTGGCTTTAAGATCGTGGTAAGCAACGGCTCCCGTGGCCATGTGGCCGGGCTTGTTCCAAGCGGCGGCGGGCAGAATAAGTGTCAGTAGGCAGAGGGGCAGGAGCATCGTTCGCATGGGCTATTTGTACCCGATCCGTAGCGTCCGCCGCACGATGCGTACATCGGTGTAGGAGTCCACGGAGACGGGAATCCAGCCCTCAGGGCGCGGTGGAGTGTTTGGTGGCAAGCCAGGAAGCACCATGTCCACAGTGAGTGTCGTTTCCGCTGAAGCCTCTGCCGAAAGAGTCGCTGTCTGTGGGGGGCCAAACCAGCGCAGTTTCGTCAGAGCGGGGAGCTTCTTGCCATCAAGAGTAAGAGTCGTCGGTTTGTCAAACGTCAGCATCAGCTCCGTTGCGCGTTCGGGTAGGGTGATCGTGATGCTTTGTCCTTGATGTGTAATTGTCTGGGCGGGGAGCTTCAGGCTCGGAGTGGGCGCTGCAAAGGCGGGGAAATCCCCGAGTTTCGTCTCCGTGGGTCGCTCGCCCAGCACGGCCTTTGTCCAGACATTAGGTTTCTGCAAGCTCACCCACTGCGCCTTGCCGGTGTCAGCATCTTCAAGGTAGAGCAGGGCGCTGGTTCGTGGCCCCGTTTGTAGCGCCCCGATCACGAAGCAAACCACACCGCTTAGCAGAAAGACAGCAGGAGGAAGGAGCACGAGTGGCTTGACGGTGTCCCGAACCAGCGGCAGGAGAGGGAGCAGGCCAAAGGTGGCGAGCACGCCCAAGAACGGCGGGAGTCCGAAGCCCAGAAGCAGGGCGAGGCTATGCCAGACCGGCGCAAGAAAGACCAGGAGTGGCACTGCGGCGAGCCAGGGCTTTCCCCAAGCGATTCCGATCAGGGAAAAGAGCAGGGGCCAGAGAAACAGATAGCTTGCGCCAGGGAGAAAGAGATTGGTGGCGATCAGCGCCAACACCCACCAGCAAAGCGCTCCTAGAGAGAGTTGCTTGCCCGAAAAGCGCCGTAGCACCGGCCCCCACTCCAGCCAGATAAAGGCCAGTGTCGCCAGTAGGAGTGCGGCCTCAAACCAGCGGACACCGTACGGGTCGCGGTTGGGAACGGATTGCCGAAACGGCTGCACAGCAAAACCAACCAGCACGGCGACAAGTGCGCCCGTGACCAGTGTCCCCAGCCCTAGCCCTAGCCCCGCAAAGAACGCCTTGGTCGCGTCTTTCTCTTGCCGATTGCGCCAGAGAAGAGCAAGAAAAAATATCCCCACATAGCCGGAGTAGACCCAGGCCATGTAGGTTGGGTAGTGCAATACCCACTGCCCAAGCACATCGAAGTAGATAGCATTTTGTTTGCGTTTACTATCGAGTGACATCAGGTCTGTCTCTAAAAACGCCCGGCTGAGAGCCAGCGCACTGGCACCGTGCTGTTGGAGGCTACGCGTATCCAGGTTCTCTGGGGTATCGAGTGCGGAGTGGTAGCTCTGCCAGCGTCCGACAAAGGCGAAGTTCAGCCCCATCATCCCTACCTTTTTGAATATTGTCAGATCGGTATCGTTGGGTAGGGTCTCGTAGAGTGCATACATCAGCGACGATGCGTGTGGGTGTGGGCAGGCATGCGCGAACTGCTCGATCAGCTCCTTGTTGAACTCGCTTGTCTCGAACATAAAGACCGGGCCGCCGCCACCGCGCGCCTCGAAGTTCAGCACGAGCGTTGGGGATTTTTCGGGTTTCTCGGTCAAACTGTCCACGTAGCCCTGCGCCCCGAGCAAGCCAAACTCCTCTGCATCGGTGATGAGCACGCGGAGCGTGTTTTTTGCAGCCCCCGATCCCAGGGCACGCATCGCCTCCAGAAGCGCCGCCACTCCCGCCGCATCGTCGCCTGCGCCAGGGCCACTGAGGTGCGAGTCGTAGTGTGCGGCGAGCAGCAACGTGCCCGTCGGGGCCGTGCCGTGCCTCTCCGCGACGATATTCTCCACGCTCGCCAGCCGTAGCGCCCCATCGTGCTCGTCCCGGTGCGCGATTCGCTTCTGAACCGTCGTCGTAAAGCCCAGCTTGGTCAGCTCCGCGACTAAGTAGTCCCGCACCCGGTCGTGCTCCGGCGTTCCGGGCGGATGCGGCGTTCGTGCGATCTGGTGAACATGCACCATCGCCCGCTCGGCAGAGAACACATCTGCAGGCGCACTGGCCGCCACGGGTGTCGGCGGCTCCTGCATCCACAGTACAAACGCCGTGACCAGTGCGAGGAGTGCTAAGATGCCCAAGGGCCGCTGGAGCTTTTTCATGGGGCTATTGTAGAGCAAAAAGGGGAGCGTTTACCGGTGATTGTGGTGGCGTATCGCGCGGACGATCTCGCGGTATGCGAAGAAGCTGGTGGTGGACTGCGGGCCAGGCTCCAGAACCTTGATCTTTTTGTCCATGATTACCGTTGCCGTGAATATCTCAACGATTTGCTTCTGGCCACGCTGAGTTATGGGCATCACCCCGCGACCTGACCAAACATCGACGTAGTGCGTTGGCTCTTCTTCGTCGGGCTCCATGAAAAACAGACACTCTCTCCCCGGTGAGAGCTCAAAGACACGGTTGCGATCTGTCCTAACATGAAAGGGAAGATAACGCGCCGGTCTTCCTTTGAAGGCTTCTTTTACCTCGATCAGGGCAAGGTCTAAGTTGGTGACAAGCTCTACTTGGCCGAGGAGAATAAGTGGGCTCAGCTTGACAAGCTCAGGGAACTCGATACGTCCAGGACGGTAGAGGTTTCTTGGCATGTGGTTAGCGGTAGACACTGCGGATAAGGGCGACATCGGGGTCGCGGGTGGGCGGGAGGGACTGCGCCTGGTTGCGCTCCAAAAGCTCCCCAAGCTTGGGGTTGGGCTTGCCGTCTATCTGAAGATCAACCAGTGTGTGGTTGTGTTCAAGTGCTTCGACAAGGGCGGTGACTCCGCGCTTTGAGAGGCCATTACGACGCAGGTCGAGGCGGCGCAGGGTTTTTGCACCGGGCAGGAGTGCGGCAAGGGCGAACGCGCCTTTGTCACCGAGGGCATTGGCCGATGAGCCTAAAACCCGAGTTGAGGGGGTGTAGCCCAGGCTAAGCGTGTGTAGGCGCGGGTGTGCGAGGACGGCTTCGAGAAGAGTCAGAGCCCCAGTCGTCCCAATACCATTGCTCGCCAGATCTAGCTCCTCCAGTGTCGTGTTTTTTCGCAGTGCCTCGGCAAGCAGCACTGCGCCCTCGTCGCCGAGCCGGTTGACGCTGAGTAGCAGGGCGTTTAGGTACGGTGCTTCACGGAGCAGGCGGGCTAGGCCATGCGCTTGCTCGGGGCCGAGACCATTGCCGCTGAGATAGAGGCGCTCGACACTACGATTGGCCTCACAGAGCGCGGTGACAATCGCATCGAAGCCTGTTGTGCGTAGGTCGGTGTTGACAAGGTCTAGCACCCGCAGGCTCTGGTTGATACGTAGCATCCCAGCGAGTTTTTTGGCCCCTTCAGGCCCGAGAGGGTTGCGTTTGAGCCAGAGCCCGGTCACCGACGTATTGTGCGCCAGTGCCTCGGAGAGCGCCTCGGCACCGGCGGGGCCGATCTTGTTGCAGCCGAGATAGAGCACCTCCAGCCTTGGATTACTCTTGGCCAGCGTCGCCACCGCCGCTGCCCCACTGTCCCCGATTCCATCCGTGCCTAGCATCAGGCTACGCACGTGCGTGTTGCCCTCCAGCGCTGCCACAAGCCGCTGGCAGTTCTCCGGTCCGAGGCTCTGCTTGCACAGATCCAAGCGCCCGTCGTCTAGGAGCGTTCCACGAGGGAAGACGGCGCTTTCCATCACAGGCGTGTCGCCACTTAGGTGCGCCAGAAGCGGCTCCAGCTCCTCGGGAGCGCAAGGCGTGATTGGTGCTAGGTGCACCGGGCAGAGGATGGTGGGATCGTCACCAGGCATAGGGTTCAAAGTCCTTTAGGAAGTGCCCAAAGCGGGGCTCGTCGGGGGAGGTCAGCCCCTGCGCGATGGGGTCGTAGAGGCGCGCCATACCGTCGGTGGAGTCCAGCGGTGTGTAGAAGTTTTTATCGTCGCGCAGGTGGGTTGCCTTTGGGTAGGGGTTCTCGTCAGTGATCCAGCCGGTATCGACCGCGTTCATATAGATGCCCTCGCGTGCCCACTCCTGCGCACTGGTGCGAACCAGCATATTGAGCGCCGCTTTTGCCATGTTGGTGTGCGGGTGCCGCTCGGTCTTGCTGGCGCGATTGAACTGTCCCTCCATCGCCGATGCCTGCACCACAAAGCGCCTGGCATTGGGCGAGCGCAGGAACGCAGGCTTGAGGCGGCCCGTGAGCACAAAGGGCGCGGTGGCATTGACAAGCTGCACCTCTAAAAGCTCCAGCGTGCTCACCTCGTGCAGGCTCAGTGCCCAGGAGTTGGTCGGGCGCTTGTCCAGCGGCTGGCCGTC
>NZ_JANNYP010000533.1:0-5386 GCF_031410135.1 Armatimonas sp. | reverse complement strand
GTCACGAATCGCACAGGCCATGGCCTCTCCAATCCGCTCTTCATGGGCCTCAGTCAAAGCGAGGATCGCACTGCCACTGCCCGAGAGTGCGGCCCCATAGGCACCAGCGGCCAAGGCGGCATCTAAAGCGGCGCGAAATCCGGGAATGAACTTCTCACGGTAGGGCTGGTGGAGACGATCGTCCATTCCCACACGCAACAGCTCCCAGCGCCGAGAAAGTAGAGCCGTCATGAGCACCGCCACACGCCCTAAGTTCGCAACGGTCTCCGCTCGTGTCCAGCTCTCGGGGAGAGCCGCACGTGCCTCTTCGGTGGGCATGATTAGTTCGGGAATGCAGACCACTGCCTTAAGGCCTTCGGGTGCGGGAACCGAGACCCTAGTGATCGTCCCATCCGGCTCACGGACAGCGATCTGGAAACCTCCAAAGAGCGCGGGGGCGACGTTATCAGGGTGCCCTTCGATCTCCAGCGCGAGTGCAAGAATCTCTTCTTTATCCAAAGGGTTTCCCAGCAAGGCATTGCCACCGAGCAAGCCCCCGACAACCGCCGTGGAGCTACTTCCCAACCCCCGTGAGAAGGGGATATTGGCCTCCGTCTGCACAAAGAGCTTGGGGGGCTGCTTGCCGAGCTTTGCATAGAGCCGATGGAGGGCCAGGTGTGCCAGACTATCCTCACCGAGGACGAGCGTACGGGGGCGAAGCTGTGGCGAAGTGCTGCCCTCTAGCACATCGAAGTGAAAGACATTGTGCAGATCCAGGGCAACCCCGATAGTGTCAAAGCCTGGGCCGATATTGGCCGAGGTGGCCGGAACAGAGACGGAGATGGTGTTACTCAAAGTGTTTTCTCAGATAGGTTTCATAGAGCTGGCAGCGTAGCTGGAGTTTCGTGGTGCTCTCTCCCACAATCACGCCCGCAGCTCGGAGTCGGAAGAAGGTATCGTGCGAAGGAGCCGCCCCCCGCAGTATCTGGCGAAGCGCTTCCGAAAGGCAGGGCTCCTGGGTTAGCGAGAAGAGCAGGCGCTCCAAGTGATTGTCGAAGGCAGGGGTGGTCTCTAGCGCCTCCCCGGCTGCCAGCACTTCGAGGCCCTTCCGGGTGAGATACGGGTGCCCCGAGAGGAGTGTGTAGAGGGGAGCAATCTCGCTTACTTCATAGCGCTCGGCGAGCCACTGGACTTCGCTTGGCGTAAAGTCGGTGAGCTGGAGGCGCACCCCGACATTGAAGGGCGACTGGTTGGGATCTGTGATAAAGAGGTGGGCTTCGGTGGCATAGGCCAGCGCAATGGTCAGGCGGTGCCACGGCCCTTGCGGATCTAAGCTACGACGATTGTGCCAGGAGCGCAGAAGCCCAAAGACCTCACTACCAAAGCTCAGCGGAAAGAGCCGGTCGGCTTCGTCGAGTCCCCAGACTAAAGGACGCTCACTCTCGACAAAGATCACTCGCCTAAGATACCGCTCCAGGTTCGCAGCACCGGATCGCGATACGTTCCAGTGGCTCTCGGGGGGAGTGCTAAGATCTAGCTGCTCACAGAGGCTCTCCGCCATGGCCCGATAGAGGCTCTCGGCAGACGCTAAAACATCACTTCCAAGGCTCTGGAAGTCTAGGATCGCCACCTGTGTTCCCCGCTGCCGCGCTACATGGAGCCCGCGTGCCAGCAGGCTTGTCTTCCCCACCTGCCGAGCCCCTTTGAGGAGCACAATGGCTTCTTGGCGCTCTAGGGCTGCATGAAACTGCGCATCCACAGCTCTGGTCACGTAGTGCTCCGAGGCTAGGGGCACGGCTCCGCCGGGGGTGCCCTCCTTCCCAGCCCTTTGGGCCATCTCCCTGCCGCTGAGACGGCTTCCCTCTTCCCCTTTTGCTCGTACCTCGCTGGGAAGAGGGACAGGGGGAACGAGTGCATACACACTCACCCGCTCTCCGTGCTTGGTTTCCCGTACTCCAAGTGATTTTAGGCGATCTTTCCAGGCATCATGGTCTTTCACAAGAGAAACGACAGCCTCAGAGAGAAAAACCTCGCCTGCCTCTGCCATGTCCATGATGCGCTTGGCAGTGTTGATTCCCCCACCGGTCACACTGATCGCCCCATTAATATCGTGGATACGGGTGATGGGACCGACATGAATTCCCATGCGAAGAGAGAGCGACACGGTAGCCTGTTGCACTTCACACGCACAATCCAGAGGGGCTGTCGCATAGCGCAGAAAGACCAGAGCGACCCCATCGCCCGTCGCAATCGGAATAAGCTCCCCAGACTGCTCCGCCCTCTGAAATGCCTTTGTTGCTCTGACACACTCCAGTAGCTTGGTGACCGATGCTGCTTGCTCTTCCAGCGAGAGCTGTGAGTAGCCCACGAGGTCTAAGAAAAGCACATGGCCGGTTTCGGTGGAGTTCAGCATTCTTTCTATTATGGGCGGAAGCCACGCTTTGTCTTACGGCTCTGCCAGAGGTTTAGTATGGCACGGGAGAGACGCTCGTGATCGTGGCGAACGAGCTGAGTTTCGGAGAGGAACTTTCCCGTGATAGGGTGGTAGCCCATGCTTTTAATCACCTCCGTATCCGGGGTTACGACATCGGCTCCGGTTTTGGCATAGCGATCCATTGCCTCTAGTGACGGGCGAGCATCGTTGACCAGCACGTAGTCCACGATCTTACGGCCCGTGGGGAGAGAGGGAAGATGGCGCTCAATAGCCGCGAGGTGCGCGGAAGCCGTGTAGCCGTCTGTCTCACCAGGCTGGGTCATGACATTGCAAATATAGACCCGAAGCGCTTTGGTCGCGACAAGTGCCTCGGCAATAGGAGCAACCAGTAGATTGGGAATCACCGAGGTAAACACACTCCCTGGCCCCAGCACCACGATATCGGCATCGCGAATGGCATCCAGCACTTCCTGGGGAGGGGTTGGGGCTTCCGGGCACAGTTTTATCCGATCAATCGGGCTGGTATCTTTGACGATCTTGGTCTCACCGGTGACTTCACGACCATCTTCCATCATCCCCACTAAGATCACGGACTCCACCGTCGAGGGAAGAACCCGTCCTCGAATAGCAAGAATCTCACTGGTTTTCTCAACTGCCTGCTCAAAGTCTCCTGTGATCCGGGTCATGGCGGCGATCAGCAAGTTGCCAAAACTATGGCCGCTCAGCCCATCGTTATCATCGCGTGTCTCAAATCGAAACTGAAAGAGCTGCTGCATCAGCGGCTCCGCATCGGCCAAGGCTACCAGGCAGTTACGAATGTCTCCCGGCGGCGGCATTCCCCCGAGCTGCTGCTGGAGCAAGCCTGACGATCCCCCGTCATCGGTCATGGTCACCACCGCAGTTAAATTCGACGAGTACTGTTTCAGACCGCGCAACAGAGTCGAGAGCCCCGTCCCTCCCCCAATCACCACGATCCGTGCTCCCTGGTTGAGTGAGCGCTTACGCTGGATAATCTCCGGCAGGGTCTCTAAGTTCTCCGGCGAGATCACTCCCACAATACTCCGATTGACCGCGATCAGGGCACTGAGAATCAGCACCAAACCCAGCACGATAAGCGCGATTCCTGCCGGAAGATAGAAGCGCATGTCCGCAATATCAACATGGAGAAGCTGCTCAATACGGTGTTCCAGCCAGTCGTAGTAGTCCGTATTGCGGATGTTGACAAGTAGCGCCACCCCAATAACCACGGGCAAAAGCCCAATCGGGATCAGCAAGAGATAGCGCTTCACCTTCAGGCCCGGCGTGAGCCACTTCACCCCACGTACCATCATCTGCTGCGGATTCAGAAGAGGAGTTGCCACGCTTAGCGCCTCTCCACATCACGGTGCTGGGTCAGCACTCGGTAGCCTCGCTCTTTTAGGAACGCCGAGAGCCGCTCCCCAATAAAAACGGAGCGGTGCTTACCGCCTGTGCAGCCAATGCCAATGGTTAAGTAGGCTTTTCCTTCGGCAATGTAGTGCGGGAGCGACCAGCCAACGAGGTCATAGAGACGCTCCAAGAAAGCGCCCGTGCGCTCATCGGCCTCCACAAACTCCTGAACTTCTGTACTACGGCCATCTTTCTCCCGAAGGCTATGATTGTAGTAAGGATTTCGCAGAAAGCGCACATCGAAGAGAAGATCCGCATCAAGAGGCGTGCCGTGCTTGAAGCCGAACGAGGCCACGGTAACCGTAATAGGCTGCTGCTTGTGCTGAGGCGCAGCGAAGCGCTCCCGTAGAAACGCCCTGAGCTCGGTCGTACTCATCCCTGACGTATCTATGACCAGCTCTGACTGCTCTTTCAGGTTCGCCAGTTTCTCTCGCTCCATCATAATGGCAGGCAGAATCCCTCCCGCCTCAAAGAAAAACGGGTGCGGACGGCGTGTCTCTTTGAAGCGGCGTATCAGGATCTCATCAATAGAGTCCATAAACACCAGTGTCGGGGTCACGGAGAGCGAGAGAATTCCCGCTGAGAGTGCATCGAACTCCCCCGAGCGCACGTCGTTGACAATGCAGAGTGGCTCGTCCTTGGGCATCCCACTCAGAAGCGCCGCAAAAAGACGTGGCGGAATGTTTTCCACCACCTGCCAGCCCATGTCCTCAAAGCAGCGCGCCGCTGTCTGCTTTCCTGCACCGCTCATGCCCGTCAAAACTACCACCGAAGCCATCGCCATTAGTCCTTTCTCCGTACCCACCCGCCTCGTACCCACCCGCCTCGTACCTCGGCACCCTCCCTCAGGGCAGAGAGGGTTAGGGATCTTCCCCTTCCTTGCCCTGAGGGAAGGGGCCAGGGGATGGGTTCAATGGGTTCCTCAGTCCTTATCTTTGGGAATCAGCAAGTCCAGCACCCCAGAGATCGTGGAGAGTGCGATGGAGCCGTAGAGAGCGGGCAGAAAGCCCTGTACCGAGAGTCCCAGTCCCAGTGTTCCCGCTAGCCAGAAGAGCAGCGCATTGACCACAAAGCGCATCAGGCCCATCGTCAGGCAGTTGAGCGGCGCGGCCAGCAGTCTTAGAATCGGCCCCACAAAGGCATTGACCAGTGTCACCACCGCGATGGAGAAAAACGCCCCAATCGCGCCATCTAGCATCAGTCCCCGCTTGCCTCCCAGAAACGGAGCCATCGGCTGCACGTAGCTCCAGGAAAACACCGTCAGATACAGCGCCACCGCCCCGACGATCCAGCGAACGATCCAGGTCATTTTGTTATCCCCTCCTCTTGACATTATACGGCGTTGGTGCCGGGGATGTCGCACCCCGCCAAACGCCACGACGCCGTACAATACAGCATGTCTATTCTGCCGGTGCTGATCTTTCTTGCGGCGCTGCTCTACGCCTCCGTAGGGCATGCGGGGGCCTCGGGGTATCTGGCGGCGATGGCATTGGTGGGAGTGAGCGCAGACGTCATGAAGCCTTCGGCGTTGGTGCTGAATCTGCT
>NZ_JANNYP010000532.1:0-1606 GCF_031410135.1 Armatimonas sp. | reverse complement strand
TGGGATGCTTTGGCAATGTCACCATCGCTGGCTTGGCCCGTGGCGGCGAGGACATCAAAACGAGCCGCGCTTGACCAGTCGTTCTTGGTCCAGCCGGAGACCCCGATATCAAACCGATGCCCATCCAGCGTGATGCTCCAGTAGGATGGCATGCCGGTTCCCAGAAATCGTGCAGTCACGGAGTCTGCATGAGGGAGTAAGTCAGCAAACGCCAGCAAGCGTCGCCGCCCCCAGAGCCGAATCTCCGTGGCTTCGTCGCCGGTGAATGTGTGGACTCGTTCTTTGATCACGGTTCCCCACGGCTCGATGGTGATGGTCGGGCACTCGCCAGGCATAAGCTGAAATCGCAAGGAGCGCGGACCGGTCTTCTCCCGCTCGCGCTGGAGTGCCGCGAGTACATCGGCGATGGTCTCCGGGGAGAACTGCACCTCAATGGCGGGGTAGACGGCGGCGGACTGGACTTGCAAGAAGCCACGCACCCAGGTAGGCGGGAGATCAATCTTCTTCTCGACGCGCTCCCCGGCTCCCGTGGCGATGCTCACGCCCTCAGCGGCAACCGAGAGAAACGCAGGGCGGTAGGAGCGAATGCGGCGCATCTCATCGGCGAGGGCGCTGGAGTAGTCCACATTGGTCGTTCCATAGCGCACCTCGCCCAGCACATCGAGCTTCTCCCAGGGCACGGTGACGCGCCCGTACGACGACTCATCCAGGCTGAAGACCTCAAAAACGACGCAGTCCTGGTGCACGGAAACGACCGGATCGAGTACCCACCAGGCGTCCATGTCGTGCTTGCGGAGCCACTGGAAGTACTCGTAGCGCTTGTTATAAAACTCGCGCCCCTGGATCGTCCCCTCCAGAGGCTGAATCTCATCGCTCAGGTTCTTCAGCCTCCCCTTGAGCCGATCCTGATGATCCTTGAGGCCTGGCAAGGCACGCAGCTTCGCGCCCATCGTCGCGTCCAGCTCCTCTAGGTAGCGCTCCTCCACCCACTTTTGGTAGCCGCTATGATCTTTCTGCTTGCTCCGAAGATCCGACGACACGACGTTGTAGAGCGCCAGCATCACCCGGGCGTAGCTGCGGCTGTCTAAAATCTGCGCCGTAAGCTGCACCCCAGGCCGCGATGCCTCCGCCGTGAGCCCCATCCGAAGCGCCCCGGAGTCATCAATTCCCGCCTGGGAAGGCCGTGCGTAATTTTGTGTTACTTCCATAATATCTTTCGCTCCGCTCACCGCCGAACCCACCCGGCTTCATTCGTCCCTCACTACGCCACCCTCCCTCAGGGCAGGGAGGGTAAAACCCCCTCCTACCTCCCCCTTCCTTCGTAGAGGGAAGGGGGCCAGGGGGATGGGTTCAAGAAAGAGGCTTGATCACACCGAAAGCCCCTCGATGGTCTCACCCTCCTTGCTCTCGCTCGTGGTGCAGGCAGCTCCCGCGATGCCGAGTGGGCGCTGGTGCAGCTGACCAAGCGAGCACTGGCGGGTGAGACCATCGAGGGGCTTTCGGTGTGATCAAGCCTCTTTCTTGAACCCATCTCCCTGGCCCCCTTCCCTCTACGAAGGAAGGGGGAGGTAGGAGGGGGGGTTACCCTCCCTGCCCTGAGGGAGGG
>NZ_JANNYP010000531.1:0-2054 GCF_031410135.1 Armatimonas sp. | reverse complement strand
GATACCCAGACAGAGTCCGTGGTTCAAGAGGCGCTGGGGACGTGGTTCAAGGGCCGCACGACGTTCATTATCGCCCACCGTCTCTCCACGATTGTCAACGCCGATAAGATCGTGGTGCTTCAGGAGGGCAAGATCGCCGAGGTAGGGACCCACACCGAACTACTCGCATCCGGGGGACTCTACAGCCTGCTCTACAACGCACAGCAGCGAGGCATTGACGCGTGAGCACACCCGAAACTCCCCGTCCTTTAACGTTCAAAGTGCGTGCGCTGGCGGCGACGATTGGCGGTCTCGTGCGGCTTCTGGCCGGTACGGCGCGGCTGACCATTGTCGGGGAAGAGGCGGCAATGGCGACGCTAAAGGAGCACCATGGTGGGATATTGGTCACCTGGCACGGTCGCACCCTGCTCTCGCTTTACCGCTATCGCAACCGGGGCTACTGGGCGCTGGTCTCGCTCTCCCGCGACGGCGATATCCAGGCGCGCAACTTCGCCAACTTCGGCTACCAGATTGTCCGTGGCTCCACGGGGCGGAGTGGGGCGCGTGCTGCCGTACAGATGCTCCGCGAACTCGAAAAAGGCGGTGTCCTTGCCTTCACCCCCGATGGCCCTCGTGGCCCCGCACGCAAAGTCCAGCCCGGCGTCGTCTTCTTTGCGAGGCGCTCCGGCAAGCCCATCATCCCCCTCGTCGCCACTGCCACGCCACGCAAACTACTCACCACCTGGGACGATTACCTTATCCCCGCCCCCTTCAGCCGCGCCGCCTGGGTCTTCGGGGAGCCGATCTTTATCGCCCCTGATGAGTCAGACGAAGACGCCTGCCGACGCGTGGAAGAAGCCCTCAATGCCTGTGAAACACAAGCGGAGGGGATGCTGAGCAAACCTACTCCCTAGCCCCCGCCGAGCGGGGGGACTGGGTTCAAGAAAAGCAATCTATGGAATACGAAACGCCGTTAGAGGCGGTTCATAAGCAAATCCGCGCGCTTATTGCAGAGCACGGCAAACCAAGATCATTCACCGGCGGCGTCTCACAGGAAGTCATCGGCGAGATTGCCAAAGACCTTTCCGTGACCCTCCCCGAAGGCTATATCTGGTTTCTCAAAAACTACGGTCATGGGAATATCTTTGGCTCAGAGATCCTCGGGACAGGTTTGGTGAAGCCCTACAGCGTCGTAAAGCGGACGCTGTACTGCCGAGAGCGTGGGATGCCCGCGCACTTTATCGCCATTATGCACTGCGACGAGTACTACCACTGTCTCGATACAGAGACAGGAAAGGTCATGAACTGGAGCCCCTATGAATCGGGTATCTACCTAACTTCGGAGAGTTTCCTAGACTACTTTCTTGAAGACCTGGAAAATGCTGTGCTCAACATGTACGCCTAACCAAGGGATGGCAATGCCCCTAAGTCGGGCTCGACGAACTCTGTGCGTGCCTGCTGACTCTTGAGCAGCTCGGGGCTGTAGTGTTTTTGGATACAGGCGAAGCTCAGAAGATCGGGGTTGGCAGCGACGAACGCTGGCCAGGTTAGGTTTTCTGTGAGGCGGGAGGCGATGAGTCGGGCAAACGCGATAGTGATGGTCTGATGGTAGCCTACCCCGTTCGACTTGGCGGCGTTGTAGCGCTGGATTCCCGTTACAATCGCCGCCTCAGCCTCGTCGTAGGACAGGTAGCTCAGGTAGAGAAATGCCATGCGAACGTGGGCGAAGTGCGTCCACTCGTAGCGCGGAAGGCTGGTGTCTTCAAACGTCGCTAGAAATACATCGTCGGTCATCTTCAAATCCCCGCCGATTGAAAGCGGCGTGTATAGGCGCAAGCGCCACAAAGTCGCTCCGCGACTACAGATTTTTAATCGCGGAGCGATTTCTCAGCCGAAGTATGAGGCTTATAGACGCCGATTTCAACCGGCGGCAATCCGAGTGCACGCACCGCCCAAGGTAGTGCGGATTCGAGCTGGGTGCGCTGAACCGTGCGAACCGTTGGGGCTCCCTCGGGTGGGGGCAGGCCCACCATGCTCGCAAAAAAACCGGCGAGCGCTGCGGCCCACGGTGCGGC
>NZ_JANNYP010000530.1:0-4585 GCF_031410135.1 Armatimonas sp. | reverse complement strand
CTTCGGTTGTGGTTGTCGGGTTAGAGAGCTGGGCGGTTTCATTGCCGAGCACCACCACCCGGCCCGACGTTCCATCGGCCAGGGCGACATACTGCTTGGGTGGCGCGGTGCCGAGCACCTGCACCGAGACAGCGGTTGGGGCGTTGGCAACCAGAGCCAAGCCAGAGGCGGTGCCGTAGCTGGAGGTACTGGCCCGATTAGCAATCGTCCTGGCTCCCACCGCATTGCCGCTGGTGGAGTAGGTGCCGAAGCCATCCGACTCTAAGCGAATCGTAGTAAGGTTGCCCGATCCAGTGGAGGCCAGGTAGATGCGGCCATTCTTGGCGGCCACACTTTGCAGGCCCGAGGTGCCGAGCATGGTGCTGCCCGTGGGGAGGCGCATCCAGAGGGTGTTGGTGGAGGAGTCGATAATATCCAATCCACTGGCCGTGACGGTGAGGTGAGTTCGCAGTGGGAAGCTACGCCGGGTGCCACGTTGGGGTGAGCTGGTACTTGCAGCCTCCACCGCCCAGGAGTTGATGAGGAAGTGATCGTAGGCGCTGTACTGGCCAGCCGGGTTGAACTTGAGGTAGATGCCAGTGGAGCCAAGCTGGGTGCTGGTGGTAGGAGCAGGAACAGCCGTGCTCCAGGTGCCGCCGATGTAGCGGTATTGGTAGTAGGTAGGACCAACATCCAACGGACTATTTGGGGTGATGCCGGTGGTCCAGGTGGGATCAAGACCTTCACTACTTGAAGTAGTTCCCAGAACGCCGTTATTACCATTACTGGAGGCGTCATACACAACCTGTCCGGTATTCTCATCAAAGTGCAGCAGCAGCTTAGTGGTTGAGTCTGGATTAAGGCGTCTCGTGGGGGTGAAGTTGGAAGTATACATTGTACCACTACTCATACGAAAATCGTCAATTTTACCCAGAGTAGGACCAAAATTGCCAGTAAAGGCCCCCTTACCTATACGCGTTACTCCGGTGGTATTAAAATTACCTGTCAGAGAACTTATGCTCACACCAGCACCACTGGCAACACCATTTATGTAGGCAGTTATCAAGTTGCTGGTACGGTTAACCACCACCGCGACATGAGTCCAAAGACTATCAGGTATGGCGCCGGCCGAAGCTAGGTTAGCCGTAAGAGTGCCGCCATTACTATCATTCAGATACGCGACTAAGGCTCCGGTAGACAATCGATCAAGGAGAACATACACGAGAGGACTGGTGCTGCCTTTTTCAAAAAATCGGTCTGTAGAGGCATTTGTGGATGGGTTAATCCAGGTTTCCACAGTAAATGAACCTGAGCCGAAATTAAGGCTACTAGCATACGGCACCTGAACCAGGTCATCGGTACCATCAAAGCTTAGAGCACTTCGATTATCCACCATCTGCACCTCATACTGCTTGCGGTCAGTGGCGCTGGAGTTAGATCCGAGGGTAAGGTTTCCAGCACCAGTGCGACCTCCCGCCTGATAGGCAGCATCTGCAGCATCATCGGGCGAGCAGCCTTTAAAGCCATCCATGATTGCTTGAGCTCCGTCAACGCGGACAGGATCGTCCGAAGCAGAGGAAGAATTTGCACCTAGCGTGCCGTTGTTGGCGTTGCCAGATGAGTCGAGTACGGTCTGGCCCGAGGCTTCGTCGAAATGCCAAAGTCCAGCAGTATTCCTATCTTCGGTGAAGCGGCGTTGCGGGGTGAAGTTTGAAGAATATCGGAGTGAGTTAGATACCCGAATTTCATCGATAACACCATTAGTAGGACCGTAACCGCCGCCGTTGTAGCCAATGATGAGCGAACCAGTACTTGCCACGCTACCGACAACTGTAGAGGTACTCTGGGTTTGAATCAGTGACCCATTCACAAACAGACTGACCTGCTGATTGGGGCGATCAATGACCGCCGCCACGTGGTACCACAGCCCCGCCGTTACCGTAGTGGTAAATGTTTTCGAGATCAAACCACTGGCCGTATTGAGAAATTGCACGGTGAATCCGGTAGATGAGCCGTCAATACCCCAATAATTAGTACCGTCCGTCTTGGCAATTAACCGCCTGACAGCGCTATTGGTTGGATAAAACCAGAATTCAGTAGTGAACACGTCGGTTAGGCTTCCAAGATTAATAGCCGAAGCAGCTGGAACTACTACTTGGTCATTATTCCCATCAAACTTCAACGCCCCGCTCCCCCGCGTCACGCCGTTCCTCCAGTTAGGGTCTATCCCAAGCTGTTGCTGGGTGTCTTCGGGAGAATCGTCGTCAGTTAGGTTGTACGTACTGGAAGCAGTAACCGAGTTTGCGGCCAGGTGGGTATTGCCGTAGGCGTCGGTAGAGCTGGAAGTGTAGACCCCGGCAGCTTCGGCCACACTGGGAACAAGACTGCTTACTGCTGTCGTGGTCACGAGCGAAGCGATAAGAAGCCAGGCGACCACCGGCAGAACGCCACTCCCTGCACCCACCGCCCAGCGAGCAACGAGAGGGAGTTTCTTTAGTTTCGTTCCTGCCCGCTTGGGGGCTTGGCCCATTTTGGCGACCCAGGAGAGAATGCCCGCGTCAACCGTGTCGAGCCACCGGGAAAAACGACTTGGGAGCGGGGACTTCTGCATGGCATCATCGTGTCATACCAGGCGAGATCTGTGAAGAATGGGAGAGTGAGCTACGGAAGAATAGCCATGCAAACTAAGAAGGCATTACCCCAAGGTAACGCTTCTTGCGTGTTGGGCTGGCGCTCGGTGTAATAGTGCGGTCACGTGCGCGACACCACTTTATACCTAACTCGATCCCCTATGCCTGCCCTGGCACAAGCACCCTCCAAAGTCGTTAATCGACTGCGGGCGGTGCTACTTCATGTCCCTTACTACTGCGTCGAAAGCTTGGCCCGACTCGCCGAAGATTCTGGGCTTTCAAAAGCTACTCTCTCACGGCTAAACAATCACAAGAGAAGTCCAAGCTACCGCGTCGCCGAGGCCATTGCAGTGGCGATATCCAAGCGATCTGGGATCAGGCTCGCCTCACAAGAGATATTCTCAAACGATGGTACCTATCCAACGGCCTCAACCTGCGAGCTCATGGGGTGCAGTGGCTGCCTTCCTCCGCAAGCCTGGGATGAGAGCACCGATAGACTCCGGCCCGAATGGAGACATCAAAAACCAGGGAAGTGGTCCCGCCGCGAAGCTGATCCAACCTCTCCTGGTCACCTCATTTAACACCTATTTCATGAACTCGAAAACCCCGAACAAACTCCAGCAGAGGCTGCTGGAGCTCCCTTTTGATGCCTATCTCCAGATCATTGCCCTTCTGCTTATCAAGCTCGGCTACCGAGACGTTCGCCTGGCCGGGCGTACCGACTGGAAGGGTCGCAACAGAGCCGGTGGCTATGATCTCGTCGCCACACTCGGTTGTGGGCTTTCCTCACGAAAGGTGGTCGCTCAAGTCAAACAGTTTGATACGGAATCTCGCGTCTTCCAGCGCCAGGCTGACGAGCTGCGCGGTGTAGCGATTAGGTCCGGTGCTGCCGAAGCCCTTCTCATCACCAGCGGGCCACTTTCAGGCTCGATAGATCAGGAAGGGCTCTTGCTGCCACTGGCCCCGGTGCACCTCATCAGCGGCGATCAGCTCGTGGAACTACTTATCAGCCATCAAATCGGTGTCACCGCAAACGGGGCCCTCGATGAGGCTCTCTTCGCTCAGTTGGAGCAGGAAGCTGTTGGCAACCGCCAAAGCGACTGCCTGGGAGCCAAGAGCGAGCTACTGCTCACCGTGGCGGTGACGCGTGTCCCTCGGTCTCGTTCATGACTACAATCTCTTCTTTATGACATGGAGAACTCACGTCATGGCAGGGATCGTCAGCCTCTACGGACTACCGCTCGGCCTTGCCTTCGACTCTATGTCGCTGGCGATTCTCTTCGCTGTGCTTGGAAGCCTGCTGCCCGACCTCGACGCTAGAGAGTCCAAACTCTCCAACGTAGCCATTGGCGGCGTAGCTCCCTTGAAGCTCGTCGCACGGCTACTCAGTCGAAGTCTGGGACACCGTGGACCGATGCACTCGCTTCTTGCGGTGCTGGTCGTCGCTGTTGTCTTTGGCTTGCCACTAGCACTCTTGCTCGATCCCTTTGCCGGGTTCGGTTTGACGCTGGGCTACCTGTCCCATCTGCTGCTTGATGCCTGCACCAGAAGCGGCGTTCCGCTCTACTGGCCCGACAGCGGGCGGGTATGGCTCTTGCCTCCAAAGCTTCGCTTTGTCACCGGCTCTGCGGCGGAAGACGGGCTCTTCATCCTGCTCTCCTTCGCGGCGTCCGGCCTTCTCCTCATTCATCTTTTCCAATTCCAAAATGCAACCACCACTTTCCAAACGCTCCCACTTTGACCGGTCTAGCTCCCACTTTAGAGTCTCTGCCGAGCTTGCTGCCATTGACCAGGCGGCGCGCTTAACACTCAGGCTCGTGGAGAGGATTGATATGGTTTCACTACGATTCGCGGAGCGCCAACGCCTCGCCCGAATCCTCCTTCGACTGGCGAAAGTCGCGGGGGAAGCACATGACATCCTGCCGCTGATCCAGTCGAACAACGGCTCTGATCTCTCATGAGTCCTCTACCTCTTT
>NZ_JANNYP010000529.1:0-4591 GCF_031410135.1 Armatimonas sp. | reverse complement strand
GGCCTGCAAGTCATGCACATGGACTTTATTCTCGGCCACGTGAAAGCCTAGCTCATCAGTGCTACCGTAGGTAAGCCCGCCTTTAATCCCGCCACCCGCCAGCCACATCGTGTAGGCTTGTGGGTGGTGATCACGGCCCTGGGAGCGCCCCAGAGCGGGATTGTTCTCCACCATGGGCGTACGCCCAAACTCTCCCCCCCAGACAACGAGAGTTTCATCAAGTAGCCCGCGCTGCTTGAGGTCTTTTACCAGCGCCGCCGATGCCTGGTCGGTCTCTTTGCACTTACCACGGCTTGTCCCCGCCACATCGGAGTGGGCATCCCAGCCCTCATGGTAGATATTGACAAAGCGCACGCCGCGCTCGATCATGCGCCGTGCCAGCAGGCAGGCTCGTGCGAAGCTGGGCTTGTCAGGGTCGCAGCCGTACATCGCTAGGGTCTCTTTGCTCTCCGATTTTAAGTCCATCAGCTCTGGGGCTGAGGTCTGGAGCTGGAAGGCAAGCTCGTAGCTGGCAATGCGGGAAGCGATCTCCGGGTCGGTGTCGCGCCGGTTTAAGTTTCCGAGTAAGTCCAGCGTCTCGCGCTGTAGCCTTGCGTCCACGCCCGCCGGGTTGCTGACATCTAAAATCGGATCGCCCGAGTTACGCAGGCGCACTCCCGCGTACTTGGTGGGTAGAAAGCCACTCGACCAGTTGGCCGCGCCGCCCGAGATGCCCGCGCCCGTGCTCATCACCACAAAGTCTGGCAGGTTCTTCGCCCCTGCTCCGAGGCCATAGACCACCCACGAGCCCATCGCGGGCCGTCCGGGCTGGCCATTGCCCGTGTTCCAGAAGATCTGCGCCGGGGCATGATTGAACTGATCGGTGCTCACCGACTGCACCAAGCAAATATCATCGGCGATGCTTCCCAGATGCGGCAGAAGCTCCGAGAGCTCCATCTGGCACTGCCCGTGCTTTGCAAACTTAAAGCGCGGCCCCAGGACAGCGGCATCGGCGCGGATAAAGGCGTAGCGCTGGTCTTTGTACACAGAGGGAGGGAGGGGCTTGCCCTCTAATTTCACCAGCTCGGGTTTGTAGGTAAAGAGATCGAGCTGCGAAGGAGCGCCCGCCATAAACAAGTGGATCACGTGTTTTGCCCGCCCTCCTCCCCGGCCCTCCTCCCGATAACGGGAGGAGGGAGAGTTAGCCTGCGCGATGCCCTCGGTTAGCAGCCCTGCTAGGGCGAGCTTGCCCACACCAACACCACACTCCTCGAAGAAGTGCCGCCGCGTGAGGCTTAAGTTCCGATTTCGTTCGTTCATGATAAAAGTGTCTTTGCCCACTGCACATCTTCGGGTCGCAGAATGGGAAACGGCGGTTGAGAGTAATCTATAGTCTCACCATAGCGTCCTCCATCATATACAGCCGTAAAGACTTCTTGCAAGTCGAGCGCAATGTCGGGAAGTTCTTCGGTCAGGGGAACTGCGACGCGTGGAAGTCGCTCTCGAAGACCAAATGCCCAGGTAGAGAAGCGCCAAGAACCATCGCCACGGTGCAAGCAGGCTGTGTATTCTTTTCCAGACTCGGAGGGTTTGGGGAGTGCAATAGTATGCTCTCCTGCTCGAAGCAGATCAATCTCTAAGAAATGAACATCGCTTCGCAGTAAGTCATATTGCTTACGGCGGTACTCTTCCCTACCTCGCCCGGACATTTTGTTGGCAAGACTCAGAAGCTCAATAACGGTCACGATCTGTCCGCCTTGTTTAACAGAGCGTATCTCGACAAAGCTCTCTCGCACTTCTTCGGGAGGTGTAAAATAGACTATAGGCTTATCAATCACAGCAGCGCTCACGGCTCCTGTTGGACGCTCGGGAACTTGACGTGTGAGAGCGATATCGGGGTAGATAGAGCGATCTGGCTCGACCACATAAAGCCTCTCCTCCGTGCGTGCCACAAAACCCAGCGGAAGAGTGGCGTTTAGGGCGACACGTACCTCAACAAGAAAACTGGAGTGTACATCGCGCCAGTAGTCAGGGGATTCCAGATAAGGATCCATTCCGGGAAAAGGGCTTGGCATGGTCTATAGCTCCAGGGTTTGCAGAGTGAAGATGATTAACTCGTGTCGTATGTCCGGACGGCGGGTATGGAACTTGGTCATGGCGCTATTTTACCCGGATTACGCCGCCCCATTTCATGGGGCGGTCTCACGGGGCAGTCTATCGTTTTACAATCGCCTCATCAAGGTTCAGAATGGCGCGAGCCAGTGCTGTCCAGGCGGCCTGCTCGGGCGTTGCCGTGTCGCTGCCACAGAGAGCTTTTGCACTGAGCTCACCGCTGGCAAAGCGTTTGGTTTGTTTTTCGTAAAATGCGCTTAGAGCCGCGAGCTCGTCCCAGTCAGGCGGGCGGGTGATGACGCGTCGGAAGAGCCGGGCGACGCGGGTTTCGAGCAGGCCGGGTTCGCTGAGTTGGCGCTTGCCCAGCGCCTGTGCGGCCTCCATAAAGACGGTGTCGTTCAGGAGTGTAAGGGCCTGAAGCGGCGTGTTGCTGATGTCGCGGCGTGCGACACAGGCCTCGCCGCTGGGGCCGTCGAAGGTCTGGAACATGGCGTAGGGCGCGGTGCGCTTTGCAAACGTATAGAGCCCGCGCCGGTAGCGATCCTCTCCCGTGCTGACATTCCAGGCGAGCGCTCCGTAGGCTCCCTCGGTGGTCACGCTCGCGGGCTGGGGCGGGAAGACACTGGGGCCACCGAGCTTGGGCGAGAGTAGGCCACTGGCGGCCAGCGCATGATCGCGCACGAGCTCCGCATCCAGGCGCACCCGTGGGCCACGAGAGAGCCACTTATTCTCCGGGTCTTTGGCGAGCGCCTGTGGTGTCACTTTCGACGACTGCCGGTAGGTTGCTGACATCACGATGCGCTTGTGGAGTGTCTTCTGGCTCCAGCCATGGCGCATGAACTCCACGGCGAGGTTGTCGAGGAGCTCCGGGTGGGTTGGTGGCGTTCCCTGGTAGCCAAAGTCCTCGGTGGTCTTGACGATTCCCTTACCAAAGAACGCCGCCCAAGCCCGATTGACAATCACCCGCGCCGTCAGCGGGTTCTGCGGACTCACTAGCCAGCGCGCAAAGGCTAGCCGATCCGTGCCCTTTACTGCGGGGAGCACCGCGGGTGCTCCCACGGTCACTTTCTGAGTAGGCTGGAGGAACTCGCCGCGGTTGTGGATGAACGTGGCGCGGGGGTTCTCCTTAGGACGCTCGATAAAGACGAGGGTAGTGGGGGGCTGTGGGAGGGATTTACGGAGCGCCTCCAGCTCGGTGCGGGCGCTGGCGAGCTCGGGGGCGACGCGGACAAACTGAGTGCGGAGCGCTGCGTCGTCGTTTCTTGCTAGCGCGTCTTCCAGCTCGGGGAGGAGGGCTAGTTTTCCGGCTCGGGAATCGGTGGTTACCGAGAGACGGAACTTGCCCAGCCCGGCGGTATAGTACTGCTCAAAGACCATGGAGAGCGCAAGGGTGTTTGTTTCGAGAGGCTTCTCAAACGTAAAGACGGCCACACTGGGCTTGCCTTGGGAACCATTGATACTCCAGCCCGTCTGTGGGTTGGTATCCAGCGCGTTCTGTGCATTGCCAACATTGGAGACGCCCTTGACCAGCTTACCGACACTGGTGGTCAGAGTGCTCAGGTGAAAGTCCCCGTGCGGGCCTTCGTAGGCGACCCGCCCAGGGCCATGGCGGGGCAGGCGATCGTCGGGGAGGGCTTCGAGGCGCACCGCGGTGACTCCCGGAGGTAGGTTGGCCAGCTGAAGCTCATAGACATCACGCTTGGTGCCATCGCCGCTCACGTAGACAACGCCGTCGGGCTGTATGGTGAGCAGTGGCAAGTTTGAGCTTGCCTTAGTCGGCTTGACTACGTCCCAGCGCACGGCGGCGGCTTGCTGCGCAGTCTTCCACGTCACAAACGCTTTCTCATAGGCCGCACGCTTGCGCGGCTCAATAGGCGTAGGATTCGAGTCGGGCTGCGGGGTAGCGAGGCTCAGGCGGAACTTGCCCAGTGTGTGCTGGCCACCGTAGTCCTGCTTGAGCGTGACCGTCCACTTCTGGGCTGCAAGTGGTTTGGCGAGATGAAACGTCGCCGCCCGGTTCACATTCCAGTTGCCCTCACCATGGATCGCCCAGCCCGTGCCAGGCTTGCCGTCGAGCGCGGCCTGTGCCGAGAAGCCCTCTTGGGCGAAGTCATGCTCACCACGTGCTAGCTTCACCGGCTTGCCATCGGCCTTCACCTCGATCTCCGTGAGAACAAAGTTCCCGTGCGCCGTTCGTCCCGGCCCCATCCCACCCAGCGCGGGATCGGTGAGGGCTTCGAGGCGAAGCGCGGAGACGGGTTCTGTACTACCTGCCAGAGTCAGCGTGTAGGTATCTTTATCGGGAACCGCGCCTGAGATAAAGACCGCACGGTCAGGCCGAACCTCAGGTTTAGCTCCCGAGGCCACCTTGACATTCTCCGTTGCAGGAGCACTCCAGCGCAGGGGAAGTGCCAGCGGCCAGCTCTCGGCGAGCGTGGTCTCGCGCTCTGTGATTGTCTTCTCCACCTCGGCACGTTTCTTGGCCAGCTCGGGCGTGACC
>NZ_JANNYP010000528.1:0-1217 GCF_031410135.1 Armatimonas sp. | reverse complement strand
GAAAAACGGCCAGCGGCTCCACCCCTGGACATAGTTTTGTGCTGTGGCTGTATCAGTGAGAGTGCCAAATGGGGGAATTACTTGCGGTCGAGGATGACCGATCCAGTTACCTTTATGAAACGTTTCGTCGTAGTCCTGGGTGTACATCATCAGCGCCGTTCCGAGCTGACGCATGTTGGAGAGACAAGAAATTTGGCGTGCTTTTGCGCGGGCTTGGGCAAAGACGGGAAAGAGAATGGCGGCGAGAATCGCGATAATGGCGATCACGACGAGAAGCTCAATAAGCGTAAAGAATTTTTTCATGGTTAAGGGTTGGGGCGAGAGGGAACACAGCCTGCGGTGCTCCAAGCGGTGGTATCACTAAGTTCCCAGCACATGGGGTTGATTGCGTACTTTCCCTGTAAGCTACGAAGCCACTTTGTGTTGGCGAACTTGGCGTGGCCGTCCAAAAAAGTCATGTTCATGCCATCGGAGTGACGCGCTGTTGCCTGCGCATAGACCTCGTTCCAGTTTGTACCGCCCGCCTCAAAGTAAGGGGCATTGTCATCGTCGAAGTCGTTGGTGTCGTCATCTTCGCTGCCTGCTTTGGTCTCACCCATGAAGATCACGTCTGCGGGGCGCTCCCACGAGGACATGCGCATATTGGCATTGTCAAGCCCCCCAACACCCGTCCAGCCATAGTTGTGAAGAAGCTCATCGTTGCGGGCGTAGTTCCCAAAAAGACACGGGCGGATACTGGCGCAGTTCACATTGCCTCCCACTGCTGGGGCATTGGTCCAGTAGGAGCCAACCTCAGTTCCTCCGGCGGACCACTGAGCCGGGTTAAAGTTTCGCCTGACGGGTTTAGGAGCCGACGACTGCGGGCAAATAAAGATATCAATGCCTTTGACGTAGGGCTCCAGATCAACATGGAAGTCCCACCACTTACGCCCAATCGTCTCGTCGTAGTCTTGTGCATACATCAGGTTGGCTGTCCCGATTTGGCGCATGTTGGAGAGGCAAGAAATCTGTCGCGCCTTGGCGCGAGCTTGCGCAAAGACGGGGAAGAGAATTGCGGCAAGAATCGCGATAATGGCGATCACCACGAGAAGCTCGATGAGCGTAAAGAATTTTTTCATTTAAGGCTTTAGAAGCCATCCCAAAAGTCTTAAGAGTACTCCGAGAGAGTCTGACTTTTGGGATAGCTTTTTAGTGTGTTGAACCAGGGCGGGCTGAGG
>NZ_JANNYP010000527.1:0-2692 GCF_031410135.1 Armatimonas sp. | reverse complement strand
CTCGGCGACGGCACAGATTGCGATGTTCTTTTTGGCTACGCTGGTCATCGCCGCCTTTTCCCGCCCGGGGAAGCGGCTCTCCGCAGTGACGGATATTCTCCTGCTCTTCGGGGTGCTAGTTGTGCTCGATACGGTCTTTGGCTGGGGGATGGTCGCTCACTCAGCCCTCTCGGGCTACTACGACTCGGGGATTCGGTTCTACGGAATCGGCAACGAGTACATGGGGCTGCTAATTGGGGCCGCAGTAATGAGTGTGCCCAAGAAGTGGCTGGGCTTCGTGGGCGCAGGGATTGTGCTGCTCTTGGGCTTGCCGATGCTTGGGGCCAATGCAGGGGGCGCGATGGCGGCAACCGTGGCGTTTTTCCCACCGAGTAAAAGATTCTGGTGGCGGGTGGTGCTGCCATTTGTGGTGGTGGCGGCGCTTGCGGGGCTGGATCGGCTGATGCCGGGCGCGGCGCAGTCGCATATTGGGCAGGCAGCAGGGAAAGGAGCGAGCGCGTGGGGGGAGATTATCCTGCGCAAACTCGCCATGAACGCACGGCTGACTGTGGCCGGGCCGACGCTGATTGCGATCTTGGTGGCGCTCGTCAGTGGCTGGCAGCTCAAGAGACTCTTTGGAAAGCTGGATGCGGAGCTTCAGGGGCGAGTGATCCAAGCGCTCTGGGGCGCAGGGGCTGCGATTGCTTTTAATGACTCCGGGACGATCGCGGCGCTCTTGCTTTTTGCCCCTGTTATTGTGGTCTGTCTGAAGCAGCTTCTTGCTACGGATTGAAATCGGCGGGTATACTCTTGTGCTGATGCGACGATGCGCTCAACAATATCTATGGACAACTCTCTAAACTCTCTTGATTTGCGTGCGCTGCTACGCTTGATGTTTCTCTCCCGCGAAGGCGACCGCCGGGAGGGGATTCTTTTGCGGCAAGGTAAAGGCTGGTTTCAGGTCTCCGGCACCGGACATGAGACTCTGGGAGTGGTGAGCCTCTGCCTCCGTCCTGAGGACTACCTTTTTCCGTACTACCGGGATCGGGCAGTGGCTCTGGCACGCGGCGTGACCACGGCGGAGCTGGCCAGTGCCTATCTCGCCAAGGCGGGCAGTAGCAGCGGCGGACGGCAGATGCCGGGGCACTACTCGGACCGCAGCAAGAATATTTTCTCGGTCGCAACTCCTACCGCAGCGCAGTGTCTACCTGCGGCGGGAGCTGCTTGGGGCTTCAAGCTGGCGGGTACCGATCAGGTGGCAGTGGCGATGGTCGGCGATGCGGCCACACGCCAGGGCGAGTTCTACGAGGCGATTGCCTTTGCACTACAAGAGAAACTCCCTGTGGTCTTTGTGATCGAGGATAACCGCTACGGCATCAGCACGCCCACCGATAAGTTCTTCCCGTTTCGTATCGGTGCGCTCGGGGAGCAAGCCTTGGTTCGCGTGGATGCACGCGACCCCGAGGGGCTCTTTCAGACGATGCAGGCGTGCGTCGCTAAGGCGCGGGCAGGAGAAGGCCCCACGATTCTCTGGTGCGAGCTGGATCGGCTCTGTTCCCACACCAGCAGCGACGATCAGCGGCTCTATCGTGATGCCGAGGAGCTGGCAATTGAGGCCGCGCAGGACCCGATTGCACTGCTTGTCAAAAAGCTGATTGCCGAGGGAAAGCTCACCGAGGCTGAGTGGGAGGCGGAGCAGGCGGAGATTGTGGCCGAGGTGGACGCCGCCTACCGCGCCGCCGAGCAAGAGCCCGACCCAAAGCCGGAGCCCATGACCCATCTCTTTGGCCCACCGAGTGCGCCGGTTTCTTCACCGTTTCGGAGCGCCGAAGCCACCACCATGGTCGCAGCCGTCAACGAGACCTTGAGGCACGCACTGACCCAGAACGAGAAAGTGATTCTCTTTGGCGAGGATATCGAAGACCCGAAGGGTGGGGTTTTTGGGCTGACCAAGGGGCTGACAATTGCCTTCCCGAAGCAGGTTTTCAACGCACCACTGGCGGAGGCGACCATTCTTGGGACTGCCGTGGGGCTGGCCGCAACGGGCTACACGCCCCTCTTTGAGATCCAGTTCACGGACTTTCTGCCGCCTGCCTTCAACCAGCTCCTGACCAATGTGGCCAACCTACGCTGGCGGACGTGTGGTGAGTGGAGCTGCCCGATGGTAATTCTCTCGCCCTACGGTGCTTACTTGCCGGGGGGGAGTATCTGGCACTCGGAGAGCAATGAGGGAATCTGGGCACATGTCCATGGCCTGAATGTGGTAATTCCTAGTACCCCGGAAGACGCTGCGGGGCTCCTCTGGACCGCGATCCATGGCAACGATCCAACACTCTTCTTGCTCCCCAAGCATATCTTCCGTAAGCGCGGGCAAGTCTCCGACAACCCAGAGCCAATCCCACTTGGCAAGGCGGTGATCCGAAAGCCGGGCCGCGAGATTACCTTGGTGACGTTTGGAAACTGTATCGAGATCGCCGAGGAGGCTATCGAGCAGAGCGGGCTCTCCGTGGAGCTGATTGACCTGCGCTCCATTGCGCCACTAGACTACGAGACTATCGCGGAGTCGCTCTCCCGCACCGGTCGCCTCGTCGTGGTGCACGAGGATGCCCGCACGACCGGAATCGGGCAGGCAATTATCACCGAGATGACGGCCCATTCTGAGCGCTTCCAGCTTCTCTACTCCGCCCCACAGCTCGTGGCGCGCCAGGATACC
>NZ_JANNYP010000526.1:0-5741 GCF_031410135.1 Armatimonas sp. | reverse complement strand
CACAGCGTGCTCACTAGCAATACACTATCTGGACAGCTTGATAGCAAAGGTGATCTTGGAATCGATGAGGTTGTGGTTGTAGAAACTGATGAGCAGAAGGATGCAGTTTTTTATAGTGTTTACAACTCTTGATAGCTACGTTTTCGCGCCCTTTGGTCGCCCGACTCGCAAGAGCATTTGGTCTTCGCTCACTGCATACTGTCGGTGTTCAGGTGTCGCCCTTGTGTCCTAACAATGAGATTTTATGATTCCACTCTCGCCTAATCCATCGGTTACTACTTTCAGCCGTTTCGTACATGACTGGTTTCGGCTCCTTGCTTGTGGTGAGTTTGCAAAGGCCGCCGACGCACTCGATGAGCCGACTCGCTATGGCGAGTCTTGGTCTGCGGAGTCAATTCGCCATGCGCTTTTAGATTACTCACCCAATGCGACAGTCACTGACCCAGGACTTTTATCATCTGATCCACGTCAGAACCTCGGTGACTTTGCTGACGGTAGTGGTCACTGGTTCGATTGCTCTGTTCCACTTACCAATGGCTGGAGCGATCTTACTGCTCAGTTTGAGTTCCTGTATCGTCCCTCCGGCTTGGCAGTCGTCCTCCAAGATCTTCATGTGCTTTGATCGTCTTTTTTCAAATAACCGCGTAGCCAACGGTAGTGTCCCATGGACTATCATGTACCTCTGTGCCCAAGAAATTTGGTTGGCGACGAAGGTCGCCGTAGCCCTCTTAAGCCGGAACCCTCGTGGTTCCGGACTCTTGTGATTCCGGCTTTCTCTGTTCTTGCTTGTCTTTCGTAGAATCTGCTATCATTTGGCATGGTTTTATTCACAATGATGTCTCCCGCCGCACTGCACGCGGCGCAGCCTGCCAAAGACTATGAGGCGCAGATTCGGTGGACGCGCTACGGCATCCCGCATATCATCGCCAACGACTTTGGGAGCCTCGCGTTTGGGGAGGGCTATGCCTTTGCAAAAGACCATCTGGGCTCGCTACTCGATCAGGTCATCAAGGTGCGTGGCGAGCGGGCACGCTACTTTGGCGCGGGCTCTGGCAATCGGCACCTCAATAGCGACATCACGTTCCGGGCGCTGGGGTTTGTGGAGCAAGCAAAGGAGCTTTTCCCCAAGCTCTCACAAGAGAACCGGGAAACCATGGAGGGCTTTGTCGCAGGGATCAATGCGTACCGGCGGGAAAACCAAGCATCGTGCGTGGCAAGTGTGGCGCACTGGGGATTGGGGAGCGACTGGCTCTTTGATGTCACACCGCTGGATATTCTGGCCTACAACCAGTCCGTGATCGCGACCACGCCCAACCTTGGGGACTTGATCGCGACCGCTATGCCGCCAAAGGCCGATAGCTCCGAGCCGGTGGCGGAGGGGCTTCCGATTCCGGAGTTTCAGCAGGCGAGCAATGGCTGGGCGCTGGGCTCGGAGCGCTCCTTGCAGGGCGGGGGAATGCTGATGGCAAACCCACACTTTCCCTGGACGGGGGCGTTTCGGTTCTGGGAGAAGCACCTGACCATTCCCGGCAAGCTCAATGTCTACGGCGTGAGCCTGCTAGGAATCCCCGGCGTGCTGATTGGCTTCAATGATGCTGTCGCGTGGACGCACACCGTCTCGGCGGGCAAGCGCTTTGTTTTTTACACGCTCGATTTGGTGCCCGGCCACCCGACCCGCTACTACTACGATGGCCAGGAGCGTGAAATGACCGTCAAGTACCTCACCTTCGACGTTCGCCAGCCCGATGGCTCGCTAAAGAAAGTGGAGCGCGAGCTCTACTCCAGCCACTACGGCCCCATGGTCAATGTCGCGGGCTTTGAGTGGAGCGCCAAGCGCGGGGTCTGCGTCCGCGATGCCAATGCCAACAACACCCAGTTCTACGACCAGCGCCTCGCCATGAACCAGGCCAAGAGCCTCGCGGAGTTCCAGCAGGCACACGCGCGCTACAATGCCGTCCCGTGGGTCAACACCATTGCCGCGAGCGCCGATGGCCGCGCCTGGTTTGCGGATACGTCAGCGACTCCCTATCTCAGCCCCGCCGCGACCGCCGGCTTCACCCAGCGGCTCAACTCCGACTTTCTGGCGAAAATTGCCTGGCAGCGCGGCGTCGCGTTGTTTGACGGCAGTAAGTCAGCCAATGAGTGGCAAAACGACCCCACGACCCGCTCCGGCGTCCTGCCCTACGCCAAAATGCCCCAGCTAGAGCGCCGAGACTATGTCTTTAACGCCAACGATAGCCACTGGCTGACCAACCCAAGCCAGCCACTCATGGGCTTCTCCCCGCTCCAAGGGGACGAAGCTACGGCACGCTCACTACGCACCCGCATGAACGCGCTGGTTCTGGAGGGGACGCAAAAGTTCTCGCTCGATGCCCTCGCCGCTGCTGCGATCAATAACCGTAGCCTCTCCGCTGAGCTCCTGCGCAGTGAGGTCGCCGCACGGGCCAAGTCTGCGGGGAGTGTGGTGATCGAAGGCAAAGAAGTAGACCTGCGCGCCGCCAGTCAGGTTCTGGCCGCCTGGGACGGAAAATACAACACGGACAGTGTCGGGGCCGTGCTCTGGCGGGAGTTTATCACCCTCTATAACGCGACGGATACACAAAAAGCCGGAGTGCTCTTTCAGAACAACTTTGATCCCAAGCAGCCCGTCACTACGCCGTCGGTGCTGGCGCTCCCCAAAGACGGCACCGACACGGCGCTGGTAAACCTCGGGCGGGCCGTGCTTGTGCTCAAGAGCGCCGGGATCGCGCTGGAGACTCCGCTGGGCAAGCTCCAGTACAGCGATAAGCGGCCGGAGCGCATCCCCATCCACGGCGGCGATGGGGCTTTGGAGGGCCTCACCAATGTGGTCGGGTTTGGCACCAACCGCACGAGCTTGGAGCCCTTTGCCAGCCCCGCCAGTGTCGCCGGGAGCCGCTCCCTCACCAAAGATGGCTATCTTGTCAACCAGGGCAGCAGCTTCATGATGGCCCTGGAGTTCACGAAGCAAGGGCCTAAAGCCGTCGCGATTCTCACCTACTCCCAGTCCGGCGATCCCCGCTCCCCGCACTTCTCCGACCAGACCGCGCTCTTTGGTGCCAAGCAGTGGCGGCCCGTTCTCTTCACCGAAAAAGAGATCAAGGCAGACCCCGCACTCACCAGCGTAAAAGTGCGCGGCAAACGTCCCTAAGCCTCTTGACAGTGCCTTTTCACTGCGGTAAGCTATTGCCGACAAGAAAAGTCGGCGATAATATTTGTCGCCAAGAAAGAACCATCAAACCATGCGCCCTCGCTCCGCCTTCACGCTCATTGAGCTTCTTGTTGTGATTGCTATTATCGCTATCTTAGCAGCGATTCTCTTTCCCGTCTTTGCGCAAGCACGGGAGAAGGCTCGCCAGACAAGCTGCCTCTCTAACACCAAGCAACTCTCGCTTGCCATGCTGATGTACGCCCAGGACTACGATGAGCAGCTTGCTCTGATACGGCGTGAACAGAGCTGGGTCTACAGGGCGCAGCCCTATCTTAAGAGCTACGCTATTTTGCGCTGCCCTTCGGACACCAGCACCAACTGGGCCCCCAACCCTGCCTCCTTTGATCCTGCCGACCCGGCTACGTATATCACTACCTTCCGGGTGACCAGCTACGCGCTCAATGGGCTCATCTCTCCCGAGATCACGACCAATACCAACATCAGCTTGGCCAGTATTGACAAGCCTGCCAGCGTGATCGCGCTGGCCGAGAGCCCGAAGAACTACCGGGAGAACTACTTCCATGCTCATGTCTGGCCGACACGACACTGGATCGCGGCCACGAACCTCCCCGATGATGTGGCGACCGACCAGCACTCGGGCGGCTTCACGGTAGGCTATCTGGACGGCCACGCCAAGTGGGTGCGCTGGAACCAAGTCTGGTGGCAGGACCCGACCCGCGGTGTTGAGCGAGGCAACTTCGACCCGCGCCAGTAAGTGTTGGAGACAGAGCAGGTACTATGGGGGAGTGACACATTTCCCCTTTCGCCTCGCCGTCTTCGATCTGGATGGCACGCTTCTTGGCCCCGATAAAGAGATCTCGCCTGCCAATGCCGCTGCTGTCGTTCAGCTTCAATCTCTTGGTTGCACGGTGGTACTGGCCTCGGGGCGGCCTCATGGCAATATACTGCGCTTTCAGACTCAGCTCGGGCTACAGGGGCCTATTGTCAGTGGTAATGGGGCACTGGTGAAAGTCGAAGGGACGGGCGAGGTCTGGCGGGCTGTTCTCTTTGATCTTAAGCTCGCGAACCTGCTTCTGGACGAGGGGCGCAAGCTGGGGATTACGCAGATCTGGGATGGCCCACAGGGAGTGGTGGGCTGGGAGCGCACAAGGCACTTCGAGATTCTGGAGGAGCGCACCAAGGCAACCTACGAGGTCGTCGGCGACCCGCGCCTGCGTTTTCCAGGCGAGTCGCCCTTCAAAATCCTTTGGATCGCCGATGCCACCCAGATTGCGGAGCTGGATCAGATCTGGCGTGCGCGGCTAGGATCACGTTCCTACATCACCATTACCGACCCGGAGTACCTAGAGTTCTCTGATCCAAGCGTCAATAAAGCCACCGCGCTCCAAATCGTCGCGGAGCGCTTGGAAATCCCCCGCGAGGAGATTGTCTTCTTTGGTGACGGCGACAACGACGCGGAGCTGCTGCGCTGGGCCGGACTCGGAGTCGCCATGCCCCACTCCCGCCCTCTCGCTCTTGCTGCCGCAGACACCATTGGCCCCGAAGCCCCCGAAGAAAACGCCGTCGCCGCCGCCGTGAAGCAATTACTTGTCTAGCGGAAGCGGTTCAGCAGACTCAGAATCCACTGGAACAGCCCCACTATATCGAGCAGAAGCTCCGCCGCCGCCTCACCGGGTGTCATCCGGTCACCGTTATCTTGTAACAAGCGGCTGGTATCGTAGAGCACCCAGCCTCCCATCGCCAGCACACCAAAGGCGGAGATTGCCAGGTGCAGGAGTGGTAGAGGGAAGATGAACTGAACCACGATGCCCAACAGGATTACCCAGAACGCCATGGAGAGAAAGCCGCCCAGAAAGCTAAAGTCTTTTCGCGTGGTGTGTGCATAGGCCGTTAGCCCTCCAAACGCACCCAGAGTCAGGATCAAAGCGGGGGCGAAGACTGCTGCGTAGATATGGGCGAGGACACCCAACCATGCCCCCGTGATGATCGTGAACAGGGGTAAGACAACACGCGTAGGGCGTCTCCAGTGGAACCAGCCTACTGCTATCCACATAATGGCATTGAGCAGCCAAGCTACCCCCGCCCCAATAGGCGGCATGAACTTATAGGAGAGAACCCCGACTCCTCCCATACCTAGTAGACCAAACAGAAAGAGACGGTAGGTTTCGCGCACAAAGGGAGTCAGGCGGCTACCCATTCCCTGAGGTGCTTGTGGTTGCATTTGGTATTGATCGTAGCTCATGGTTATTGTGTTTATTGTACGCCGAAAAAAGTAAGCTGGCACATGGCCCGATAGATTTCTCAAACGTATCGCGCGCACGAACATAATAGTAACTCATAACGCATGAGAGCCTTGGCGGTGAAAGCCTCTGGGAGATATTAAATAAACTTAGCTATTTTGGCCATTCGACTTGACAACTTCTTCTTGTTGGGATAATATTCTCCTTGCGCCTCGGCCCAAGCCAAGCGCAGTGACTTGAAGAAATGACAGTTACTGACGGACTTTTACAATTAAATAGTGTTACAGATAGCTTTGTTTGTTGTGTTCTTT
>NZ_JANNYP010000525.1:0-20737 GCF_031410135.1 Armatimonas sp. | reverse complement strand
CCCCTCGTCCGCCAGCTCGCCGACCTAAAAGTCCACAAACAAGTAGCAAACAAGTACATGATTCCTGGGTTATGGTGCGACATCTTGGTTTCGTCAACGACCTGGGCAAACTTCTTGGCGCTTCGGACTGACGAAGGGGCTGACCCAGGATTGCAGATACTTGGGGGGCTTGTGGCTGACGCGCTTGTCGAGAGCAAGCCGAGGAGTCGCCTCAAGTGGCAGGTTCACTTGCCATATATCGACGAGGAGGATATTGCTTTTGCCTGGGATTACGTGCCAAAGGATGAATCGATTGGCGACTATCTCAAGATGTGGTCGGCTGCTCGCATAGCCAGGGTATCTGTCAAGCCGTTCGACTCCAACAAGAAGGACTACGACCGAGACACAGCGCTCGCGAAAGACCTCGCCGAGAGTCGCCCCGTCCACATCTCGCCGTTCGAGCATATCGCTACGGCGCTTGAAGGATCGCAAGGCACTGGTAATTTTGGTCAGGCGTCTGGCTGGCGTCAGGCCCGGTACATGATGGATCAAGAAACGTTTCGTGAGTTTCATTGGAAAGGCAAGGTGATTGTGTGAGAGACCTAAGAGAAGAGTTTTGTAGCAGCTACATCGGGAACCATCTGCGGGTGTGGCGAGAGCGGCCAGTCGGCACGATCTCATGGGATGAGCTTCAGGCGATTAAGAACTTGATTGCTGGAGAAGAAGCCGTCTTTATCGAGGTGTACCCAGCAGTAGGCAATGTGATAAACGATGCCGAGATACGGCACTTGTGGCGAGTTGACGAGCATCCGGAAGAAGCGATGTTTCACATCGGAAGGAATTATAAGCAATGAGTAAAGTAACGGTGAATATGAGTTGGAACGAGTTCGCTAAGGCGATGGGCGTCCAAGACCCGAATGACAAAAGTGAGCAACTAGGGGTCGAAGTAAGGCACCAGATGGTGGATACCTTCGTCAACCGATACCTCAAGGGAGTAGCCAACGAATCAATCGTCTATAATGCTGCTGCGACTGTCCGTCAGATTGTGCATGGCAAGATAAAAGAATTGGTCGGTGAAGTAAAAGGAGGCCAGTACGATAAAGATTCTGGCACATACAAGACCCTCTTTGTGCCGTCGGACGAAATGAAGGCGGCGGTAGACGACTTGGTAAAAGAGTCGGTCGGCAAACTGGTGTCAGACTCGATGAAGGAGTACGGGAGCTTTCGTGATATTCGGACAGAATGCAACCAGGCACTCAAGAAGAATGACGAAGACTTACGGACGTGGATAGCCGGAAGGGTCGCGATAGCTACAGATGATTGGGTTCAGAAAACAGTGGACTGTGAGATAAAGAAAATCGTTGACATCGCAGTGAAGGAAAAGATCTCTGCTGCTATGTCGTCGATTGGGGTGGCGTCATGACAGCAAATAGCCTGATCGCCTTGATTGAGATGGGGCAAAGAGAAGTCAAAAAGTCTGGAGAGACATGGGTCATCTCAAGACAGAAGCATGACAATGAGACAAAGCTCAGTAAGCACAAGCCTCTGGAGTGGCCTTGCGACGAGTATGTTATCATGTTGAGCAAGGATGGCAACGATGTTGCCGCAACCCTCTCCAGCCATGAGTCAGAAAACAGGTGATTTAATGACGGAAAAGATGAGTAGTAACACAGACAATGCTCACTGCAATCAGTGTGGGCTGGCAAACAAAAGAAACACTTCATGCACCTTTTGCGGCAACAATGTAGGGAACTCATCATTGGGGCCAAATGAGTTTGTCGAAGAGATGCTTAAGAAAATGAGGGGAAAGCAAAACCGGCTTCCATCAATGCCAAAGCTGTCAGAGAGGCTGGGCACAAAGCAATAATAGCCCACTATGCCACACCTCGGCATAGTGGGCTATTATTTTATCTTCTGAGACGACGGTTCCGGATTGACGCACTACGCTTCGACTCAGTTTGTACTTGCTGCTGTGGGGCAAGCTGGGTCGGTTGCGGAGCTAATTCCGCAGGCTTGATCGGAAGGGATGTTTTGGAAGAGATTGACCTGATGTCCTCCTCCCCGGTGTGAAGGTAAATCTCAGTCGTCTGTATCGAGGAGTGGCCTAGAAACCTTTGGATCTGACCAAGGTCTGCACCATTCCTGAGAAGCCTCGTCGCGCAGTTGTGGCGAAGTGCATGAACCCCTATCCTAGTCTCCGAGCGAAGTCCGGCGATGCACTTCACCTCCTCCAGAACTGAAGAGAGTGCCTGGGCTCCAATCCCACGACCGCCACCACCAACAAAGAGTGAGTCGCTTTCCGATCCTCTCGCCTTTATGTAGGTCATCAGGGAGGACATACAGTCATCGTGTGGAAAGACCCTGCGGCTTTTAGAGCCCTTGCCAGATCGCACAGTGATCGAGCCGTCGGAAAAGCTCACATCCGAGACGCGAAGCGCAAGGATTTCGGAGCGCCTGAGACCTGAGTGAGCCAGGACTCCGATGATCGCGATGGAAAGCAGGCTCCGCTTCTTGTTTCTGATCTTCCCTGCTGCGTCAACAAGTCCCGAGACTTCCTCATCCGAGACAGTAAGGCGGATAGCGGCGTCTTTCTTTGGCAGCTTTATCAGCTTGGCATAGTTCTCGGCGATGCCGTGGCGAAGAACCAGGAACTCTCCAAAGCTCCGCAAGGGGTGAAAGACGCTGTGAACTGACCTCGGCCTGAGATTCTTGGAGTGAAGATGGTGGATGAAGCTGGTGAGAATCGCCTGGTTGAACATCAGGACGGTCGGGGATGTGTGGCCGCACTCGATCAGCCATTTCTCCCAGTGATGCAGCCACGACATGTAGCTGTGGGTCGTAGTCTTGGCGAGGCCGATTTCGGCTGAAATATAGAGACGATATCTCTCAAATGCTTCGGTTAGAGAAATTTCACATGTCTCTAACTGCTCTGCTCCGTTGTTTTTTTGACTATACACTTACTAATCCTTTGTGAAGTAGGGACTGCAAGTGGATCTCTTTAGACGTGAATGCACTCGGGGCGGATCGAACGCCCGACCTTCTGGACCGCAACCAGATGCTCTAATCCGCTGAGCTACGAGTGCAACGGGAGGTATTGTATCACGCATTCGCGCTCTGTCAAGGAGTTTTCAGAAGCGGTGTCGAACTTGTAGACCATGTCTGAACTGCGCTTGCTGACCCCCGATGACTATCTGGCTCACCGCCAGCTGATGAGCCATGCTTTTGGCCGAGGCGGAGTGGTCGAGCCGCCCACGGAGCCCAAAGAGCCGACGAAAGAGACTATTGGGATTCTGGAGGAGGGGCGGCTCTGCTCGGCACTGACGATCTGTCCTTTTACGGTCTACTGGCCCGGAGCGACTCAAGGCGAGCTTGCCATGGGCGGGATCGCAGGAGTCGCTACCTTTGCGGAAGCACGGGGGCAAGGCCATGTGGATCGCCTGCTCTGTGAGTCGCTGGTGCGGATGCGGGAGGCGGGCCAGGTCGTCTCAGCGCTCTATCCGTTCTCGATGCACTTTTACGGGCGCTATGGCTGGGGCTGGGTAGGCGAGAAGTACCAGGCGACACTGCCCCTGCGCGAGCTTCCTGCCAGCAAACGCCTGGCAAAACGCTTGAGCGATGAGCTGGCTCCAGAGCACCTCGCAGAGGTCTACTCTGTTGCGGCATCACGCTACCGTGGGGCGTTTACCGCAGGCTCGCGGAAGTTCTCGGGCTTGCTGGATGCCAGCGACAAGTGCCTGACCTATGCCTACGCCGCAGAGGGTGGCTACCTGCTCTGGCGCTACCCGAGCGGTGAGGGCGCGGGAGACATCCGGGAGTACATGGCAGCCACCCCGGAAGCGGAGAGGGCACTCTTGGCTGTCCTGAGGGACTTGGGGGTGCAGGTTGCCCAGGGGAGCCTGACTCTGCCGACGGACACGACGCTCTTTTGTCATGCGATCCACAACGATATGGAGCTAAAGATGGAGTCCGTGTTCATGGGGCGGGTCGTGGATGTTGCTGTTGCGCTGGCAGCCCTGACAACACCACAGCCCAATGGCGCGTTCACACTGGCCCTGACAGATCCGCATGCGAGCTGGAATGAGGGAGTGTGGAAGATTGCGATTGAGGCAGGAAGCGTGACCGCAACGCCCACCACGGAGGCAGCTCAGCTAGCGATGGATATCCAGAGTTTCTCGCAGGCCTTCTGGGGCACACCGGGGCTGGAGCGCCTGCGCCGGGCAGGGAAAGTGACCGTCAGTCAGGAAGCTGCGTTTACACGACTTGCCGCGCTCCTGCCCTCCGCGCCGGTAATGTGCTGGAACCACTTTTAAGACTAGAGACGCAGGGGCAAGTCGAGGGGCTCCCCGACGGCGGGTTTGAAGCGGGCGGTGCGGAAGTGCAGCGCCCGCAGGTTCACTCGGATGATCTGCGGAAAGACACCAAGAGCTTTTTTCGCTAGCAGAGCATAGTCGTGTGCATCATCGAGCGACTCGAACAGAAAGACAAAGTCCTCTTCGGCGTCTTCGTCGTGGTGCACAACAAGCTCATCCTGGCCACGGCGGCGCAGGCGCAGACACAAGGCGGTGCTGGGCACGATAACATCCAGATCTTCACGAGATCCCTGTCGAGAGTCTTCAAAACGCGGCATAGATTCTTTTCAGGCCTACAGGGCCTGTGTTGCACTTTCTGCGAAGTTTAGGGTTTGTGGGCCGGAGATCGGCGAGTTGTTCCTGAAATACGGACGTGCCTGCATCTCACTGCGTGTACGCATCTGGTTGCTGGCGACCCGTACACTGTAGCGAAGCCACTCAAAGCTCTCCATCATCGCGGCATCCGGGTCTGGCTTGGGGGCGTAGAAATCCGGAGGGAGCTGGGGCATGGGGGCCAGAGGCGGAGGTGCCGCTTGAAGCGGAGGTGCGGAGAGTGGCCCTGCACTGGCGATGCTGCTGCCCGAAACGGTGGGGGGGGTAAAGATCGCGGCGCTGGGACGAGGGGGACGCGATGCGGCTGACGATGCGGGAGTATCTCGATGCGGGGGCGTCACGGCAACCGCAAGTCCGACCAGAAGAAGTGAGCCGACTGCCAGGATGGGGCCACCGACCTGAATCAGGGGCGAGGTCCACCACGGATCACAGTTGACACACCGACCATCGGCGCCACGACGGCGACCACAGACAGTGCACCAACCCGAGGCATAGACATTCACATTCACGGTTACCCATCATACTACCAGGATAGGTAGCTTGTCAACGATGTAGAAAGCGCTAAAAAAATCCGCTAAAAAATTAGCAGAAAACTCTTGACACAAAGATTAACATGTGCTAAATTTATAGCATGAGACTTTCCAGTGATTCCCTTAGTCGCCGAGAGCGGCAGCTCATGGACATTGTCTTTGCCAAGGGGCAGGCCAGTGTCGCCGAGGTGATTGCCGCCCTTCCCGATCCCCCAAGCTATAGTGCTGTCCGTGCACTCTTGCGAATTCTCGAAGAAAAAGGCCATCTGACGCACCGGGAAGAGGGCAAGCAATACATCTACTTTCCCACCCAGGAGCGCCCGGTTGCCGCTCAAAGCGCCCTGAAGCGCGTCGTGCAGACCTTCTTCGGAGGCTCCGTCGAGCGTGCCGTCACTGCCTTGCTTAACGAGGACGAGACCCAGCTCTCCGACGAAGAGCTGGCGCGGCTTGCGGAGCTGATCGAGCAAGCAAAGCGAAAAGACCATGCTTGAGCTACTTTTAAAGAGTACACTACTGCTGGCTCTGGCACTAGTGATTGCAAGCTGTCTGCCACGTACACGCCCCGCTCTGCGCCACTCGGTTCTGCTGGGAGGGCTCCTCCTTCTGCCCCTCGTTCCCCTCTCTGTGCTCCTGCCCCCTCTGCTCTCCGTGCGGCTCGCGCTTGCTCCACCCGAAAGCCCTCTGGTCGCGGAGAGCCGCGTGCCAGAGAGGCAGATGCCTCTTGCGCGAGAGCCTGAGCCGCCACAAAAGTCCACTGCGTTTCCCTTTGTGCCTCTTGCTTTCGGGCTTTATCTTCTGATCACTTCGGGCTTGATCCTGCGCCAGCTCGCCGACCACTCTGCTCTACGGCGCTTGCTCAAGACGGGTGTGCCGTCCGCGATTCCCGCCCCCTTTCCGGTCTTGCTCACGCCGGAGCCCACGGTTCCGCTTGCCTGTGGCGTTCTGCGCCGTGTGATTTTGTTGCCCGAGTCGGCACGGGAGTGGCAAGACGAGCACCTGCAGGCCGTCCTCCTCCACGAGTCCGCCCACCTGCACCGCCGCGACCCGCTCTGGCAGGCACTCACCGAGCTGATCCGTGCTTTTTTCTGGTTCCATCCGCTTGTCTGGTTCGTTGTTATGCGCCTTCGGTTTGAGGCCGAGAGCGCCTGTGATCGTCATGTCTTAGCGTCCGGGATCGCCCCGGAGCGCTACGCCCACTACCTTCTGGAGATTGTCAAGATGCTAAAGAATCGTCCCACCGCGCCTGCCATGGCGCACACCCCGCGCCTCGAAGGCCGCGTTCGCTCCATCCTGGCCTACCTTCCCACCCGCCCTGCCCGTGGCGTGGGAGTCGCTCTCGCACTGCTGGGTATTGCCAGCGTCCCCTTACTCGCCGCCCGCCCCACCCCCGTTCCGCAGCAAGAAAAGACACCGGCAAAAGCTGCCCCGACCGTCCGAGCCGTGCAGGTTGCTAAAGCTACCAAGCCCGTTGTCAAAGCTCCAAAACCCGCTGTCAAAGCTGCCAAGCCCACCCCAGCCCCGCAGCCCCTGCGTGTCGCAAAGCATCAGGAGGAGAAAGTAGCCACCGAAAAACGCCGCCAAGAAGCTGCAGCCGCAGTCGAACGGAAACGACTTATAGAGCAAGAGCGAAAGATGCGGGAGTTTCGTCTGGAGCCGCTTCGTGAGGAACTTGAGGAGCTCAAGCTCAAGCTTCGCAACTTGGACACACGTCTGACGGATAAGCAGCTAGAGCTGGCCTCGCTGGACACGGCAAAAATCGCCCAGCAAGAAGCGGCGGGATTGATTGCACTCGGCCAGGTGGAGACGATCCAGAAGCAGATTGCTGTGCTTCAGAAGATGATCGAGGAGACGCGGCAGAAGCGCGAGCGCCTTCGTAACGAGATGTTTGATCGCTCAAACGCGCAGTGAGCATTCGATAATTACGACCGTAACCACGAGGGTGACGGCTTCAGAGGGCTACGGCTGCCTTCGCAGCCAAGAGAATCTAGTGGGCACGAAGGTGCCCGTCGTCCTCTTAAGCCCGGAGACTTGTTCTCAGGGGTAAAATAGAGCATGCGCCTCTTGCTTCTCTCTGATATCCACTGCCAGTGGCGGGACTTTGACCCGGCAGGCTACCCGGCAGTGGATGCGATTCTCTGCGCGGGGGATATTACCGAAACGGGCCGCACGGGCCAAGAGCGATTCTTCGAGAGCCGGGCGTGGGTTTCCGGGCAAGCGGCCCACGCACCGTTCTACTGGATTCCCGGCAACCACGACCTAGACTTCAACGGCACGGAGTACGCCGATATTCCAAACACCCACTGCGTTCTCGACAAGACCATCTCCCTCGGCCTGTTCCGTCTTCACGGCGTGAGCTGCTCGCCGTGCTACAACGCCCCGCAGCTTGCACGTTACTGGGACTTCATGACCGCAGACCCAGAAGTGGAGCATGCTGCCTACACCTTCGAGCCCGTGGATATTGTCCTCTCCCACTCGCCGCCACACGGCCTCTGCGATGTAACCTGGGATCGCTGGAACGGGAATACCAACCTCGGCTCACAAGCGCTTACGGACTATCTGGTAGCCCATGAGCCGAGGCTTGTCGTCTGTGGCCATATCCACGAAGCCGCTGGGGAGCGCACACTGGGTGCAACACGGGTGATCAATTCTGCCCAACACTGGTCTACAATAGAGCTATGAGTATTGCAATTATTGGGGGGACGGGCGTGGGGCAGTTTCCGCTGGACGGGGAGCCGGAGCGGGTGATTGTGAGCACGCAGTGGGGGGACGCGGAGCTGCTGCGGGGGAACCTGGGGGGCAAGAGCGTCTATTTTTTGGCGCGGCATAGCGGGGGGCATAAGCTTCCACCTCACCGGGTCAACTTTCGCGCCAATATCGCCGGGCTTGCTGCGATGGGCGTGCGTGCCGTCTTTGCAACCACGGCGGTGGGGAGCCTACGCGCCGACTGGGGGCCAGGAACCCTAGTGGTTCTCGACGACCTCATTGACTTCTGCCTCACGCGCACCGGCAAGACGTTCTTTGATGACACGCCCATCCACACCGATGTCACACGCCCTTACTCGGAGCCCCTGCGCCAGGCGCTTCTTGCTGTGGGGGAGCCCGGCGTCAAAGACGGCGGGACGTATCTCTGCGCCGATGGGCCGCGCTACGAGACCTCCGCCGAGGTGCGTCTTTTTGCATCGTGGGGGGCGCATGTGGTGGGCATGACTGGAATCCCCGAGGCGACTCTGGCACGTGAGGCGGGCTTGCACTACGCTGGCGTATCGCTGGTCACGAATCTGGGTGCCGGAATTGGGGAGGGGGAGATTCACCACAGCGGGGTCGAGACCGTCATGGCCCAGACCAGCGAGCGCCTCCGGCGGCTCCTTACCGGTGCTATTGCACGCCTGGACTCCGACTCCCTACCCCCCATCGGCCCCGGCGTTTTTTAACCACCGAGCCGCGTCGCGGGCGAAGTAGGTGAGGATCATGTCGGCACCAGCGCGCTTGATGGAGAGCAGACTCTCCAGAGCGCAGCGCTGTAGATCAATCCAGCCATTTTGCGCGGCGGCGTGGAGCATGGCGTACTCGCCGCTGACTTGGTAGGCGGCTAGCGGCAGCCCGTAGGTGTCGCGGACTTCGCGGATAATGTCCAAGTAGGCTCCCGCAGGCTTGACCATCAGAATATCCGCGCCTTGCTCGACATCCAGCGCGACTTCTCGCATGGCCTCCCGACGGTTTGCCGGGTCCATCTGGTACTGCCCTCGGTCGCCGAACTGTGGTGGGCTCTCGGCGGCATCGCGAAACGGGCCGTAGAACCCACTGGCGTACTTGGCGGCGTAGCTCATCGTGACCGTATTGACCAAGCCCGCGCTATCCAGCGCCCCCCGGATCGCCCCGATCATGCCGTCCATCATCCCCGAGGGCGCGATCATATCCGCCCCCGCCTCCGCATGCACCACCGAGGCGCGTCCCAGCAGATCCAGGGTCGGGTCGTTGAGCAGGTAGCCTGCCTCGTCCAAGACGCCGCAATGGCCGTGGTCGGTGTACTCACAGAAGCACATGTCCGAGATCACCAGCAGCTCCGGGCGGGCTTTCTTCAGCAGGCGAATCGTCGTTGGCACGATCCCCTCGGGGTTCCAGTTCTCACTCCCACAGGCGTCCTTGGTCTCGGGAATCCCGAACAAGATCACGGCGGGAATGCCCTCGTCGAACGCCTGGCTTGCCTCCTCCACCAGCGTGTCCGGCGACCACTGGCACTGGCCCGGCATTGAGCGAATCGGGAGCTTTAGCCCCGTTCCATGGCGCACAAAGAGCGGGTAGATAAAGTCCGCCGCATCGAGCGAGGTCTCCTGCACCATCCGGCGCAAGAGCGGTGTGCGCCGCAGTCGGCGTGGGCGAAAGATTAAGTTATCCATAGTAGTTTTGTAGCGCTTCGACAAGCCCGTCGAGCGTGTGTGTGGTGGGCATCACGTCCACCGTCAGGCCGTGCGCCTGTGCTGCTGCTGCTGTTTGTGGCCCGATGCATGCAAGACACACGCCCACCAGCTCCGCGCGGCTTCCGCCTTCACTCTCCAGCCGGACGAGAAAGTTCTCGACGGTCGAGGCACTGGTAAAGGTTACCGCATCCACACGCTTTTGAGCCAGTAGCGCCGCAACATCCGCGCCACCTGTCCCCCGAACCGTCCGATACGCCTCGACCACCGTCACTTCCGCCCCCCGCGCCGTGAGCTGCTCCGCAAGCGTGGGCGGTGCAATCGCGGAGGCCGGAATCAGCACCCGCTGGCCGGGCTTTATGGGAAGCGCCTCGCCCAGTGCCTCTGCGGTAAATGTTTCGGGTAGGAGCACGGTTTCTAGCCCAAGGTAAGTTTGTGCGGCTTTTGCGGTGGCGGGGCCGACGGCGGCTAGGTTTGGCTTCCCCTCCCCCGGCTCCGCTCGTCCCTCACTACGCCACCCCCTCCCAATAATGGGAGAGGGTTGGGGGGGGGAATTCTCCCCCTCCCTCCCGTTATCGGGAGGAGAGGGGGCCGGGGGGAGGGAGGGGAACCGGAGGGAGGGGAAACCCACAGCCGCCAGCGCCAGCACGGTGTTGGCGCTCGTGAGCACAAGCCAGTCATAGCGGGTGAGATCAGCGAGGGCGGCACGCAGCGGCGCGTCGTTTTCTGGCGGAGCAATCGCGATGCAGGGGTACTCGATCACCTCGGCACCCTGGGCTTGGAGCAGCGCCGTAAACCGAGAGTTCTGGTGCGTGGCGCGGGTATTGACGATGCGCTTGCCGGTCAAGGGCATGTTGCCATCTCCGTCCGCCGGTTTCGGGCCATCTCCCTGCCGCTGAGACGGCTTCCCTCTTCCCCTATTGCTCCTTCGTCGCGGGAAGAGGGACTTTCCGAATTGCCCCTCTTCCTCGCGAGGCACGAGCGGAAACAGGAAGAGGGGCGGCGAGGAACGAGCCGGGGAGATGGCACACCACTCACCCCAGAAGCTCCGTGGCTCCTTGGGCTTTTGCCTCGGCGGCGAGCTGGGCTCCGAGAGCGTCGGCATCGGTGGGGGAGGCGGTGCCGGTGACTTCGATGCAGCGCGTGCCCTCTAGTGAGAGAACGCGGGCGGTGAGCGTGAGAGTATTGTTCTGGATGTGGGCGTAGGCGGCAAGGGGCAGGGAGCAGCCGCCGCCGAGCGCGGCGAGAAACGCACGCTCGGCGGTGACGGCTTGTGCGGTAGCGAGGTCATGGAGCGGAGCGAGAGCGGCGATAATCTCGGCATCGTCGCGGCACTGCACCGCAATCGCGCCCTGGCCGGGAGCGGGGAGCATGACGTCGAAGGGGAGGATCTGGGTGATGACGGTATCGTAGCCCAGGCGCTCTAAGCCAGCGTGAGCGAGTAAGATCGCATCGTAGGGGCCGTTGGGATCAAGGGCTTTCTGGATGCGGGTGTCCACGTTGCCACGGATATCGAGTAGCTGTAAGTCGGGGCGGGCGCGGAGAAGCTGTGCGGCGCGGCGGTGGCTACTCGTGCCCACCGTGGCGTTTTGGGGGAGGTCTATTAAGCTCTTGCCACTGCGACTGATGAGCGCATCCCCGACGGGGGCACGCTTGAGAATCGCGCCAAGTGCCAGACCATCGGGCTGCTCGGTGGGGAGATCCTTGAGGCTGTGGACGGCGCACTGGATGGTATTGGCATGGAGCGCGGCCTCCAGCTCGGCGGTGAAAAGTCCCTTGCCGCCGATGAGGGGCAGGGGCGTGTCGAGCACTCTATCGCCTTTGGTCTGGATGACCTCGATCTCGCCGCTTCCCTCAGGCAGGAGCAAGAGGACATGGTCGGTCTGCCAGCGGGCGAGCTTGGAGCCACGGGTGCCAAAGCGCAGGAGCATCTACTTCTTCTCGGCGAAGGGGCAGCGGGCCGCTTCCAGACCAAAGACATCGCGCACGGTGTCGGCGTAGTTGACCCCGTTGCCCTCAATGGCATTGGAGCGCAGGCGCAGGGTCGGCTCGTGCATGAGGCGGTTGACGAGGCTATGGGCGAGAATCTCAATCGCACGCTGCGTGGCTTCGTCGGCGTGGGGCAGGCGGGAAAGAGCTTTCTCGACCTCACTCTGTGCTAGGCCCTGTGCCCAGTCGCGCAGGTCTTTGATCACGGGGGTGACATCGCGGGTCTGGAGCCACTCGGTAAAGCGCGTTGCCTCTTGCGCGATAATCTCCTCGACGCCAGGGATGGCGGCGCGGCGCAGCTCGAAGTTGGCATCTATCACTTGTTGGAGCGCATCAATGTCGTGGTAGGTGACGAGCTCTAGGTGGCCGACGGTTTCTTCGATATCGCGGGGGACGGCCAAGTCGACGAGGGTGAGTACACGTCCCTCACGGGCTTTTTGTGCGGCGGCGACCTCGCTATGGTAGATGACCGTGTGGGGCGCACCCGTGGCGCAGATCACCGCATCGGCCCAGGCTAGGGCTTCGTCGAGCTGGCACCAGCTCAGCGCACGAGCACTGAGCTTCTTGGCGAGGTCTTCGGCGTGGATCAGAGTGCGGTTGATGACGGCCAGCTCAAGTTCGGGGTGGCTGGAGAGAGACTGTGCCGCCAGGGTCGCCATCTCTCCCACGCCCACAATCAGGACGCGATTCTGGCCCGGCTGGCGGGTCTGAAGGACGAGCTGTGCCCCCGCATGGCTCACCGATGTTGTGTAGCGGCTGATCTCCGTCTCAGTGCGGGCGCGCTTGCCAGCCTGCGTCGCTTGGGCAAAGAGCCGGGATAGTGTGGGGCCGACAGAGCCTGCGGTTTGCGCTTCTTGAAGGGCCAGCCCGACCTGACCCAGAATCTGATCCTCACCCAGAATCATAGACTCCAGCCCACAGGCGACCCGGAGCAGGTGCTGCGTTACCTCCGTGTCGGTCTTGATGTAGAGATGGGGGCGAAGCTCGTCTTCGGGAAGCAAGTAGAGTGCACTGAGCGCCGCGACCAGGCAGTCCTGGGGCGCTTTGGGGTTGAGCGTGGCGTAGAACTCCAAGCGGTTGCAGGTCGAGAGAAGCACAGCCTCGACGGCGACCTCGGTGGCCCGTAGCTCCTCCAGTGCGGTGCGCAGGGCACAGCCCGAGAGAGAGAGGCGCTCGCGCAGCGCGACGGGGGCGGTGTGGTGATTGACTCCAAGCAAAACAACGGACACGTAAACGGATCTCCCTCGCTAGTATACCGCCCGGTTTTACATTGGTTCCCGGTGGTTGGCTTTTATCTTACGTTTCTGACGTGAAGAAGGCATGAAGGTTCTATAGTAGCTCTCGCACGCCCACGACATCTCCAATAACGATAATCGCTGGAGGGTGAATATCGGTGACAAGACTTTCTATCGTCGCGAGTGTTCCCGTGATGACTTTTTGCTCTGGGCACGTCGCGGAGGCGATCATGGCGACGGGTGTGCTCTCCGGTCGCCCGTACTGGCGCTGCTTCTCCAGAATCTTGGAGAGGCGTGAGACACCCATCAGAAAAACCGCCGTTCCGATCAGCGCAGCGGCCTGCCAGTGCGTCTCCGGCAGATGGTTCGCCTCGCCTTCCTGGCCCGCAAAGACGCAGAAGCCCGCCGAGAGGCCTCGGTGTGTCACGGGGATTCCTGCCGCGCCGGGGCCTGCAATCGCGGAGGAAATGCCCGGAATCACGACGTAGGAGATGCCATGCGCCGTGAGATAGGCCGCTTCCTCGCTGCCCCTGCCAAAGACAAATGGATCGCCGCCCTTGAGCCGCACGACTGTCTTACCCAGTTTCGCATGGTGCACCAGCGCCTCGTGGATCGCGTCCTGGCGGGGCTGCGACGGTGAGCCGAGGTCTTTTCCGACATAGATGCGCTCCGCATGTGCTGGGGCATCGTCCAGAAGCTCTTGCGCGATCAGCCGGTCGTAGAGCACCACATCCGCACGCTGGAGCGCCTTGAGGCCCTTGACCGTGATCAGCTCAGGGTCGCCCGGCCCGGCACCCACCAGATAGACAAAACCCGTCATCGCACGCTCCTCTCTCTAGCTGTAGGGGGCAGGCCACGCGCAGCTCCATGCGTGCATCTGCCTCCGCTAAGTTCCCTGCTGCCAGAAGCCCCGGAATTTCGGAGTCCAGCACGGCCTCCCAGAATCTCTGCTTGGTCTCAAACGTTGGCAGCGATGTTTTGACGCGTGGCCGCCAGCTCCCCAAATACTCCGCCAGCTCGCCCAGCTCGGGCGTGAGAATCTCGTCAAGAATGCGCTTTCGGATGCGCTGCGCCAGCGCCGGGCTACACCCCGCCGACGAGATTGCCACCTGCATCGGGCCGGACTTGGCGACTGCCGAGAGAATAAAGTTGCAGAACTTGGGGTCGTCCACCGAGTTACCCAGCCGTCCGTTCGCGTCCGCCTCCGCAAAAACCGCGCGATTAATACTCTTGTCGTTGGTCGCGCCAATCGCCACAAAGGCATCGGCTTGGTCACTCGGCTCCCAGTGCTTCTGCCACCACTCAAAGCGCCCCTCGGCATGCCAGTGCTGGAGCTCTTCTGAGAGCTCCGGAGAGATGACGCGGAGCTTTGCGCCGCTGTCAAAGAGCACGGAGAGCTTCTCACCTGCGACGTAGCCGCCGCCAATAACCACCACTTGCTTGCCGCGCAGGTCCAGATAGACGGGCTGGTAGCTGGCCACGACTAGATTCCCTCAGCAAAACCGACCTGGTTCTGCTCCATCAGAAGCAAGGTATCCAGCTGGGTTTCCAGAGGCTGCGAGGACTCTCCCAAAGTGATGGCGATAATGCCATTTTCGGTGAGAGTGTCGGTGGAGCCTTGCTCGACAAAGGCCGTGTACCAGCCGCGTGTGACAAGCTCTCGCTCCAAGGCAGCAGCGGCAGCCCGATCCGCGACGACGACAACGCCCCCACGGTGGCCATGGCGTAGCTCACGCTCGGCACGAGTCCAGGGCTCCGAGGGCGCTTCATGATCCGACTCGGTGAGGATCTCGGTGACCATTCCGGCAGCGACGGGGACACTGGTGGCAGGGTCGAGGAGTAAAAACCCGCCCATTTCGCGGCTCTGAGTGTAGGGATCGAGCAGGAGCGGCTGGGCAAGTGTGATCGTCGCTTGGCCCAGCTCATTGAGCGCTAGCCCACGGGTTTCTTCCTTCTCCAAATTCTCGACGGCGAGCCTATAGTCGATCTTCTCAATGATGGCCGCTGCCTGCCGCGTCGTATGGGTGGCGATGTAGGGCCGACCCGGAGCAAGTCCCGCCTCACTGAGCACGCAGACGGTCGCCGTAAAACGCCGCGCGGTCGTGGGAGGACTTTCTTGCATCGCGATCAGGTCGCCCCGGCTGATGTCGACTTCATCGGTGAGGGTGAGCACCACGGACTCGCCCGAGTGCGCCTCTGCCAAGTAGCCATCCGCTGTGACAATCTCTTTCACTGTGGAGCGCTTCCCGGATGGCAGCGCGATAACAGCGTCGCCGGGACGTACCACGCCGCCTACCACGCGCCCTGCGAAGCCCCGGAAGTTCTGATGGGGCCGAATGACACACTGCACGGGAAAGCGAAACGGCTCACTCCCTCGGGTCTCGGCGACGGGCAAGCCTTCCAGCCACTCTAAGAGTGACGGCCCGGCGTAGTAGGGCGTGTTCTTGCTGCGTTCCACCACGTTGTCGCCCGCCAGCGCCGAGAGCGGAATCGCCGTTGCCGTGACCCCAAGCTTGCTCGCAAACGCTGCAAACTCTGTCTCAATAGCTCGAAACACGCCTTCGTCGAAGCCCACAAGATCCATCTTATTGACTGCCACTGCCAGGTGCGGCACGCGTAGCAGCGCCGAGAGCGCCGCATGCCGCCGCGACTGCTCCAAAAGCCCATTGCGTGCATCTACCAAGATCACCGCCGCCTGCGCTGTCGAAGCGCCGGTGACCATGTTTCGCGTGTACTGAGCGTGCCCTGGCGTGTCGGCAATAATAAAGCGGCGCTTGGGTGTAGCGAAGTAGCGGTAGGCCACATCAATGGTGATCTTCTGCTCCCGCTCCGCCCGCAATCCATCGGTGAGAAGCGCCAGATCTACCCCGCCATCATCATTGTTGCTGGCGCGCTTAATGGCCTCATATTGGTCATCAGGGATCGCCTTAGAGTCAAAGAGCAGCCGCCCAATGAGCGTTGATTTGCCGTCGTCCACACTTCCGGCGGTCGAGAATCGCAAGAGTTCCATAGTTACTTACCCACCCCCCTAACCCCCGTGCAACGGGGGGACAAAGAGGAAATTCCTTATATTCCCCCCGCCGGGCGGGGGTTAGGGGGGGAATGTTAAAAATACCCCACGCGTTTGCGGTCTTCCATCGCCGCCTCGGAGCGCTTGTCATCGCCACGGCCACTGCGCTCGGTCACCCGGAATGTACGCACTTCCTCAATAATTTTGTCTAGCGTGTCCGCTTCGGACATCACCGCGCCGGTGACCGTAATATCGCCCATGGTTCGGAAGCGAACCTTGCGCGTTTCGACGACCTCACCAGGCAGAAGCGGCAGTAGCTCGGACTCTGCCAGCCAGACACCACGGCGATTGAATACCTGGCGCTCATGGGAAAAATACAGCGAGGGTAGAGCGATCTTGCGGGCCTTGATGTAGCTCCAGATATCCAGCTCGGTCCAGTTGGAGAGAGGGAAAACTCTGAAGTGTTCACCGGGCGCTTTCCGCCCATTGTAGAGGCTCCAGAGCTCAGGGCGCTGATTTTTGGGGTCCCACTGTCCAAACCGATCCCGGTGCGAGAAGAAGCGCTCCTTGGCCCGTGCTTTTTCTTCATCGCGCCGTGCTCCCCCGAGGGCCGCATCTGCCCGTAGCTCATCGAGTGCATCGAGGAGCGTACGGGTCTGGAGAGAGTTGCGGGTGCCCTCCGGCCCGGTCTCCTCGGTCACACGCCCCGCATCAATGGTGTCCTGGACATAGCGGACAAGCAGATCGGCGCGTAGCTCACGGGCGAGATTATCTCGGAAAGTCAGCGTCTCCTCAAAGTTATGTCCGGTGTCGATATGGAGCAGCTTAAAGGGAATCCGGGCAGGCGCAAAGGCACGCGCGGCCAAGTGGGCCATGACGATAGAGTCTTTGCCACCGGAGAAGAGCAAGACCGGGCGCTCAAACTGCCCGTAGGTCTCCCGCAGGACATAGATGGCTTCCGATTCTAGGGTGGCAAGGGCGGGTTCAAGCATTACTGGCCCCCCAGCCCCCATAAATGGGGGAGATAGGCGGAAAAATTCCTTGTATTTCCCCCACGTGTGGGGGCCAGGGGGCGTCTGTCATGCCGCCTCGACAAAGCCGGTGCGCATCAACGAGCCAAGCTCATCGTCACTAGCCCGGTCTACAAAGCTAGGGAAGTCTTCGTCCTCGGCACGCTCATTAAGATACCCGTTCAGGAGATTTTCCAGTGCGACAGGCAGGTCCGTCGCGGGGACTTTTCGCCAGATTGGGCGGACAAACTTCGCATCGCGGCCCAAGCGGCCTCCCAGCGAGATATCGTAGCCGTCCACTTTATCGCCGCCTGGGAGCTTCACGACGCAGCCTTGCAGGCCAATATCGCCGATATGGTGCTGGCCGCAACCGTTGGGACAGCCGTTGAGGTTGATGCGCAGGGGCTCATCAAGCGAGACCGTTTTATCTAAGTGGCGCACGATCTGCCACATGAGGTTTTTGGTCTCAGTGAGCGCTAGGTTGCAGAACTCGCTGCCGGTGCAGGCCACGGCGGCGCGGCGGATGGGGGAGGCCACCACGGGGAAGCTAATCGCCTCCAACGCCGCAACGACTGTCGGGACATCGGCCTCCTTGATATTAGGAATGAGTAAATTTTGCTGGTTGGTCGTGCGGGTGTCGCCGGTGCCGTACTCCTTGGCGATTCGTGCCACTTCAAAGAGCTGCTCGCTGTTCATGCGGCCTGTGAGCACGTTCGCCCCCACCCAGAAAAGACCCGGCTGGCTCTGCGGGTGCACCCCCACATGATCGCGGAAGTTATTGGTCGGCTCGGGCCACTCGGCCTCGGTTAGTGCGGGCTCGGGCACCCAGCTCAGGCGCTTGAGCACTTCCTCCTCGTACTTGGCCGCCCCCCAGTCCGCCACGAGGAACTTGATACGCGCCTTCTTACGGTTCTCCCGGTAGCCCGAGTCCCGGTAGACCTCAGTGACGGCACGAAACGCGTCCACGAGCTTATCGGCTGGAATAAAGAAGTTGAGCTTCTGGGCAAGAAACGGGCGCGTCGAGAGCCCGCCCCCGACTCGAATATGGAAGCCCTTCTCGCCGTTCTTGATCACTGCTGTGGCAGCGATATCGTTGATCTCGGGCTGGGAGCAGTGCTCGCAGCAGCCGGTAATCGAGATCTTGTACTTGCGCGGCAGATCCGCAAACTCTGGGTTGCCGAGGAAATACTCATGGATTTTTTGCGCGTAGGGCTGGGCATCGAAGGTCTCGTTGGGATCGAGGCCCGCCACGGGGCAGCCGGTGACATTGCGCGGAATATCACCACACGCCCCGAGCGTGCTGATACCCACGGCGCTAAACTTGGCAAAGATCGCCGGGAAGTCGGCGGGGGCCATCCAGTGGAACTGGAAGTTCTGGCGCGTGGTGATATCGGCGATATTGCGGGCGTAGTCGCGGGTCACTTCCGCAACGGCAATCAGCTGGTCGTAGGTAAGCTGGCCGCCGGGCACTTTGATGCGTAGCATAAAGTAGCCGTCTTTAGGCTTTTGTTCGTAGAGCCCTAGCCAGCGCAGACGGAACATATCGTCCGCGTCAATTCCGCCGTAGCCTTCGGTGGCGATGCGCTGCAGGTCGTTCCAGACCTCCAGGCCGCCTTTTTCTTTTTTGATTCGTTCAACGTCGTTCATAGTTTTGTTTCTTCCCCCCGTTGGACGGGGGGTAGGGGGCGGGCGCTATTTGTGCAGGCCGCACTCTTTCTGTTCAGGGTTTTCCCACCACCAGCGCCCGGCGCGCAGGTTCTCGCCGGGTTCAATGGCGCGGGTGCAGGGAGCGCAGCCGATACTCGGGAAGCCTTGGTCGTGGAGCTTGTTGTAGGGTACCTGATGAGCCTTGATATACTCCCAGACCCGTGCCTCACTCCAGTCCGCGAGGGGATTCAGCTTGGCGATACCGCCGTGCGCGGCGTCAATTTCAAGCTTTTGCAGGCTGGCACGGGTGACAGACTGCTCGCGGCGCTGGCCGGTGACCCAGCCTTTTGCTTCGGCGAGAGCGCGGGAGAGCGGCTCCACTTTCCGTAGGTGACAGCACTCGCGCCGGTTCTCAACCGAGTGGTAAAAACTCCCTGGGCCTTTGAGCTGAAGAAGCTGCTGGAGCGGCTCGGTCTGGGGCGTGTAGGCGACAATCTTGATGCTGTAGCGCTGGTTGAGCTGCTCCCAGAGCGCGTAGGTCTCCTGGTGAAGTCGGCCCGTGTCGAGCACAAACACGGAGAGGGGGAGCTTGGCTTGGGCAATGAGATCCAGTAGCACGACGTCCTCAGCACCAAAGCTACAGGCCAGCTTGAGGCCCTCGCCCAAGTGCCTGACCGCTTCGCTGAGGAGCGTGGGCGCATCGAGGGACTCCCAGTCCACATCAGAGTCAGACATGCTGAAGCTTCCGTCGGTGAGAGCGGTAGTAGAGCACCTGCGCGAGGAGCGTCGCACGTACCACAATCCCTACCAGGAAGAACCCGGAGAAGACTGCGTTGTGCTGGAGCGTCGCGGCAAGCAGCCCGGCGAGTCGCCCGATCAAGTTCAGCAGCGGGAAGAGCAAGCTGAACTCATCGGCGTGCTTGAGCTGATGGAGCCGCCAGAGCTGCGGGAGATACGAGCCCTCCACGAGACCCGTGGCAAGGAGCCCAAGAACAATTGGCCAAGACATAATGGAGACAGTGTATCGCGATATATGAGTTTTGCAATCGGAAAAGTAGGATTTAATTCTCTGGCAACTATCCGCCGCTTTTGATCGGCGTTCAGAGACCGGGAAAGAGTGTGGGGCTTATGAAGACCCGGTAGGCCTTGATGCGCCCATGATCGTTGTCCTGGCGGGGCTGGCAGCGGATGCCGGTGACGGTTTGCTCACTCCCAAGATCTACCACGAGCTGATGGGGATGTGCGGTCTTCTCGCTGCTCCAGGCCGTGTGCCAGAACGTGACGGGCTGGAGATCGAAGACATTGTCTGCCGTGCCACTCTCACCCACGAGCTCCTCACTATCGGCGTAGGCGATCTTCCAGGCGTTGCGGGGCAAGAGCTTGCCCTCTGCTCCGAGGAGTTCCAGCTCGGTGAGGGTGGTGTAGACGCTGTTGTCGTGGGCGCTGAGTGCTTCTAAACAGAGATAGCGGCCTCGGGTGGGCATGGGAAAGCGTGCTTCTTGCCACTCGCCACCGGAGCCAAAGGTGCCTGTGTGGGTGGGAGTGAGGCTCTCAAGGCGCAGGGTCTGTCCCGGCTTGCGGTGGCGCTGGCTGAGATCCACCACGAGCTCGTCGAGAATGGGGGTGGTACGGCCTGTGATCGTGGCCTTGGTGGGCGTCTCCAGATCCAGCACAACCAGCATGTTCTTGCCTTTTTTCAGCCAGCAGCCAGGGCAGTAGAGCGTCTGCTGTGGTCCGATATGCCAGAACCGCCCGAGCGCCTGGCCATTGATCCAGGCCATCCCCTTGCGGAAGCCTTTCATTTCGAGGTAGGTATCGCCGGTCTGGGTGAGCGTGAAGCTGCCCCGGTGAAACGCGGGGCCGTCCGTCGGGGCTTTCTCAGAGAAGCGCAGCCCGGGAAGCGGCGACTCGCCCCAGGGAAGCGGAAAGACCTCCCAACCGGTGAGCGGCTTGCCGTCCAGGCTCGCCTCGCCGACTAGGCCCTTGCGATCGTGGATGCCGCGCCCGAAGTTGATGCGCCCCATCGCCTCGACCAGCACATCGAGCTGAGCAGGCTTCTCCCGTGCGGGAAGCCGCACCGTGGACTGGTTACGCCGCCGGTCGAGCACACCTACACGTGTGCCGTCCACAAAAACTTGCGTCCAGTCGTGTGCCTCGGTGAGCTTGAGGATGCCCTCAGGGCCAGCGGGCAGGGTGGTGCGGTAGAGCATGGCCCCAAAGCCAATATCATACGTCTCCAT
>NZ_JANNYP010000524.1:0-7462 GCF_031410135.1 Armatimonas sp. | reverse complement strand
CGACGGAGCCTACTCGTTCTGCCCTACGACCCATACCAAGAGACAAAAAGCAGGCCGTCGTACCGCCGACAAAAATGGCACGAGCACAAAATACACAAAAAACGAAAGTACCAAACTTGGCAGCGTTGGCAAAAGCAAGACTGAGTCTTTCTGGAGACGAGCTGCTCTATCTCAATCCCGATCCCGTTCTCTCGCTGACACGCTGGTCGGCCCGCTTCCAGCCCGATGAGGCCAGTGCGCTTTTGGCGCGGCTTCTTCCGACGGTAGGTAAGGGGGACTCTTTTGTGGACGTGCCTTTGCCACGGGTGGCGGCTCTGACAGCAGGCGGCGAGGCACTTGTCGGCTATGCGCGGGAGCGGCAGATCGTGGATGCGCGACTTCAGCGCAAAGTCACGCTTCGACTTAAAGCGACATCGCTCTCCCAACTCTGCCAGAAGCTCTCAGAGGAGACGGGGATTATGCTCTCGGCGGGACGGGGCGTGGCCGATGACAACCTGACGATTTTTTGCACGGGGCGCCCCTTGCGAGAGGTCATGCGGCAGGTGGCGGAGCTGCTCGGGTTCACCTGGGAGCGCTCGGGGGAGGAGGGAGCCTATCGCTATCGGCTCGTGCAGCCGCTCCGTGCCCAGCTTCTCGAAGAAGAGCTACGCAACCGGGATCGGGATGCCGCTCTGATCGCGCTGGATGCCCAGATGCGGGAGCGCTACCAGAGCCTACTCGGGCTCTCGCTGGAGGAAGTGCAGGGGCGCAAAGAGGGCGAGAAGATTGGTGGGCTGGGCTGGGGACCGGCGCAGCTCTACTTCTCACTCTCGCCGGAAGAGACCGCCGCGCTCCGTAGTGGGCAGAAACTGCGCTTTGGCGGGTCGCCCGCCAGTGCGCCTTGGGGAGATGCCGATGAGGGGGTGTCGGCGCAGCGCAGCCTTCCCGAGGGAATGGAGGAGAAGATTCTGCGTGCCCAGGAGAAAACGACGCGAGTGGGCTTCAATACCAATGGAACGGCTTGGATTGGCTTTGGCCCCCCCGAGTCCATGTCTGGTGGTGCGGCTCCCGCGAGCGTCCCCGATGCCCGCGCCGTGGTCGAGCTTCAGATCGTGCGCGGGGCCGACGGCCAGGCGACCCTGCGTGGCGGCTCGGGCGTGGCGCTTCAGCTCGGAGAGTTTCAGAACTTCCAGCTCGGCGACACCAATCTGGCAGCAGGGGAGCACAAAGACAGCCCTCTGCGAAACGCGGAGATTAACGCACAGCACAAAGGCAAGGTATGGAGCAAGACGCGAGTGAGCATCGCGCCGGAGTCCGCGCGGCGCTACGATAAAACCAATGCCGTGCTCCAGGGGCGTGCAACGACGGCGGAGCTACTGGAGGCGATTCATAAGGCAACGGGGCGCGATGTGATCGGTGACCACTACACCCGCCTCTACGATACAAGCTCTCTGACGGTTCGTGATGCCTCGCTCTTTGAGGCACTCTGCAAAGTGGGCGATGCGGCCCTGATGCGCTGGGATGTGGAGAAAGGGCAAGAGGAGGGTGGGTTTCTGCGGCTCCGCACGCCCGATTTCTACCGTCGGCGTCCCCAAGAAGTCCCGGCGCGTCTGCTCTCGCGCTGGGCGGGTGCACTGGCTCCTGCCCTGCCTCTGGACGAGCTGCTGGAGATGGCACGCCTGCTCTCCGACGAGCAGCTAGACTCGCCGTTTGTGACAAACGGGGCAAAGGCGCTCTATGGGATCGCGGAGTGGGAGCTTGTGCGAAGCCGAAACCTGCGCCCGGTGCTCAGACTTCTCGCCGCGCTACCGCGTGAGAGTGTGTGGCAGCGCGGGGACGGCAAGGATGTGTCGCTTACCTTGGACGCGCTCGATCCCACAAATCAGCAGCGCTTCTGGTCCCTGACCTTCGCCAACAACCCGCCCTCCGCGCGGCGACCCCGCGCCGCTGACCTAAGCCGTGCACTGGTCTCCGTGCTCTACCGCAACGAGCGCCCCACGCCCGACACGCCCCCCGAGTTTACGGCGATGTTCCGTTATGGAGGGCCGAGCACAGGCTATCGTCGCCATATCTACAGCAGAACGCGTTCCTGGGGCGAGAGCGACACTCCGTAGTTGATTATGCTCGGAGCACGAGCACGCTCTTGGGGCAGGTGGTCACGGAGCGGAACGAGACGCTTCCGAGGGTCAGGCGCTCCAGGAAGCTGTGGCCTTTTGCACCCAGGATCAGAAGATCCGCATCGGAGGCATCTAGAGTTGTCTCGATTGCCTGCGAGACGGAGCCATGGGCAACCACGCTGTGGATGGCCTCCATAGGCAAGCCCAGCTTCACCCCGAGCGCCTTTGCTGCCGCCTCAGTCACTTCCTCAGGTGTGCGAACCGGGCGACCGTAGGCCTCGTGCGCGATCTCTTGGGCTAGCTGATCCATATCAGCTTTGTAGGGAGCGGGGAGCACATACAGAACGGTGAGATGTCCGATGCCTTGTGGTGCCCAGCTCACGAGCTTCTCCAGCGCTTTCTCTACATACTCGGAGTGGTCCATGGCGACCACCACACGCAGTGGGCCTTGGGGTGCGGAGCCTCGGGTGAGGAGCACACTCTGGGAGGCACCCTCAACGAGGGCACGAGCGATACTGCCGAGAAAAAAAGCGGAGAGGGTATTTTTATTGGAGCCACGCACCACTAGCAAGTCGGTGTTGGTCTCGTCGGCGCGGTTAAGAAGCTCTGTCGTGGGGGTGCCAATCTTTACCCGCACACTGGCACTGCCACTGCGCTGCTTCAGATCGCGCTCCATCTGGCGAGCGGTTTTCTCTTGGAGACGCTCTGTCTGATCTGCCGCCAGAAAAGGATCTAGTGCCCAAACAACACCACTTTGTTGAGGGACGATGTGTACCCACTCCTCTACTAAGCTGCCGAAGCTAAGGCTGTGCACCCACCCCGATACCTCTTTGGCTCCTTCTAACTGATCCACTCCGATTAGAACACGCATCATGATTCTCCGTTTTAACGGTGATTGTATCGGTTTCTGGCGGTCTTTGGCATCTTCATGTTGGCGGTTTCGGGTAGAATTTCGGTTTGAAAAAAGCGACAGCAGGGTGGGTGGTGGAGCAGCTTGACCAAGAGTACGGGACACTTGTGTGGCGCTCGCACGGAGAGCCACTTGATGCGCTGATGCAAACGATTCTCTCGCAAGCGACCTCGGATGTGAATAGTGGGCGGGCTTTTGACAGCCTTCGTCGAGCGTTTCCAGGGGGCTGGGACGACGTGCGCTTGGCCGAAGTGCGCGAGATCGCGGATGCCATTCGGTGCGGGGGGCTCGCCGATGCTAAAGCGCCGCGCATTCGGGCAGTCTTACAAGAGATCCACGAGCGTGTTGGAAGTACCAGTCTGGAGTTCCTTAAGACCACACCCACGGAAGAAGCGAAGGCGTTTCTGAATAGTTTTCACGGCGTGGGGCCCAAGACCGCGGCGTGCGTTCTGATGTTCTCACTAGGGCGGCCCGTGCTCCCAGTGGATACCCACGTCTTTCGCGTCTCGCATCGTTTGGGGCTGATTGAGGAGAAACTTGGTGAGGCAAAGGCGCATAATGCGCTTCAGAGCCAGCTCAAAGATGCCGAGGTCTATTCGTACCATGTCCACTTGATTCGGCACGGACGGCGGGTCTGTGTGGCCCAGCAGCCCCGCTGCGAGGAGTGCGTTTTGGGGGCGACATGTGCGTACCGTCGGGGGGGCGGAAAGCTCTCGAAAAAAACTTTGCCACAAAATTTCCCCGAAACGCTCCACGGATTGAAGGAAAAGGCAGGAGACGGGTCGAACAAGGTGTAAGCGATGCAGAAAGCACTACAACCAACCGGGAAAAAGAAGTCCTCTCTCTCACGGTCGAGCCTTGCCAAAACGGCACAGTTCACCGTGACGATGGTAATGGCTCCTAAAGATGGCCCCAAAGACACGCAGGTCTTTCAGATCACAGTGAGTGGCGTGAAAGGCCGTCTGGACTACAAAGATAAAGCACTGGGAGAAGTGCGCTATGTGGTCAACGAAAAAGGGGCTTTCTTCTTTATCCCTGCAAACAAAGCGGCGCAGAAGATGAACCTCAAGATTGAGGATGGACTCAGTACGGTCTTTGCGCAGGCCAGCGAGGTTCTGGCGGGAGCACAAAAGACGGGAAAGGCAACCGTCGCCGGAATCGCTTGTGATGTCTATAAAAACCCACGCACGGGCTCCGTGGTGTATCTAGGGACAACGCCGGGGTTTACCCTTCCGGTGAAGCTTGAGATACGAAATGCGGGGGGGATGCAGACCATGCTGGCCTCGCAAATCAAACTCAATGGAAGTATTCCGGAGGCACTTTTTGCTCTTCCGGCTGGGACGCAGATTATTGAAGGGCAGGGGGGGCCAGCGGGGCTCCCTGGCTCACGCTAGAACAGAAAGTTTATGAAGTGAGGATCGTATGCAGAGCAAGGCATTAGGTACGCTTTTGGTCACCCTTGGTGTGGCCGCTGTCTCATCGGCACAGGTTGCCTTTCAGGTCGCGGGGCCACAGAATGGTGCAACCGTCCGTGAGACCGTCAAGATTCGCATCCCCCGTCAAGCACTCGAAGGGGTTAAGTATCTCTCTTTGGGTGTGGATGGTAAGTTCCGCGCCGGGGTAATGGTGCCGACGCAGGGGCAAGCTGTCAATACTGATTTTATTGTTACCGACAAGGCCGGGATGATGGTAACTCTCCTGTGGAATACCAAAGCCAAGGTCCGTGATACGGAAAAAGACGTGATCCTTGATGGTGTGGATGACGGTCCGCATACGCTGGAGCTGATCGCCTACGATGCGGGTAACAAGAAGCTCGGCAAGCAGACTCTGACCCTGACGGTGAACAATCGTGGTGACCTGCGCATGCCCTCCGATGGAATTACACTCGCCTACCGGTTTGCCGTAGGTGAGCAGGTTCAGTACAAACAACGCACTGATCTTGAGTATGTCAATGATGTCAAAGTCCCCACGAACACCGTGATGGGCCAGCGCCGCAGTGGCTACTCCTCCCAGGGACGTGGTATGGGTGGTGGCGGTACGATGGGCGGGATGGCGGGTGGCCCTGGTGGCATGATGGGTGGCGACGGTGAAGGCATGGGCGGTGGCCCCGGCATGGGTCGTGGTGGTCGCGGCATGATGGGTGGCTCCGGCGGCCCTGGCGGCATGAGCCAAGGTGGCATGATGGGCGGCCCAGGTGGTATGCCTGGTGGCATGGGCCAAGGTGGCATGATGGGCGGCGACGGTGGTATGGGAGGAATGATGGGCGGCGGGGGAGCAAGTCCCTTTGGCAATGGTGATGTTGCCGGTCCTTACCGCATTCCCGTTCAGACCGTCAAGGCAAACTACATCCGTACCACCGAAGATCGGCTAGCAGCCAGCGATTTCTTTATTCGCGATCGCGTTCAAGATGGAACCATAATCTCCGCAGGCGGCTCCGCTCGTCTGCAAGATATCTATGATTTCAAATCGCGCTACCGCTCTGTCAACTCCTCAGGGAAAGTTCTGGATCCTGGTATTGCCAATGGAGCACGTCCCGGAGCCTATGTTGCTCTGCCTATGATTGAGCTGGGTGGGAAGCGCCGCGTCGGTCAGAAGTGGACAACACGAGCCCCCTTGCTCCTAGAATGGGCAACACTAGATACGCCGACCATGGTGACGGTAGATAATACTCTGGAAGGCCTGGAGTGGGAGAGCGGTTACCAGTGTGCCAAGATCCACCAGACCTTTACGCAGCGAGCTAATGTCCAGATTTTTGGCGGCGCGGGTAAGATCGAAAAAGCCAAGGTCAAGATGGATCGCACGATCTGGTTTAGCTATAAGGCAGGCAAGATCATCAAGACAGAGACAATCACCGAAGTCGAGGGGGATGCACCCTCAGATATCCTCGGCGCGATGGTTCCACAGGCCGGTGTCGGTGGTGGCATGGGCGGCATGATGGGTGGCGACGGTGAAGGTATGGGCGGCATGATGAGTGGCCCAGGTGGAATGGGGGGGGGGAAGTCCATGCCTGGTGCCGCTGGAATGGGCAGCATGGGCGGAGGACGACCCGGTGGGCCTGGCGGCATGGGCGGCGGTGATGGGGCTGGCTTTGGTGGTATGCAGTCTGGCCAGCAAATGGAATCTCCTAAGGTTCCTGCCAAGTTCCGTTCCACTACAGTTGTGGAGCTTGTGGTTCCTGCCCCTGTGGTGAAAACCGCGGCGGCGACGATTAAAAAATAGTCGTTTTTAGCCCCTTTCGTAAGACCTCTCTGAAATTTCAGAGGGGTCTTTTTTCGCCGATATAATAAAGCTTGTTATGGCACTATTTGGAAAAAAGAAACCTCTCCCTACCGATGGTCAGATGGAGCTTGTCGAGCACCTGGCTGAGCTACGTAATCGTATCTTTCGTGCGATCCTCTATTTGGTGGGGGGAATGGTACTCACCTATAACTTCTTCAAGCCACTCTACAACCTGATCAATGAGCCTCTACAGAGAGCCTTGCTGAAAGCCGACGTGATCGGTGTCATTAAGCTTGACTCTGTTCAGGATGCCTTTTTTCTGAAACTTCAGGTTAGTTTTTTCGCGGGCCTTGCGATCACGCTTCCAATGCTGGTGATGGAGCTCTGGGGCTTTATCAAGCCTGCTCTCACGGCGAAAGAGCGCGAGCCCGTGAAGTTTCTGGCCCCGTTCTCCGTGCTGCTCTTTCTGGCGGGAATCGGGACGGGCTACGCCGTGCTGCCTCTCGCCTTTGACTGGATGGTCGGCTATATCAGTGAGATCCCCAAGGCGGAGCTGCTACAAGATGCGGCAAAGTATCTTCTGCTGGCGATGAAGATTATTCTGGCCTTTGGAATCGCCTTTCAGCTTCCGGTGATCTTGCTCTTCTTAGCACGTGTTGGGATTCTGACTTCGACACTGATGACCACGTACTGGCGGCATGCAGTCGTGGTTATCGCGGCGCTCTCGGCGATCTTTGTGCCTTCCAACGACCCCGTGACCATGATCATGATGGCGATCCCGATGGCGGGGCTCTATGTGCTCTCGATCAGCCTGGTCAAGGCCTTTGAGCCACGGGCCGATGGGAAGCAAAACAAGCCTCTCCTGACGATGATCCTGGTCTCACTGGCTCCTGCGGTGATGCTGGGGGGCGTGAGCTACTGGATTACGCGCCAGCGTGCTGAACCCATCAAGAAGCCAGGAATGACGGCCCCAACACCCGCTCCTACCCCAAGCCCGACTCCCGTGCCCGAGGGAACGCTGACGGTTGAGAAGCGCCTCGCTGTCCTTGAGGAAAAAGTGGAAAAGCAGGCCGAGGAGCTCAAGGCGCTACGTACTGTGCTGGAGCAGAAAAATCCAACACCTGCTTCACTTCAGGCTACACCGGCACCAACTCCTGAGCCGAATGCGACACCGAACCCGATCAACCCCAACATGCCCCAGGACGGGCGCTGATGGAGCTGCGCAACGTTCGCATCG
>NZ_JANNYP010000523.1:0-9260 GCF_031410135.1 Armatimonas sp. | reverse complement strand
CGGTTCCTGCCTTCTGCCACGACGAAAAGCTCTTCACGGGCGGGCACTGCCGCTCCTGCCTGGTCGAGGTGGACGGTCGGCTGGTTGCTGCCTGTAGCACCCCAGCTCGCGACAATACGGACATCCAGACCGAGACGCCGCGTCTGCTCGCCTACCGCCGGGATCTCGGGGAGCTGATGCGCACGGAGGCTCGCCCCGGCGGCTGGGTCGGGGAGGTGCTGGAGCGCTGGGGCGTGGACGGCACGCGCTACACGGGCGTGCGCTCCCCTCGGGAGACACCAACCGACACCTCCCACCCCTATCTCCGCCTCGACACCGATGCCTGCATCCTCTGCCGTCGCTGTGTCCGTGCGTGCGAGGAGGTGCAGGGCCAGTTTGTCTATGCCGTCGCAGGTCGTGGCGCGAGCTCCCACCTCACCTGGGGCGGGATTCCCTTCGCCGAGACCGACTGCGTTTCCTGCGGCGCCTGCGCCGACACCTGTCCTACGGGTGCTATCACCGACATTGACCGCGAGAAGGCCGCCGGGCGCACGGAGCTCAAGGTCGTGCAGACGACGTGTGGCTACTGTGGGGTCGGCTGCCAGCTGGAGGTTCACGCAGACCCTACCACCAATCAGATTGTTCAGATCGAGGGCGCGGAGTCACCGGTGAACCACGGGCACCTGTGTGTGAAGGGGCGCTATGCCCATGCCTTCGTCGCACACCCGGAGCGCCTCACGACGCCTCTGATTCGCAAGGACGGTGTGCTGGTGCCTGCTTCCTGGGGGGAAGCCCTGGAGCGGATCGGGCAGGAGTTTCAGAGCCGCCCCGGTAAGGTGGGCGGGCTCTCGTCGTCACGAGCCACCAACGAGGAGAACTACCTCTTCCAGAAGTGGTTCCGAGGGGCGCTTGGCACCAATAATGTCGACTGCTGCGCCCGTGTCTGCCACGCGCCGACGGCGGCGGGGATGCGCGCCTCGTTTGGCACGGGCGCGGCGACCAATAGCTACGCCGATCTTGAGCGTGCGGACCTCATTCTTGTCAGCGGCTCCAATGCCACGGATGCTCACCCGGTGATCGGAGCGCGGATCAAGCAAGCCGCTCTGATGGGGACATTTCTGATCGTCATTGACCCTCGCCGTACGGAGCTGGCCACGCTGGCGGATCTCCACCTTCAGCTCAAGCCGGGCACCAATGTCCCGCTGCTCAATAGCCTCGCCTGCGCTCTGGTTGAGGAAGGGCTTGTCGACACGGAGTTCGTCGCCGCCCGCACCGAGGGCTGGGACGAGTTCGAGCCCTTTATCCGCACCCAAACTCCCGAGGCGCTCGAAGCTGTCACGGGAGTTCCGGCCCAAAGGGTGCGGGAAGCGGCGCGGCACTACGGCAGTGTGGAAAAGCCGATGATGGTGCACGGCCTCGGGATGACCGAGCACTACCAGGGCAGCGAGGGCGTGATGCTCCTCTGCAACCTGGCGCTTCTTGCCGGGGCAGTGGGGCGTGAGGGCGTGGGGATTAACCCGCTACGGGGGCAGAACAATGTCCAAGGCGCCGCCGACATGGGCTGCCAGCCCGACATGCTCCCCGGCTACGCCCCCGTGAGCGATCCCGCCGTTCGGGAGCGTTTTGCCACTCTCTGGGGGCGCGCCGTTCCCGAGAGTGTCGGCCTGACGATTCCTCAGATGCTCGAAGCCGCACGTCAGGGTGAGCTCACCGCGCTCTATATCTTCGGGGAGGATATCGCCCAGACGGACCCGGACTCAGGGCGGACTCTGGCCGCGCTGGACAGCCTGGAGTTCTTAGTCGTGCAGGAGCTGTTTCTCTCGGAGACCGCCCAGCGCGCCACAGTCGTCTTGCCCGCAGCCTGCGTCTTTGAGAAGAATGGAACCTTCACCAATGCGGAGCGACGGGTGCAGCGGGTTCGCAAGGTGGTAGATGCTCCTGGCGAGGCACAGACCGATGGGGCTATTTTCCTGGCACTGATGGAGGCAACCGGCTGGCCGCAGGAAGCCCGGACACCAGCCGCAGTCATGGACGAGATCGCGCGAGCAATCCCCGCCTTCACCGGAATCTCCTACGACCGGCTTCAGGGCGACGGCCTCCAGTGGCCCGTGCCCACCCCGGAGCATCCCGGCACTCCCTTGCTCCATGCCGAGCGCTTCGCGCGGGGCCAAGGCAAGCTCACCCGCGTGGAGTACCTGCCCTCGCCCTCGCTCCAAGGCGGCAGTCTGACCCTTATCACAGGGCGCGTCCTCGAGCACTACAACGCCGGAACCATGACCCGCCGCACTCCCAACGTCACCTTGGAGACTGCGGACTACCTGGAGATGCACCCCAAAGACGCCGCCGCACGAAACATCCCTGATGGCTCAACGGTCACGATCACCAGCGCAACGGGCACTGCCAGAGCCACAGCACGCATCACTCGGCGCGTCGCCCCCGGCACGGTCTTTCTTTCCTTCCACTTCCCGGAAACCGCAACCAACGCTGTGATCGGGGATGTCTGTGACCGAGTCACGGGTTGTCCGGAGTACAAAGTCGCAGCCGTGGAAGTGTCTCTCGTAGCAGGAAACCTAGGCACGTAGCACGAAACCAGTCTTAAGATGAATACCTTCCAAGCTCGAGCGACGAGGCCACGTCTCGCGGTGATCCTAACCCAGTACGGCGCGACCAGCCACGGAATCTGCTACTGCACCAAGTTTTTAGAGGGTAAGCAGTTCGATGACCACTACGAGCCCCCGCTCTGTGAGGTTGTCTCCATGCACCTCATGGAGATCGCGAGCAACGATATTGGGCTAGCAACCGCCAAGAAGCACCGGGTTCCGCTCTACCCGTCGGTGGCGACCGCGCTCTGCTGCGGCGGCGACACGCTGGCCGTGGACGGGGTGGTGCTGATTGGAGAGCACGGAACGTACCCGCTCAATGAGAAAGGCCAGCAGCTCTACCCACGCCGCGAGCTCTTCGACCAGATCGTGAGTGTCTTTCGGCAGTCAGGCCGCGTCGTGCCGATTTTCAACGACAAGCACCTCTCGTGGAACTGGGCCTGGGCCAAGTACATGTGGCAGACCATCAACGCGCTTAAGATTCCCTGGATGGCGGGAAGCAGCCTGCCCTTTGCTAAGTTCGAGCCCTTTGTGCCCCTGCCGCACAACGCACACCTGGACCACGTCATCGCGGTCGGCTACGGCGGCCTGGAGTCGTATGGGTTTCACTCCATAGAGACCGGCCAGAACATCGTCGAGAAGCGGCGTGGCGGCGAGACGGGAGTCAAGAGCGTCCAGGTGCTCAGTGGCGCGGCGGTCTGGGAGGCACATAACCAAGGGCGCTGGCCCAAAGATATCGCCGATGCTGCACTGGCATCGCTGAAGAAGCCCAACGGCAGGCCGCAGGACTTTACGCAGGATGTCTTTGCCTACGACATTGAGTACCGCGACGGGCAGCGCATGACGGTTCTGATGCCCAATGGCTACTCCCAGGAGTTTGCCTTTGGCTACCGTGAGAAGGGCAAGAAAGAGATCATCGCTGCGTCGTATTTTCTCGATGAGGTTCCGCGTCTGAAGCACTTCTCCGCCACCGTGCGGGCGCTGGAGGAGATGTACCTCACCGGCAAGCCCACGGCCCCGAGCGCCCGCACCACCCTCACCACCGGGATTCTCGCCTATGGCATTGACAGCCACTTCCAGAAAGGCGTGAAGCTGGAGACGCCGGACTTGAACATTTCCTACAAGCCCATGCCGACCCCGGCGCACTGGAAAGAAGTCCTACGCTAACCGAGTTCGGGCAGCGGCAAAGAGAAAACCTGCCACTCCCAGATAGACCAGCCCCGTGGACGAGATCGCGGCGCTCATGGTCGCGCCTTGGTCTACCGCTACCCCGATCACCAGCGAGCCCAGCCCCGCCCCGAGCCAGCCGAGCAGGTTCATCAGGCCCGTGGCCGTGCTCCGGCGCGAGGGGTTAATCACATCATAAAACGCGGCGGTGAGGTTGGAGTCGTAGATCCCCTTGCAGAGCCCGAAGCACGACATTGCCAGGATCAGCATCCACGGATCGCGGGTCCAGCCGCACAGCACGATAAACGGCGCGCCGACTAGCGCGGCAAATGCCTGCACCAGAATCCGCCCCGCCTTATTGGTCTGGCTCCAGCGGTCCGCGACCACGCCGCCCAGCACCGAGCCGCCCATGCTGGCAAGCTGGATAAACAGAGTCGCGCCCAGCCCCGCTACCGCAAGGTTCAGATGAAACTTCTCCTTGAGAAACGTCGGCATCCAGGTAAAAAAGACCAGCCCCACTAAGTTCGCCCCAAAGTAGGCGATGATCAGCAAGACCGCCGTTTTCGTGCGGACAAACTCGCGTAGAAACTGCCCGATGGGGAGTGTCTCCTGCGCGACCTCCTCAACGTCCTCTACTTCCACCGTGGCCCGCTCCTCGCGCTCCGCTTGGTTGCGCTGCGGCTCGCGGATAAAGCGCTGGAGAACCAACCCCAGCACGATCCCGGCTCCGGCCAGCACCCAGAACGGCGAGTACCAGCCGTACTTCTCGCCCATCCAGCCCGCCAGCGCCCCACCAGCAATCGTCCCCGCATAGATACTGGTCTGGTGGAGCCCAATAGCCCGCGAGCGCGTCTTGGGGCTGTGGTAGTCGCTGATGAGCGCCATTGATGCCGGAAAGTAGAACGTCTCGCCCAGCCCCTCCGCGCCGCGCACCAGTACGAAGTGGATGACTTTCGTGCAGTGGGCCGTCAGCCCAGTAACTAAGCTCCAGACATAGAGCCCGCCGAGAATCACCCACTTGCGCGGCATTTTATCCCCGACATGCCCCGCAAACGGTGCAGTGAGGGCATAAACCCACGTAAAGGCCGCCCCGATCACCCCGAGCTCGGTCTTAGAGAAGCCCAGCTCTTTTTCCAGAAGTGGGAAGACCGAGAAGATTGCGAGGCGGTCAGCATAGTTAAAGAAGCAGATGAACCAGAGCATGCCCACGACCAGCCACTTGTAGCGTGACGCGGCCATGGCCCCTTACTCCTGGGTCTCGGGCCGCATCGAGGGCGGCAGCTGATCATCTTCCGTGTCGAGATTCTCTCGCTTACGCTTGGCGGCGGCGATGACTTCGGGCGGGGTTTTGAACCAGACCCCCACGAGAAACACCGTCAGCGAGCCGATCAGGGCAAACCAAGTAAAGGAGATTTGTGGGAGCCACTCGGGGTGGGCAATTTTGATGCCCAGCGGATCCAGCACTTTGATGTGAAGATCCCCCAGAAAGCCCGTCGTTAGTAGCCCGACTGCAATGGCAATCATGTTGCCCTTGTCCGAGCCCCGGTTCTTGGTGAACATCCCGAGGAGAAAAACGCCCAGCATAGGTCCGACAATATAGCCCGCGATCCCCAGAACCACAGGAATGATGCGGATTTCGGGGTTTTTCACCTTCATGTAGGCAAAGATACTCGCGACCAGCACCATTAAAACCGCAAAGAGCACCGTGAAGCCCTTCGCTCCCGCCATCACTCTTTCGTCGGTGTACGTGCCGCGCCGTGCGAGCGCCGGAACGTACCAGTCGTTGGTGGCGCTGGTGGCCAGGGCATTGAGCGCCGCCGAGAGCGAGCCCATCGCCGTGGCAAAGACACCTGCTAGCACCAAACCGCGAATCCCGACGGGCATTACATTCAGGATATACGCCCCAAAAATATCCGAGTTCGCCTTGGGCATATTGGCCGGAACCTGCTGGTAGTAGACATAGAGCAGGATGCCGATAAAGGTGAAGACGGCGGCGATGGGGATGTCCATAAACGCCGCCGTTAAGAGGCTTCGCTTCGCTTTCTGGTGGGTCTCGGCGGTGAGCATGCGCTGCACCATGTCCTGGTCGGTGCCGAACATGGCGATGTTCATCATGGTCGCCCCAAAGAGTGCGGAGAAGATCGTGTAGTCGCCGGTGAAGATCAGCTTGATGTAGTCCAGAAAGCCCATCGCCCCGACATGGCCACTGTCCTTCTGCCAGGCAGCCACCAAGTCTGGCTCGAAGCCGGTAACCAAATAGCCCTCATGGGTTTTCATCGCGGGGACAGCTTTCAGCAGTGCCTCAAAGCCACCAATATGGTTGAGCAGAGTCGCAATGGCGATCAGCGCGGAGCCAAACATCAGGCACGCCTGCACCACATCGGTCCAGATCACCGCTTTAATGCCGCCCTTGGTGGTGTAGAACGCCGTAATAATGGTCAGGACGATGATCGCGACAATATACGGCCCGACGGTATCCACCTGCTGGAACGCGACCGTGGTTCCGCCATGCTCGAAGAAAAGCTTCCACGCTAGCACCATCACCAAGGAGGGAATGAAGAGCCGCGCCCCGGAGGCCAGCGTGCGCATCAGCAAGAACAGCCCCGAGACAAAGCTCTTGGTCTTGGGGCCAAAGCGAATCGCCAGATAGTCGTAGACGGTGTAGACCTTGTAGTCGTAGTAGGGCTTCAGGAAGACCGTCGCCACCACCCAGCGCCCCAGCACCACCCCAATCGTGAGCTGCACGTACGCCAAGCTCCGCTTCTCAAAGCCCTCGCCCGGAGCCCCCAGAAACGTCGCAGCGCTGGTCTCTGCCGCAATGATCGAGGCCATCACCGCCCACCACGGAATCTGCCGCCCCCCCAGCGCAAAGTCCTTGAGGTTCGTCTCCCGGCGGCCCATGTAGAGCCCAATGGCCGAGATAGCCGCGAAGTAGAGCAGAATGATCGCCCCGTCAATAAACAGTCCCATAGGCAGGATTATACCTGTCCTTCGTCGAAGGCATCTCCCATGCAAACCCAGAGCCAACGAGAACGACCGAAACACCCTCACCGCATTCTGCGCCCTCAAGATGCGCTCGTCTGGACGATTCTTGCGGGGATGCTGCTTCTCCAGATGCTGGTCTGGACACTGGGCGACTGGTTTATCCGGCACGAGCTTCCCACCAATCCCTTTGTCCTGGGCGCGATCACGGGGTTGTTTTTTACGGCCCTCAACCGCTACAGCCGCACCTGTCGTGGGGAGCGCCTCAAAGACACATTGAGCTATCCCCAAAATGCGTCCTGGGGCTGGGTCGCTCTAGGAACACTGGGGGTGCTTGGCTGTGTTGCCGGGGGCATCGCACTGACGGTTGCGTCTCCACACGCCCACCCTTCCTTCTCCTCCATATTTTCAGACGCGGTGATCCTGAGCATCATGCTGATCCTGGCGGGGCTTCTGGGCAAGTGGACGTGGCGGGAGTTTCGCCGCATCCGACACGGCGACTCCATTGAGCAGCTTGAGCAGTTCGCGGAGCTCAGCAAGTCGGAGCAGCTTGTGGCAAACTACAAGATCCGCTGGGAGGGACTCGGTTCTTTGGGTATTGGGGCAGTGGGGGTTCTGCTCATCGTTCTGGGGATACTGGCCTATGACTCCCCCGGTCGCCACCAGTACCGTGCTATACCCACCATCATTTTTGGGGTGATATTTTGCCTGGTTAGCCTTGGTGCCTACGCTATACAGAAAAACCCAGAGCTTTTGCCCGAAAAGCCCGAGCAGAAATAAAAAGCCGGGAGCAGAATCGCCCCCGGCTTACCACATCACGCTTCGGCCTAGATAACCTGCATGGGCATGAGGACGCACAGGTAGTCGGCGGCGTTGTCGCCAATCGGACGCAGGATGCCGGGGCGCAGGGGCTCGGTGAGCTCTAGCACGACGCCTTCGGTCTCGATGGCAGCGAGCACATCGCCTAGATACTTGGCGTTGAAGGCGATCTGAATGTCATCGCCCTCGCGTGCCACTTCGATCTCATCGCGTGCTGATCCCACCGTTCCAGCCTCAGCAGACATCGCGAGCTGTGCGCCCTGGGTCTCTAGGACAATCCGGTTGGCGTTCTCACGGGCGACAATGGCGACGCGCTTGACGGCTTTCTGGAACTCAGCGGTCTCTAGTGTCAGCTTGCGCTCGTGGCCACCGGGGATCACACGCTCGTAGTTGGGGAATTGGCCCTCGATCAGGCGGGTGATCAGGGTCGTGGTGGCCAGCGTATCGCCGTTGGAATTTTTCTTGTTGACTTCAAAGCGAGCCTGCCCCTGCGCCAGCGCAATCACCACCTCGTCGTCGTCGCCTGCCAGGCGGCTGATCTCGTTCATGGCGCGCGCTGGGAGCACGGCCTGGCCTTGGCCTTCGCCTGCCGACGCCACGCCACCACGAACGGCGAGCCGGTGGGTGTCGGTAGCGACCATCTTGATCTGCGGCCCGTTGAAGATAAACAGAACGCCCGTCAGGATTACGCGGGTCTCGTCGGTGGAGACGGCAAAGGCGACTTGCTTGATCATCGCCTTGAGCACGGCACCGTTCATGGTGATCGTGGCCGTGGGCTCGACATCAGGAAGGGCCGGAAACTCCTCCGCAGGCAGCCCGAGCAGGCTATAGTCGGAGCGGCCACAGCGCAGCTGGGTTTTATTGCCGCCATCGGGTCGATCTAGCACCACATCGGCTTCAGGGAGTGCGCCCAGAATCTCGGTGAAGTAGCGTGAGGGCACCGTGAAGCCTCCTGCCTCTTCCATGTCGCCCAAGCCCGCCTGGATACGCGCGGTGAGCGAGCACTCCACCCACATCTCCAGGTCGGTGGCGGTCAGCTTGAGTGTACTGCCGCCCTGTGGCGTCACTAAAATGTGCGAGAGGATCGGTAGGGTCGAGCGTCCTGAAACGGCGCGTCCGACGGTCTGAATGGCCTCGTAAAGGTCTTTTCGTGCGGTAATTGCTTGCATGGTTTTCTCCACCCTCCTCCCCGAATCCCTCCTCCCCCTGCCCCTCCTCCCAACCCTGCGGAGGCAGGATTGGCAGAGGGGAGAGAAATTCAGGTTCCGGCTCCCCTCTTTTCCCCTCCTCCCAGGATTGGGAGGAGGGGCAGGGGGAGGAGGGCTATAGTTTAATGGGCAGCGTGAACTGCCCGGCTTCTTGGTGTTTTGTTTCTGTGTCTTCGGTCTGAAGGTGAGGATTATCGGCGTAGAGTGCTCGCAGTGTACGAGCACGAAACGCATCCGACGCCACAACTTCCCCGGCATCGGTGCGGAGTCTCTCACGGGTGATCTTGAGCGACTGCACCTCCCAGGCCAGCTCCGGGGAAGCAAGAATTGCCTCCTCAACCCGGCGCTTCGCCTCAGTTGGTAGGTCGTCGTCTACATACGGCCCGATCAGCTCACGAATCGTGTCATCGTTCATCCCACTCATAAAGACGTAGCCGTCACAGAAAAAGCGTCGCGACAACCCAAGATTTTTTCTGGCTACCGCCCGATGGTAGTGGGGAGACCA
>NZ_JANNYP010000522.1:0-13948 GCF_031410135.1 Armatimonas sp. | reverse complement strand
GGGGGTCATGGCAGTCTCCTGGCGTTATTTTTGTGGTACAGACATTATGCCTGAAATTGCCACCCCCAACTCCTTCAACCAAAATGAGTCACACCCAAATCAGTTTGTTGCGAACCGGGGTAGAGATGTACCAGTTCTCTCCCGATGGCCTACGGATCTTGGGGGACTTGAACAATGGCAAAGGGCAGGTTATCTTCGATCGGGATCTCAATGAAGTCCAAGTGCCAGTCATTCCTAGATCTCTGAATCCACTCCGCTGGTTCACGGAAGCCTAGCCCAATTCGCGTTTATCTTTCCGGCTCTCGACGCGCCAGCGGAAGTTGAGGGCACCAGGGCCATAGGTGAGGGAGAACGCGGGGACGTGGTAGATCGAGACGCGGGGTAGGCGCAGTAAGTCCTCGCCGCTCTCTTGTACCCGCCCGTGCTGGGTGGTGGTGGCGGTGAGATAGCCCGCCTCGCGCACCAGCGCCACTACAGAGTTGTTGAAGTGTCCGTAGGGATAGCAAAAATGCTGCATCGGGCGCTGGAACGTCTCTTCAAGCTGCTGCTTGGAGCGGAAGATCTCGGAGCGGGCGGTGTCGAGCGAGAGCTGGTCGAGCTTGGGATGGGTTGCCGTGTGCGCTCCCAACGTGACAAGCGGGCTCTGGGCCAGCTCTCGGATTTCATCTTCAGTGAGCAGAGGCGTTGCGTCGTAGCCCTCCGCCTCCACCCACTCGTTGCGCCCTCCCAGCCGCTCACTCACCAGATAGATCGCGTAGGGCCAGTTGGCTTCTGAGAGAGTCGGGTGCACATTGGTCAAGACATTCTGGTAGCCATCATCAAAGGTCAGGACAACGGGCTTGGCAGGCAGCGGGCCACCGGCGAGCCCCGCCACGAGCTGATCCAAAGAGATAGCCTGGTAGCCGCGTGCTTTTAGCTCTTTAATCTGGCGCTGAAGCTCTTTGGCGGTGACATAGAAGTGCTTGTACTTGTCGGAGCGCTCTGTCGTTTCGACGGCGTGGTACATCAGGATCGGAATGGGGCGGATGCTCATCGGGCAATTTCCTCGTAGAGAGCACACAGGTCGTTGCGCTGGCGCTCGGCGCAGAACTCGCGCTGCACTCGTTGCTGACCTGCTTGGCCAAGGCGCAGGCGCAAGCAGGGATCTTCGAGGAGCTGATGGAGGCGGGTCTGAAGCAGCGTATCTTCCCCGAGAGGAATCAGAAAGCCGGTCTTACCCTCGCACACCACTTCCTGGCATCCCCCGATCTGGGTCGCAACCACCGGAAGGCCCGCTGCCGCCGCCTCGACAAGGGCGAGACCAAAGGCTTCGTCCGTGGGAAGGTGGACGAGAATGTCGAGCGTCGCCAGGATATCGGGGATTTGGTCGCTGATCCCCACAAGGGTACTGCGATTATGGAGCTCATGCATCATGAGCTGCTGGCGGAACTGTGCGTAGGTTAGCTCCGAGGCATCCGGGCCAACAAAAACAAAGCGAAGAGTCGGGAACTCCGCGACGAGGCGCTTGCCGACGGGCAAGAAAGCGCTCTGGCCCTTGGTACTGAGCCGTCCCACCATCCCGATGACAAGGCCATTGTTTGGGGGACGGTGTGTGGTTTTCGCCGTAAATATTGGTATCTCCACCCCATTATAGATGCGCCGCACGAGGCCTGGTTTTAGTGCGTGCCAGCGCTCTAGCTCTTGTTTGGTGTACTCCGAGACCGCGATGATAGCGGCGACCTGGTTGAAGAACTGACCCGCTAACCGGTGGGGCTCCCCCAGAGGGCGTACCACATGGACATGGAGAGCGACGGGGCAGCCCGTCAGTCGCCCTGCTAGAGTCGCGGTGACAAAGTCTCGACGGGCATGGCTGTGGAGCACCTGGGCCCGGCTCTGACGCACCAGTCGTGCCAGACGTAGCGTCGCTCTCAGATCACCGCTATTGCGTAGCGCGAAGGGAAGCGTGGGGACGTGGGCAGTGTGACTGCTATGCTCGATAAAGCTTTGGGGAGCGCAGGCAAGCTGCACGCTACCACCCGCCGCCTGGTAGGCCGCCGCAAGGGTGACCGCATGGCGCTGTGACCCCCCATTATCGGTCGAGCTGGAGAGGGCAAGGACACGGGGAAGCATCAATCCGACCTCACCAAGAGAAAAAGGCCCGCTAGGAGAAAGAGCAGGTGGGTGGAGAAGGCACAGTAGACGGGCGGTACCCAGCCGGAGAGCGCCACGGACTTCATTAAGAGAACCGTGTTCCAGCCCACAAAGACGATAATCACGGAGAGTAAGACCCCCGCAAACGACCCTGCCTTCGAAAATCTTAAGGACAAGGGCGGCGCACAGAGCGCAAAGACAGCGCACATGCTGGAGAGTGCCAGCTTGAACCAGCGTGCGGTCTCTAGCTCCAGCGCTTTTTTCTTGTTCCCCCGTCGCGCCTCTTTTGTGGCCGCCTCGGTGAGTTTCTCAAAGGAGAGTGGGTTCTGAAAGCTCTGCTGACCGCTGAAGAACGGCAGTACTCCTGAGAAATCAGCACGGGCCGTGACGACTTGAGTGGCGGCTTTGATCTCTTGGAGAAGCTTGCCTTGGCCGTCGTAGCGGTGCTCGGTGACCATTTGCAGAGTCCAGCGCCCCGTACTGGAGTCGTAGGTGGCCTCGGGGGCAAGGAGAATTCGCGCGTTTTGGATCAGGCTGACCGTCTCCATGCGCCAGAGAGTCTCGCCGATCTTCTGACCCCGCTCAAACTGAATCAGCCACTCGCTTTGTGCTCCGCCTCGGGTGGCTTGGGCGGGCTCGAATGTCCCGATAGCGCTCTGCGAAAACCCGGAGAGCGCCTCGCGCTTGGTGACCGCAAGAGGCTGAAGCGTGTTGGCATTGTAGAGCCCAAGCCCGGCGAGAAAGATCCCTAGCACAATAAAGGGCAAAAAGAGCCGCACCAGCGATGTCCCCGTGCCGCGTAGTACGGTCAGCTCGTTGTCGCGTGCCAGCCGGTTTGTGGCCAGAGCCGCCCCCAGTGCAGTCGCCACGGGAAGCGCCATCTCCAGAACATTGGGCAGGTCCCAGAGAATCTGATTCAGGAGCTGCGAGACCGGGGCACGCTGCTGGGCGAGCTGGAGAACCGCCTGCTGGAAGCGCAGTGCCACCACGAGGAGCACAGCCGTGACCAACCCGACAAAAAATGCCTGGGTAAACTCCCGTAAAAGATAGCGGTCACAGAGTCGCATGGAGCTATTCGATCTTTCTGAGAAACGTCAGCGCGGCAAGCGTAAATAGCACCGCCGGAGCCAGTGCGCCTGCTAGCGGGGGCAGAAGCTGGTTGAGTGCCGCCGCCTCCGAGAGTGTTAGGGCAACAATCGCCAGAAAGACAATAATTAGTGCGAGCATCAGGGCCGCAAAAGTTCCCGCACGGGCAAAGCGAATGGCGAGGGGGACAGCAAAGAGCGCTAGGGGCAAGCACATGAGGGGAAGGGCTAGCTTTCCCCAGCGCTTCACCTGATAGATCACGGCACGCTTGGGATCGCGCTCCTGCCGTGCACGGTTCATTAGCTCGCTACTGGGCAAGTTCTCGAGCTGCTCATCGGTGACGCGGAAGTTGCCATTGGTCTTGTCCATACTAACGGAGATCTCTTCCCGAGCAGCGATCAGGTCGTAGTCGGCGCTTCCGTTGGGCAGAAAGGCATGGACCGCGGCATTGTAGAACGTAAAGCCCTGCGCTTTGTACTCGCCGCGCGTGGCGGTGCTGATACGAGGCGGCTTGGCAGGCATCCCGGGGTTGCGCTCCACAATGGTGGCGTCGGTGACAATAAAGGCTTTCTGCCCTTGCTTGTCTCTCTTGCTCTTGGCACTTGCGAAGCTGAAGATATAGTTGTCGCTCTCGATCGTCGTGGCGGTCTCGATGACGTTCTCGGGGAGATTGAAGAGCATCTTTTGGACATCGCGCTGCTCCTGCCAGGCCCAGGGAACCACGCGCTCAAAAAGATAAATCCCCACCGCACTCATCCCCAGGCTCACGACGACAAGTGGCGCAAAGACGCGGCGTAGCGAGATCCCCGAGGCCCGGAGCGCCGTGAGCTCGCCATCGCGTGCCAGACGACTCGTGGCAAGGCTGGCTCCCACGGCTGCCGCAATAGGAAGCGTGCGCACCAGAACCGTCGGGATGTTAAAGAGGAGCACCCGTGCCACGTAGCTCACGGGCCACTTATTCTGAAACATCCGGTCCAGAAGATCGAAGAGCGTATTGCCGACGAGCATCAAGAGAAATGCCAGCAAGCCGATCAGCAGAGGGACGATCAGCTCGGAGAGAATAGATTTATCAGTCAGGCGCATCGAAGTTCAGATTTAGCTCGTCTAAGTAAATGTCAGTGTAGCATATCTCCCTAAGGCGCGGGGGGCATGCGTGCTATAATGGAGAGAGAGGAATTTAAGTTAAGTGGCGGATGAAAACACGGGCGGCTCGCGATTGATCTTGCAGGAAGAAGAGCCTGCCGTCAAGACAGTGCGTATTCCACTTCCCCCGCAGCTCAAGGCCGATGAGCAACAGCAGCGGGAAGCGGAGCATGCCGCCGAGGCAGTGGGACAGGCAGCCTTGCTCCAACAGGCACGTAAAGGCGCGACACGTCCCGCTCCAGCAACCCCTGCCAAGACCATTGCAGAGACCATCGCCCCCACACCAAAGCCTAAAGTGGCTGCTGCGCCTCAAAACTGTCCCTCGTGTGGGAGTGTGATTGCGCCCGAAAATGCCGGGTTTTCTTTCTGTACCCACTGCGGTGCGGATCTCCCGAAAGCGGGCCTGAGCCTGGAGAGCGATCCCGTGGCGGCAAACAAACCGCCCGTACGTTTTACCCAGAGCACCGTGACAGAAGAGTGGAGCCAGAGTGTCAATGGCGTCCGTGATCCTCGCGCCACCGTTCGCAAGATCGCCCAAGTGCATGCGGGTGTGGGCCAAGCGCAGCTCCAGCAGACCATGAGCACCATGACCGCCGTGCAGGGGGAGACTCGCGAGGTCAACTCCACCGTCCATGCGATTCTCTCGTTTCTCTTTCCCGGTGTCGGTCAGCTTCTCAATGGTCAGGTCGGGAAGGGAATGCTGCTCATCTTGGCGGCGTTTGTGGCCGTGAGCCTGATGCGCCTGCCTGCCTTTGGGCTGGAGCTGCTGATTGTGCGTGTGCTGATTGCGCTGGATGCCTACCGGATTGGGGAGAAGCGCCGCAACGGCCAGAAGATCGGTGAGGGCGACTGGGACATTGCCTAACCGATGAGAAAGCTTGGTGTCTTCGGGGGGACATTTGACCCCATTCACTATGGGCATCTTCGGATTGCCGAGGAGGCACGGGAGCGGTTTGGGCTGGATCATATTCTGTTTGTCCCGAATAAAGTCTCTCCCTTCAAAATAGGGTATACCTCTACTCCTGCCGCGCTCCGGGTCGAGCTGGTGCGTGGGGCAATTGCCGGAAATCCCCATTTTTCTCTCTGGACTGGCGAGCTAGAGCGCGAGGGCACCAGCTACACGGTCGAGACACTCCGGGCGCTAGCCCAAGAATTTCGGGATGCGCACCTCTACTTCCTTACCGGAACCGATGCCGTGCGCGATATTGGCAAGTGGCGCGAACCGGAGGCGTGTTTGGCGCTGGCACAGTTTGTGGCGTTTTATCGTCCGGGAGTGTCGGAGGCCGAGGCGCGCATCGGGGTTCCAGACGAGCTAGAGCCACGGATTATCTTTGCAGCGATGAACGGGCTGGATATCTCGTCCACGGAAATTCGTCAGCGGATGCAGGCAAGTCGCTCGATTCGCTACCTGGTTCCCGAGAGTGTTGTGGCGCTGATTGAGGAGAAAAGGCTCTACCGCGTGGTAGAGTAGTGGCTAAATGTCGAATACAAATATAGATTCTAAAGAGCGGGCGCAGATTATTCTGGACGCCATTGAAGACCGTAAGGGCCACGAGCCCGTTTTACTTGATCTGCGTGAGAAAGTCAATGTCGCGGATTTCTTTTTGATTGTCACCGCAACGTCCACGCCGCACTTGCGTGCTCTGGCAGAGAATGTCCTGGAGCGTGTCAAAGACGAGCCGGGGATGACCAAGCCTAATGTTCAGGGTGAGGCTAGTGTCGAGTGGGTGCTGATGGACTTTGGTGATATCGTGGTCCATCTGATGAGCGAAGAGGCGCGTGAGCGCTACAAGCTTGAGCAGTTCTGGACAACGCCACAGCCCAAAGGCGCACTGCCTCCGACTCCGGGCACGGTTCTCCCTGAAGGACTAGAAGCGCAGGGAAACTGGAGTGAGGACGAGGGCGACGATGACGATGACGCAGCATTTTTCGCGGCAGCGGATCAGGAAGTGGAACCTCTCGACGAGGACGACGTCGAATAAGCCATGAGTGAGGTGGCTGAGCGATGAGCGAGGTGGTAGAGACTCCGTCGGTGGAGAAGCCGATTTTCTGTGCGAACTGTGGGGAACGCAACCCCAGAACCAATAAGTTCTGCGGCTCCTGCGGCACCGTGCTTGTCACGCCACCGACTCACAATACGCCACCCATCGGGGAGTATTCTCCTGTCGTGGAGGCGGCTCCATCTCCATCTCCCCCTGCCCCCTCTTCCCCTGTTGCTCCTGCGTCGCGGGAAGAGGGGAAGCCAGTAGTACACCCCTCGGTCACCATTCCCGACGATCCCATAGCGCGGGAGCGGGAGCTTCAGCGGCTTCTCACCCGTGCCAATGTCGAGCGTGCCCGTGCGCTGATTCGAGATGCCCGCAAGACTCTGGAGCAAGCCATGGTGCTCGCGCCTCATGTCTCACCCACCGCCGCCGCGCCCGTCTACGAGCAGCTTGGTGACTTGCTGGCCGCCGAAGAGCGCTTAGAGCAGGCCAAAGAACACTACGAAAAAGCGCTGGAGCTCTCGGGAGGAAAACGTCTCTCCGCCGAGAAAAAACTGGGCGAGGTAACCGTGCGCATCTCCGATCATGCCGCGATGGAGCGCTTGGGCGGCGTGCTTGCGCCTAGTGAAGACCTCCTCAATGTCCTCCGCACCGCTCAGTCGGGAAAACGCCACGCCGGGCTCACCATGGTCTTCTCCCTGGTGCCAGGGCTGGGGCAGTTTTACTGTGGTCAGATCGTCAAGGGCGGCATCCTGCTGAGCATCTTTGTGGTTGCCACCTCCATTGTCTTGCTCCTGCCGGATCGCGATGCACTCTTTGAGCACTTGGCCGGGGCATTTTCGATGGGCCGAATGAAACTAACCCAGCCCGCGCCAGGAACACCGACGGTCATCTTCGCCGTGATTGCCTTTGCCGCGTGGGTCTACTCCATCGCCGATGCTCCGTTTAGCGCGAACCGAACCGAAGCGCTGGACACCTCCCCAAATCTCGTTCCCGCTCCGATGGGCAGCCGCGCCGACTGGGAGCCCTAACTTTTCCGCCGGTACCAAAGCCCGCCGAGAAGCCCGAGCGAGAGGAGGCCCAGCGAGGCAGGCTCAGGTGCCACGGACATAGTGACCTGCGATGTGCGAAATGATCCACGTGCCGATGTCGTATTGTCGCCGAAAAACAGGAAATTCGGTGTGGTATAGACGGTACCCGCCGAGGAGTAGTCCCGTAGAGGGCCTGAGAGTAGGGGAGTGCCGTTGGCCGAGAGTTGATAGGTCGTGCCGCTAATCTTGAGGCTATAGCCTGTCAGGGCCGTTGTGGTATTGAACAACGCCTCCTCTGCCTTGGTAAAGCTTGGGCCGGACTGTGCCCAGACACGATCACTCCAAAAGCCGAGTTCGATTCCCAGGAGATCGCTACTGAGTGCGATCACTGAAATACCAGCGCGGTTTGGGCCATTCACCCCATCGTGCACCTCGGAATCTACCTTCATTGTAAATCCCAGGGTATAGCCCGTGGTACGGTTGAGAGGTTGATCAAGACGTGAAAATCCCCCCTGGATATTATTGATGCTACTAGTGTCAATGAGCGTTGTGCCAGCGGAGAAGCTCTCAATAGCCGTAGGGAAGACAGTCCATCCTCCAAACTGGCTGATCTTAAGTCCGCCAGAGGCATCGTAGAGTATTTCTTGTGCTTGAGCAAGGGAGGGCATAGCCAGCAAGGCAAAAAGAAGAGAAAATCGTGGTTTTGAGATCATGGTTTTTGAGATGGGAAGTTGTATTGGGGGGATAGATCGTCCGGCATGGGCGGTGGCATGGTTTTTTGCCGTCGGCGAGCACGGGCGCGGCGTGCTTGCGCGAGCTGGCGCTGTCGAAGGATAAACAGGGTTGCGCCCCCCACGCCTGCAAGTGTCACCCAGAGCCAAGGACTGCGACTGGTGGACCGAACCACGGAGCGTGGAATGGCTTGTGTGGCTTGGAGCGGGACGCGGGCGATCTGTTTGCCGTCCCGAAGCACGATAAGCGCTCCCACTTCCTGGCCTTTCTGAATTGGTGCCGTGTTGGCAGTAGGCTCGATGCGTGTCTCGATCTTTGTGGGGTGCAGGCGATCTTGTGTCACATGTAGCGTCTGGCTGGCCTGCGCCGCGACGCGCCCCTCAGTCCCAAGACGTGTGGGCACCCACGCGGCCCGCTGCCCTTCAACGGCGACCGTCTTGGCACTGTAGCGAGCAAATCCCCACTCAATGAGGGGAACGGCATCCCCGACTCCGCTGGAAGGCGCTGCCAAGATGATGGCCAGTAGCCGACGACCATTGCGGGTTGCGGAGCCGACATAGCAGTGGCGGGCGGGATTGGTAAACCCGGTCTTGACCCCGTCGGCTCCGGCGACAACATCGTAAAAGCCCTTTTTTGCCTTCGACTCCACCACGAGGTCTTTAAAATTCAACGAGCGGCTGATCGTCCGCCGTGGGATCGAGACAGCATCCGCAAAGCGCGGGTTTTGCAGCGCGATACGTGTCATCAGAGCGAGGTCACGGGCGGTGGTGTAGTGGTTGGGATCATGGAGCCCATGTGGGTTGACAAAGTGGCTACTGGTCGCCCCGATCTGCGCTGCTCGCTCGTTCATCTTCTGGGCGAAAGCGGGAACGGAGCCGGAAACATGATCGGCGATAACGACGCCACCATCGTTGGCGGAGCGCAGGAGAAAACCGTAGAGGAGCTGCCCGGCCCGAAAACGCTCCTTGAGCTTAATATGAAGCGAGCTGGGCTCGACATTGAGCACCGCAGGGTCGGTGCACATGACAATGTCATCGGGCTTGGTGTTTTCGGCAAAGAGAAGGGCTGTGAGGATCTTGGTGGTAGAGGCCGGATAGCGCTTCGTATCGGCGGCGGACTCGTAGAGAACCTCGCCCGTATCGTACTCCATGAGGAGCGCACTGGGAGCCGAGAGAACCGGGGACTTGCTGAGATCGGCTTTGTTGAAGTAGCCCGGAAGCTTGCCGGACTTTACCAAGGCAATGTGCTCCGCCTCGGTCTTGTAGAGGGGAGGTTTTCGGAGCGAAGCCTTGCGTCCGGGACGTGCGAGGCTGGGGACGCTACAAAGCAAGAGAAGTGCGAGAGGAAGAGAGAGAAGTTTCATAGGGCGCTGGCAGCCTCCAGAGAGAGTTGTGCGGCCTGCTGCTCACTCTCGGTCGGGGCATCGTCGGGGAGGGCAGGCAGATCATCAATGCTGGTGAGGCCAAAGTAGTGGAGAAACGCGGGCGTGGTGGCGTAGAGAATCGGTCGTCCTGGGGTTTGCTTACGCCCCGCTTCGGAGATCAGCTCACGCTCTTGGAGAGTCTTGAGGACGCCATCGCAGGAGACGCCTCGGATGGCCTCGATCTCCGCTGCCGTGGCGGGCTGGCGGTAGGCGACAATGGTCAGCGTCTCCAGGGCGGGCTTGGAGAGGCGGTTGGCATGGGGCGCAAGGAGCTTGCCGACTGTCTCTCCGTACTCGGGCCGGGTGGCAAGCTGGAACGTGTCCTCGCCGAGGCCCACGATTCGGAGGCCCGAGTCGGCGTCTTGATAGCGCAGGCGTAGCTCATCGAGCGCCTCGCGTACGGCATCTTCATCCCACTCGGTCGCCTTACTCAGCTCTTTGAGCGAGAGGGGATCGCCGGATACAAAGAGCAGTGCCTCTACCATGCCCAAAAGGCTACGCATGATCCAAAGTCTCCTCTAGTCCCTGTTTGCCATGCTGTAGAAGCTCCCAACAGAGCTTGCCTGTGCTAATGAGTAGTGTCACCGTGATTCCTTGTAATAAATGAAGTGCCTCGGCTTGCCCCGTGTAGATTAACCTGGCGACAAGTAGTAAGAGCACAAAGACAAGTAGGGAAACTCCCATCAATCGTGCAGCCCACCGTGCATCTGTGCTTGTTGCTCCCGCTTTGCGAAGATTGACAAGTACTGATGTGAGACGAAAAAAACCTATTGTCCCTAGAACAGAAAGTGAGAGGGCAAGACGAAGAGGCTGCTGGCGAGGTTGCAGAAGCATCAGGCCAAGTAAGAGCAGAAAGGAGAAATTCAAAAACGCTTGCTGTGACACCATCCTCAGATAGTGGTTGCTGAGTAATTTGGGGTTGAGTGACAGTGACGTGAATAATAGCCCCGCCATTGTTGCAGAGACACCACTCAGAGTGTAGTAAAATGGTTGCCACTCCGTAACACGTGTTGCAAACTCATTCATCTGTCTGCCTCTTCTTTTTCTTCTGTCTCTAGGGTGCGCTCTAGTGTCTCGCGGCTTTCTTCGGGGACAAAGACCAGGCGGATGGGGGTGCAGAACGCCTCCTGCTGGACATCTATCGAGCCCTGTTTGAGTAGCTCCAAGAGGGCTAAGAACAGCAAGATTATCTCAATGATCTCAAAAGGCGGCACGGGGAGCAGTTCCTCTAAATCCAGCCCTTCTTCGCCTGCTTTTTCGACCTGGCCTAGCACCAAGCGCATCGTCATGCGGAGCGTGATCTTCTGGCGCCGGACACTGGTAATCTGCCGCTCGCCCGCGCCCACATCCGCGAGGATGCGCTCCAGGGCTTGCAGAAGTGCATCGGCGGGTAGCTCACCAAACTTGGGCGGCAGGGCATACTCGGACGAATACGGCAGGGGATCGCGGAAGAACGAGCGGTGAATCTCCCCCTCGCGCTGGAGCAGCGACTCGGCGATACTCTGGTACTGGCTGTACTCTAGGAGCCGCCGCACCAGCTCCGCACGCGGGTCTTCTACATTGCTATCGCCCTCGTCCTCGCTCTCCTCTTTGGGAGGCGCGGGTAGCAAGAGGCGCGATTTTATCTCCAATAGTGTGGCCGCCATGACGAGAAACTCCCCGGCCACCCCCAGATCCAGCGTCTCCATTGCATTGAGGTGCACGAGATACTGGTCACAGAGATCCGCGACAGGCAGGTCAAAGATATCCATGCGTCCGTGCCGCACTAAGTGCAGCAGCAGGTCGAGTGGACCGTCAAAGTCATTGGCGTGTACCGTAGGAGGCGGCGCGAGTGCGACCGGCATAGTCAGGATTGTACCCAGTCCAACGCCTCCCTGCAATGCTCTCTTAGGTCAGCAGTGTGTCTATCGCTGCTAGGTCGTCTGCTATGAGTTCCCAGCCTGCCGCGGCGACATTGGCGTGGATCTGGTCGGGCTTGGTGGCTCCGGCGATCACGGAGGAGACAGCGGGTTTTGCCAGTAGCCAGGAGATTGCCAGCTCAAGAAGTGAGTGGTTGTGTGACTCCACAAAGGCCAGGAGCGCTTCGACTTTTTCTAAGTTCTGGTCGGTGAGCCAGCGAGACTCAGCGTTGATTCTCGTGCCTTCGGGGAGCGGCTGGCCCTTGCGGTACTTCCCCGTGAGCATCCCACTGGCAAGCGGAAAGTAGGGAAGAAGGCCCGTGTTGGTGGCACCGCACTCAGCCAGAACCCCGTCGGTCTCGGGCTGGCGGGCAAAGAGGCTGTACTCGTTCTGGACACTCACGAAGCGCGGGCCTGGAGTCTCGGCGGCAGCACGAAGTTGCGCCACGGAGAAGTTCGAGCACCCCAATTCGCGCACTTTCCCTTGCGCCACCAGCTCACGGAGCGCCCCCAGTGTCTCGTCAATCGGCACCGTGTCATCGGGGCGGTGGATCTGGTAGAGGTCAATGTAGTCGGTGCCGAGGCGCTGGAGGGAGTCGTCGCAGGCTTGGACGATATACTCAGGCCGCGCCCCGCCGGGGCGGTCGTCGTCTATCTTGATTCCAAATTTCGTGGCAATCAGAACCTCGCTGCGGCGCTTGCCCAGCGCCTGGCCCAGAAAGACCTCGCTGTTGGTTCCGCCGTAGATATCCGCCGTGTCGAAGAAATTAATCCCAGAGTCGAGCGCGGCATCCACCACAAGCTGCGTCGCGGCTTGGTCACAGCGCATCCCAAAGTTATTACAGCCCAGCCCAACGACCGAGACAGAAAGAGAGCCCAGAGTTCGCGTTTTCATAGAGTGGGTATACCCGATGGGAGACTTCTCTGCCTCGTCTTAGCTCTCGCTCTACTCAGCAAGTAGCTCCTGCCAGGACTCCACTTCCAACAGACGCTCCACGAAGATTTCCAGACGCACGATATCCGCCGCCTCCAGTACCGCCTCGGACTCAGGGCTTGCCGCCCCGAAGCGCTTGGTTCCCAGACGCAGAATCACAGTACGCGCCTCAGCTACACGGCCTTCCGTTCGGCCTTTCTCTTCGCCACGCTCCATGCCTCTCTCTTCGCCTAAGCAGCCTCGTTTAATTTCAGCAACGTTTTAGCGAGTCGCGTTGCATTCATCTGAGCCACCGACCAGTGAATGCGGCGCTCCAGTTGCTCGAAACTACCAAAGAGCTGGTTGGCTAACCAATCGCGCTTGAGCCAAAGCCAGTCACGTTCAATGGCGTTCAATTCAGGAGCATACTTGGGGAGCCATTCTACTGTCAGCCAAGGACGAGAAGCAAGCGCCACCTGACTGACTCGACTGGTATGGATAGGCCCATTGTCCAGAACAAGAACCACGGGTACAGGATTGACTCGCGTGCCTGGCCCGTACAGAACATCTATCTTCTCCAAAAGAGCGATGAAGTCAGTGCTGCGTTTGGTACGACTTGTATGAACCGTCAGTTCACCGGTAAGAGGTCGCCAAAGATTAAATTATCCATTTTTGCCAGCCATTTTAGATGATGGCAGGCACTGTGAACAGACAAGTTATTTTCTGAAAAGCCCTAACGGACTCCCGAACTCCCAACATCGCACATTTTAGAGCTTTGCCGGGAGCTTCGACTCGTAAATCGGCTCCCCGCTTAGCCCAAAGCCGACTCAGGTAGGGGTGAGTGAGTGCCTCAGATTCATCCTGGTAGAGAAGGACAATATCACCTGCTCGGGCTTGCTGTTGCATCAAAAGTAGACGAAGACCACTGCGCTCTACGGCTTGTTTATCCTGTCTATGGTTGAGGCAGTGACGAGGTCGTCGGTAGGCCCAACCCCTTTTTTTAGAATATGGGTCAGGTAATTGGCTGTCAGAGTAACTCCCGTTTGCTTCTGAACATCTTGCACCAAGCGTGGACAGGTCAAGCTCTGGTTAACGCTCTGAAGTTTTTCGGGTACGACACTCAGAGCAGCTTCTCGCTTGAGAGGAGGTCGTCCACTCCTGGGTTTATCTTTCAAGCCCTCGACCCCCTGCCTTGCAAATCGCATTCGCCATCGTCTAACACTTTGCGCTCTGACAATCAGTACGTCCGCAATTTGCTCTGCAGTTTGCCCCTGGTAGGTCATCAGAATAGCTCGTGCTCTATCGGCGTGACTTCTCTTTGAGGAGCGAGCCAAGCCGTAAAGTTGCTCTTGCTGTTGTTCTTCCAGGGGCGTTTTTCGTAACCATCCCATATCTACAGAATACCTGAAACGAAAACGTTGCTATATTTTTTCAATCCTGCTTAGCACTGATTAACCCAGAAGACATCGGCATCCAGCGCGACGACTACAACGAGCTCCCTTTGCGCTGGCTGCCAAGAGCTAGAGAGCTCGAGAGCACCTGGGAAGCGGAGAGCAAGCCCCCCTATGAGCAGGCTCTCCAGGCGCTTCGCAAAGAGGCTAAAGTTG
>NZ_JANNYP010000521.1:0-17312 GCF_031410135.1 Armatimonas sp. | reverse complement strand
ATCTTGTGGTGTTCATGCGGGTATCGAGGATGATTTGGTGGAGCGTTTCTTGATTATGCTTCGTGGACATAATCAGGAATGTCAGCGATGTTGGTTACGCCTTCAAATGAAGGAGTTATCAACGTGATAAAACCCATAGCCAGTCCGATAATATAATTTTGGAATAAATCAGTGACTAGCAAATCAGCAACATTGGCAAGATTCATACCGATTTCTCCTATATGCCAAAACTGGTGTTTATGCGTGTCTCCTAAAATCCCCCGGAGTGCGGAACTCAGCGTTGGTAGCATCTTTTATCCCGATGGGATGATCTGTTGCCTCCTTGGTGCTCGAAGAGTCTAGCGCCCCAAATTTTTAAGGTTTGGGTTGGTGATGGCCCGCTGAAGCTTTGCACCACTGGTGAAGTTCTGGCAACGCTCCCACAGCAAGACATAGTCCTCCGCCGAACGAAAAAGAGGAGCAAGCTCACGGGCAGTCATGCCATTGTTCTTCATGTCCTGGAGCATGTCCGGGAGCATGCCGTAGTGCGCCAGGCCATCAAAGTTAAAGTCAAACTGGCGCGTGCCTAGCGTGCTCCGCTCTAGGGGTACACGACTGGCCTCTTTCACTTTCTTCATCTGCCCATGAACCTTACTCAGCACCTGATGGCACGTGAAGTAGAAGTCATAGTCAAATTGGGGTGTGCCTGTCCGCACGGGCAGCTCATCGCGGCGACGGGGGCCTCGACCTTGCTTGACATCCAGCGCAGCCAGCTCAATATCCGGCCCCTTAAACGAGTCTCCGAGGAGGGGAGCGCTGATCTCCGCAACACTATTGCGGCTGAAGCCTTTCATCACGTTGATCATCCACTTACGGCGACCATCGAGCGCAGGGCCCAGACCAAAGGTCGCGGGACTATCGCGCAGAGTGGCCCCGATTGCCGAGAGGAACCCATAGACGGGCATCTGCCAGAAATCGGCCACTTTTCGCTCGAAGGTTTCGGCGCTCTCTCCGGCGAAGAAAGCAGCGAGGGCACAGAACGTGTCTCGCTCGCGCTGGGTGTAGCCACCCTCATGCTCCCAGCGATAGCCGCCCCAGTCACTGAGTGGGGTTCGGTAGGCCACGGGGTTGTTCTGCCCAAACCAGACTTGTTGCCAGGCACTGGCGAGGGCGGGAATAATCGGTGGAGAGTACCGCTCCCGCTCATGGTCGTAGCCTTGGAGCCAGTTCGGCGCAGCGTGCCCCGCGACACTGTGGGCAGCTCCTGGGCCGAAGCGCGGACCAAATGCACCGTTGAGCGCCATATCCGTTGCCAGACCCACCCCAGCCCCCCCCATTTTTTGCACGCCATAGAGATACTGCTGGGCAAACGACGAGGACGAGTCGGGGCAGTCGTTGGGGACACTGCTTCCGGCAAGCGGTTTAACAGCCTTGCCCGCCATGATCGGTGAGACCATCCCTCCCAGTGCTCGGAGACGCTCGACCGCACGCTCGGACTTGTCGCCTTCGTGCGCCGTCGTGTGATCGTCGAAGAGGGGGTAGCCCGGCGTGAGCGAGAGGGCACGAAATGTTGTGTGTCCGGCCACGAGCGGGTAGCCACGCCCATCCGGTGAGCCTGTCACCTCGGCCTCACAGATCGTCAGGGTTCGCTCCAGCGCCAGATCGCTTAGGTGATCCACATCGAGAATCATTCCCCGTGCAATCACCTCTCGAAGAAAAAACTCTCCGAGCGGGTTGAGGCCACTGGCATTCAGAAACCCGTGACGGCTGCGGTTGGCTCCCGCAAAGTCGGCGCGGTGCGCGTCCTCAAAGGCAAAGACAGCATCCAGCGCAGGCCCCATCGGGACATTGAGGCCCCCGTTGAGCCGAATATTTTCGAGCCCCTTGGTGCGTACGGCATCCCGTAGCTGCCCTCGCCGCAGGTCACGATCTGCGGCACCAAAGAGATCCGACATCCCCATCACGGACTTGTAGAACACCCCGGAGTCGGCCCCCTCCCGCACCTGGTGCATTGTTCCGGTGAGCACAAAGTGATTCAGATCAAAGATCGGGTTGTAGAGCGAGCAGGCTCCAAAGGGATTGTCCGCGAAGTGAATCGAGTAGAGATGGCGAACCCCAAGCCGCTGGAGCTCATTGAAATAGGCGCGGACGTTAGCCTCAGAGGCTTCCGGGCCACCGGGCCGCCCAAAGTCGCCGAGATGGTCTACCTCCACCCCCAGCACGAGAGCCAGCTTGTTCTGGCCGATAATGCGCCGAGCATCGGCAGGCGTGTAGGCGATCTCCATCCAGGTGCTGTGCCGCGCCGCCATCTGCTTGATCCAAGCCACCTGCCGCTCCACCGCCGTGCGGTTGTTCAGTGCACCAAAGTTCGGCTTGGGGTTGAGGTTGGCAATCAGCTCCGTCTCCACCACATGAGCTACCATTAGCCGCAGTCCGCCATCGTAGGAGCGCTTGATCCAGGCTTCGTGCATGTGCTGATGGGTGCGGCTGTTGTGCCGGGGCCAGTCGCGCAGCTTCCGCGCCTCACTGCCATTGGTACCGTGTCCTCCAGACTGCTCCACCGCGTTGAGCGAGAGGCGGCTGATCCGATCATGAGGAATCACCGGGAGGTTTGCCAGGACACTCCCCAGCGTGTCCGAGGGTGCCTCATGCACCCCGACAATGCTCGCGGCCCCATTGTAGAGCAGAGACCCAAGCGCATTGATCCCTGGCCAGATCAGGCTCCCGAGAATATCCAGTCCCTCCCCAGCATCACGAAGCCCTGTACCTCCCAAGCCATGTCCTGGTGTGCAGTCTAGTAGCGTGGTCTCGGGCGTTAGTCCCCTGACAGGGTCCCAGGTGGGGTCACCCCAGTAGGTCTGCCCGCCAAACGCCAAGTGCGCCGCCGGATGCGCGTGCGTATCGGCAAAGCCCCAGAGTGCGGGAGGGGTGACCGGAGCGGAAGGAGCCTGATCGGTATCACTAAGCTGGAAGTCATCAGCGGCAATAAAGCTTGTGGAGGCCTGATCCCGAATGAGAAGTCGGGCTCTACGGCCCTGCTGCGCCCGCACCTCCCAGACAACACGTTGCAGAAATCCATCCGGCGAGCTGCCACGGGCACTTTTAACCGTGGTAAAGCCCCCCGAGGGCTCCTGAACCTGGAGTTCCACGGCCACCTGAGCATCGGGCTGTCCACCAACCTTGAACTGTAGAAAGGGCTTACTCAGCACAAAGGCATTTGACGTTGCGCTTCCCTCCCAGCTCACACTGCGCATCCCTTGCCGTGGAATGCCGCTATCAAAGTAGCCACGGCCACTGCCTCCACGCCCCAATAGTGTTGTGGCTGCGGGCGGTTGCCAGTAGTCCCCCCCCAGAGGCATGCTCGCGGGAGGCTGTGGAACCATATCACCGTCCCGCGCCGCAAAGACCTCACGTGTGCCGTAGGGGAAGCTCGTCTCCACCTTCCAGCCCGCCCCGCCTGTCTCGAAGGTCAAGTCTGTAAAGAGCGCAACCTCCGCGATTTGCCCCGCCTGCACCAAGGTGGTACCCAGAAGTGGTGCGGCAGACTCAGGCGTCCGCAGATTAAACGCAAGGCCATCCGGAAGGGGGCTCTGATCCTGGGTAAAGACCGACCACTCTCCCCCACTATAGAAAACACCGGTTGGAGTGAGCTTGCCGGAAAACACTGGAGTGGCCTGCACCCGTGCTGCTCGCTTCTTGATCTCGGTGCGCGTGTAGTTCTGGGTCGTGTTGTTCTTGCTTGCCGTGTGACGCTCACCGGGTTCGATGATCACATTAAAAGCGACACCGTCGGGAAGGTCTGTGCTATCCGTGTTTGCAATGGCCCACTTACGTAGCTTTGTCTGGTAGACCAGCGCCACGGGATGCGGGTTATAGATCCCTCCCTGCCCACCCGGATTCCAGTTGGGCGTCACAAAAAACACCGCATCTGGCTTGCTATCTAAAGCTGGGTGCGTGAGCGTGGTCAGAGCCCCACTAGTATTGGTCTTGCTGGCACGGTGCACAAAGTGGTTGGCATCGGCCTTGAAAACCTCCACATTGAAGGCGGTGTTCTCGGGCAGAGCGCTCTGATCCTGCGTGAAGATCGCCCACTTCCCCGCGTTGTAGAACACCCCGAGAGGAGCCTTCACATAGACCCCGCTTCCCGTCTCCGGCGACCAGTTCGAGGTAACCAACAAGAGAGCACTCGCATCACCCGCCCCGAGTGTCTCCAGTGTCGTGAAGTTATTGGAGAGATTGGCTTTTGTTGCGGTATGTACCACACTGGTCTGTGCCTGAGTGGGAGCAGCAGTCGCCAGAGCTGCTACCGAGAGAACGAGAGCTATCTGTGTCTGCACGAGGTATTACGCTTTCTGTCGCTGATTTTTAATGAGGACCAAGGTAGATCCCAACATGAGAAACGCCACACTCGTCGGCTCAGGGGCACTCGCCCCTCCTCCACCGAAAAGATTGTTGCTAATGCCACCCTGTGCGGAGCTTGCCGTGCCGCCGCCTGCGATATTGAAGACCGGCCCCGAGGTCGCCCAGGAGAACGTGCTATTCATGTCCGTTTTTGCGGTGGTCGCATTACCGCCGTTGGTGAAGGCAATCCCGTAGGCACTCAGGAACCAGTCCATCTTGACGGGTACTCCCTTGGCTACCGTGAAGTTTCCCGTGGTGTAGAGAGTGGAGATTGTCGGTGTCACCGCGCCCAAGGCAGGCAAAAGCCCGCTCCCTGTGTTCGTGGTCACTCCCGCAGAGTTGCGGCTGACCTTCAGCGAGCCGGTTCCGATCCCTGCGCCACCTTGGCTAACGGTAAAGCCGATGTAGAACCCGCCCTCCGAAGTGAAGTTCCCCAGAGCTGTTGCCGCCGTTGTGTCTAAGATTGCGTGCAGATCCATGTTCGTGCTTATAGTCGCCGCACCGACGCCGGGGATTACCAGATCGTCCACCACAAACTGCGCCGCCGTGGCATAAAACCCCGGTGCGCTGGTGTCAAACGAGCCCGTGTTATCTCTGCCGCTAAACGCAACGTTCTGGTCGCTCCCCACCGCAAGGCTCAGGCTATCCGTGCGCGTCTCAGCAAGCACATGAAGCTTTCCGACTTCTGTCCAAGAGTAACCATACGCGATCCCCGTCCCGCCCATCGGCGAGGTCGCAGAGGTTCGGGCTGATGAAACGAGGCCCAGCCCACTATGAAACTCTGTCACTGGAACGCCGGAAAAGCCCGTCGCCGCCGCCCAGGATTTGTAGACCTGAGCGTGTGTAGGCAGTGCGAGTGCGAGGAGGGCTGCAAAACTCAGAGAAGCCAGCAGGATGTTTCCTGGAGTCTGTATGTTTATTTTCATTGTTTCCTAATGCTCAGTCTTTTTCCCAGATAATGTTGAGGATTCGGCCTCCAAAACTGGCAAGTTCCACGCCATCGAGGAAGTACATATCCGTGTGGGCTCCCAGGACTTTGGCCTTCGAAAAGATAATCCCTCCTAGACGATCACTATTTACACCACTTGAAAACAGATCCCACTCTTTGATACGGAAATTGACACGACGATTACTGCCCTCAAGCTCTCTTTCCGTAAATTTCCGAATCGGCAGATCGTTCAAATTAACCACCTCCCCATCACGCGCCTGAAAGGTGACGATCTTAATAGCTTTCCACCAGGTAACAGCGGGCTGTGCTAACTGAAAAGTGATAGAAATCTCCCGGGAGCGAATACGAGGAAGCGTTGGATTAGGTGGAGGTAGGGCAGCCTCGTTAATCAGCCGAATCACATCGCCATCGGGAAGCCGAATCGCGGCTGCCGTAAGACTGTCCGGGAGCTGTGAGCGGCGAATCTGTTTAAGGGAAGCAACATTGATTCGGCGAAGCACCGGGCCAAGCGGCTCTGGTCGTCCTGCCACCCCAGAAATATCCCCCAGCGAGCCACGATCAATCTGGCCGTGTGCCTCACTGGCAAGCAGTCCGCCTCCTGCAGAGAGCAATAAACTCCGTCGTGAAATATTCATTGTTTTTACTCCTTAACCAAAGTAACTCTAAAGTTGCTGTATTTTTTGGGAGTTGCTGGCTTTGCATAGCACAGCGTGAAGATGAGATCCTGTGGCGTGAAGTCTTTGGGAACACGGGCAATGGCGACAAAGTCGTAGGCTGCGCCGGGGAGAATGCTCTCGGACTGATCCCAGTTTCCGCCGCCGCCAAAGGGCTGGCCGCTGCCGGTGCGCATGTCGTACATACGGATGGGGTAGCTGTGCGCCTCAGAGTCCGTGAGGGCGGTGACAATTTTGTTGTCCGCTAGATTCAGATCCAGATAGCTCTGCTCTTTCTGGCCATTGCGCACCTGAAGCTCGATCACGATCAGTTTCTCGCCGCTCTTGGGAGTGTGGGTCTTGGGGCGGTTCTGCGTGAAGCGATCCGTGTAGGTCTCGACTTCTTTTAGCTCTTTCACACGCAGCCGCCAAACACCATCGAAGAGCTGCTCGCCCAGCTTGCCATTGAGCCCCTCGACTCGATTTGCTCCCCCGTCGCGGTAGAGCTCAAAGCCGCCGTCAATGGCACGCACGCTCATCCCGAGCCCCGAGGCCATGTCGCGCACTGGGACGTAGCTCTCGCTGCCTTGGGTAATCACGCCTGTGGAGACGACCTTGCCATTTAAGACCAGTTTTTTAGGAGCCAGCGCGACCGCGACCGTTGCAGACGCTGCCAGGGCTCCTAAAATAAAACTGGCCGAATTTTTACCTAAAGTTTTCATAGAGTCTATTTTCCCATAGCTTGTGTACCACAAAGCGTTACACAAGCTCTGTGAAGTTCTGTACAATGGCAAAAATGCTGACGCTACGCCTGCTGGGCTCACCGAGTTTCTGGGTAAATGGTGCTCCTTTGACCGGGCTGCGCTACCCACAGGGGCGCAAGCTGCTGGCGTATCTCGCGCTCCAGCAAAGCCAGTCGGTGGAGCGAATCTATCTGGCGGGGCTGTTCTGGCCCGATACCAACGAAGCGCAGGCGCTGTTTTATCTGCGTCGTGTGCTCTCCGATCTGCGCAAAGCGATGGGTGAGGAGGCTTGGCGCTTGCTCTCCCCGACGGCTCGCACTCTGGCGCTGGATCTTACCCAGGCGGAGTGTGATGTCTTTGGGGGAGGCATCGACACGGAGCTACTCCTTCAGGGCTGGACCGAAGACTGGGTGTTGTCCGCACGCCAAGCCTTGCAGAGCGCGAAGCCTGCCCTACGAACCACACCACGCTTCTTAGGCCGCGACGAGCTCCTGAAAAGCACGCTTGCCGCGCTTCCTATGGCTCCGGTGGTCACGCTAACAGGACCAGGGGGCGTGGGAAAAACCCGACTGGCACGTGCAGTGGTGCAGTCCCTACAAGCCACGGGGGCAAGTGTGGGCTTTGTCTCGCTGGCAAGCCTGCCACCCACCTCGGAGAGCACACTGGAGGAGCTGTGGCACACCCTCGCCACGGCGCTGGACGTCCCCACGGCGGCACTAGCCACGCAGCTTAAGCGGCGCTCGACACTCGTGGTGCTGGACAACTGCGAGCAAGTCTGCGCCGCGTGCGCCGCGCTGATCGCGGCGCTTCCTGGTGTCCGTTTTCTCGCCACGAGCCGCATCCCACTTGGCTGTGAGGGGGAGCAGCTTCTTGCCGTCCCCCCGCTGGAGCTAAACACAGCCGCCATGCTCTTTCGGGAACACGCTGCCACCTTAGGAGTGGCTTGCCCCCATGATGCCCACGATGCCTCGGTGGAGGCGATCTGCCAGAGTGTGGACTGCCTGCCGCTTGCCATCGAGCTGGCTGCCTCGCGCCTGACTCTCATGAGCGCCGCCCAGCTCCGTGAGCGCCTTGGCACCCCCTTGCGGCTCCTACGGCGTAGCCAGACCTCGCCCGGCGAGACACCCCGACAGGCAACGCTAGAGGCCACGATCCGGTGGAGCTACAGCCTGCTTCCCGAGTCTGAGCGGCTTGCCTTTATCCGCCTGGGAGTCTTTCAAGGCGAGTGGAGCCTAGAGGCCGCCGAGGCCGTGCTGGAAACGCCCGATGCTGACACACTCCTGGAGTCTCTGGCGCGCCAGTCGCTCCTGGTCGTTTCGCGCACGGCAAGCGGGGAGCCGCGCTTTCACTTTCTGGAGACGATACGCGAGTTTGCCCGCTCCCCGTGCGCAGAGCCCGCCCCCGCACGCGCCGCCCATGCACATGCCCACTACTTTTACGCCCTCGCCCAGCGAGCGCGGCCCGAGCAGCGGGAGGGGGTTCAGCAGCTTGAAGCCGCCCGCCATGAGTTTGCCACCGCGCTGGCCTGGTTTGAGATAAATAGCCCCATCGCAGGCATTGAGCTGATGCTCGCGCTGGAGACCTTCTGGATACGTCTCAGTAGCGGCTTTCCCTCGCACGCCTGCCTGACCAGGCTCCTGAGTGCGGCATGCAGTGACCTCGCACTCCCGCAGAGAATGCAGGCACAGCGCCTTCTGGCGGCTCTGACTCTCGACTATTCCGAGGCACAGCGGCTCCTCACCGAGGCACACAGCCTGGCTCTGCAACATGCCCTAGAGCGGGAGCGGGGCTACTGCCTACTGGCGCTCTGCCTGCTGGAAAAGCAGCGCGATGCCGATGCCGTCCGCCGCTACGCCCAGGAGGCGCATGCCTGCTTTACGCACCAAGACGACCTTGCGGGGCAGGCTTATGCGCTGGAGTACCTCGCTGTCGCAGCGCTCTGTCAGGCCAGGCTGGGCGAGGCGGAGCAGGGCTACACGCAGTTTCTGGTGCTGGCGCGGCAGCTAGAGAGCCATATTAGCACCGGTGATGCGCTCTACGGCTTGGCGCAAGTCTTGATCTTCCAGGAGCGCTACACCGAGGCGGAGCCGGTTACCCACGAGGCGCTTCTTCAGATGCCGGATGAGATGGGACAGGCTAATGTTCGCTACCTTTTAGGAGAGCTCGCCCGCCACACCGGCCACCCCGCCGCCGCCCTTCCCCACTATGCCGAGGCACTCCGCCTCTGCCACGACAACACGATCCATGTGCTCCCCGCCTTTATCGAGCGTAGTCGGGCAATCGTGCTGGCAGACCAGCGAGACTTCGCCGCCGCCTGGGCCAGTGTTCAGGCCGCGCTGGTGGAGTTTCGTCGCTACCGAATCGGGGCACAGCTCGGCTCGACGCTGGCAGAGATGGCCTGGATCGCGCATCGGGAAGGCAAGCCCAGAGAGGCCCAAGCCTTCTTTGAGCAAGCCGCACAAGCCCCGCCGCGTGATATTCGTCACCCCCGCGACGAAGCCCGGCTCCAAATTTTCTAGGCTAGTTCCAGAGCTTCCCGAGCCAGAGGTGCATCTGGACATAGAACGGGGGGATGGGAAGGGCGGAGAGGAGCGGGTAGAAGAAGCCGAACCAGAAGAGGATAAGCGCTCCGTAGCCGAGGGCAATCGAGCGGGAGTCTTCGTCGCGGCTGGTGGCGAGGCGTGCGCCAAAGTAGCCCAGCACGATGCAGGCAAAGGGCAGCGCCTCAAAGAAGTAGTGCAAAAACACCAGCGGGCGCGGCTGGATACCCCAGGCAAGCCAGAGACCCAGGCCCAGCAGTGCGGCAAATCCCAGGCCCGCGTGGCGCTCTTTTTGAGCACGCCAGACCGCCATGCACAGCGCGGGAATACTTGCCCACCAGACAAAGACATTGCCGATACAGAGAATCCCCACGGTTCTGCCATCATCCGGCCCAGCGATGCCCCGCTCGTACCACGTGGGGCGTAGTACCAGCGGCCACGACCACCACGGCGAGCTCCAAGGGTGGGTCTGTTTCATTCCCGAGTGGTAGTCCCACATCACTTTTTGCTCCGTGAAGACTTTGTAGAGATCGTGGTTGGGCTCCTGGAGCATGTAGGGCCGGTACGAGAGTAAGTAGAGGCAGATCGGCAGGACAAGAAAGGCCAGCAAGTACAGGCCCGGTAGCGCGATCAGCTTGTTTTTGGGGTCGAGAGCCTGCAAGACTGCGTAGGCAACGAGATAGATCACGACCGCCCCGAGTGCCCACTGCCCCAGGCTCTCTAAGATCAGACGCTGTTTGTCGGGGAAGCTGGGATCGGCCTTGTAGAACTGGCTCGCTTTGGCAAAGAGGCTCACCAAAAGTGTGACGCCCAGCCCAGCCAGCGCGAGAACTTTGGGCGACTTTGCCGCGCGGGGCAGGTCGTGTGAGAGCAACCAGAGCGCGATGAGCCCCACGGCATAGAGCGTGGTCCAGCGGGTCGCAACGGCCAGCCCCAGCGCAAGGCCCAGCGCCAGCATCCAGCGGGTCTTGCCGCCTGCGCGGTAGTTCCACGCCGCAAGTGCCGCCAGCAAGATAAAGCAGACTGTGTAGATATTGGTCATCGCCATGCGACTCTGCACGAAGAAGACCCCATCCAGCGCCAGCATTCCCATCGCCAGCAGCGCCGCCAGCCGGTTGCCCGTGAGCTGACGCGCCAGAAAGTAGAGTAGAAAGAGCGAGAGGGCTCCAAAGACCACGCTCCCAAAGCGCCAGCCCAACGCGGCCTCGTGGGAGAAGACCATATCGGGCTTGTAGATTCCCTCGACGGGGTTGAAGCTTCCCCCGAAGAGCCGTAGCCCCACCGCGATAACCAGCTTGGCCAGCGGTGGGTGCGTCCACTCCATCGGGTTTTGCCCTAGAACGTACTGCATCCCGGTGCGGGAGTGGTAGCACTCATCAAAGACCGCCTTCGTCGGAGAGTCCAGCCGCCAGAGGGAGACGCAGAGAAACGTCATGGAGAGCGTCGCGGCCAAGAGATAGTCCAGCCGCACGATGGGCTCCTGTGCTAACCCCCGCGTCTCCCCGTTTTCCGAGCTTACCTTGTTCTCTTTGAGGCGGTAGAAGCTTAATATCGCACAAAAAACCAGCACCGCCACCGTCAGCGGCAGGATAAAGTGGGCAGGCGTCAGGTTTTCCATGTTTCTATTATAGCTTCTTTCAAAAGTAACCGGAGGAACGAGTCCTCCGGCTTAAGAGGACAACGGCTGCCTTCGCAGCCAACCGAGCTTAGTGCTCGCGGAGGCGAGCGTCGCCCTCTTAAGCCCCGAGACTTGTTCTCAGGGGTTCTTCGTCAGGTTTTCCATGTCTCTATTATAGCTTGGGTTCGATTAGCTCCACACTTTTATTCTTCTTGTCAGAAGTCGCGCGAATGTTGAGCACCTGCACAAACACCGAAAAGCCCATCGAGAAGTAGATATAGCCCTGTGGAATCTCAAAGTGAAAGCCCTCGATCACGAGATTGAAGCCAATCAGTAAGAGAAAGGAGAGCGCCAGTATCTTCACACCAGGGTGCTGATCCACAAAGCGGCTCACCGGATTGACCGTCAGCGCCATAACTCCAGTAGAGATCAGCACCGCTAAGATCATCACTGTCACCTGGCTAGGGGGAATCATCCCAATCGCTGTCACAATCGAGTCAAGGGAAAAGACAATGTTGAGCAGCATGATCTGCACCATCACAGCCCCAAACTTCCCACTGCCACTCTTGCGCTCCTCCGGGTTCTCCTCAATGTGATCGTCGCCCTCTAGCTTGTGGTGTAGCTCGTGGGACGCCTTCGCGAGCAAGAAAATCCCCCCGATAATTAGCACCAGGTCCTGCAAAGAAATCCCAATGGTCGCGGCATGCGAGTGTGGGTCTCTAAAGGGCAGACTAAATAGCGGGTCTTTCATCCGAAGCACGATCGGAATAAAAAGCAGAAGAAGAATGCGGGGAATTACCGCCAGCACCATCCCCTTACGGCGGCCCTCTGCCTGCCTCTCAGGGGCGAGCTTACCCGAGAGAATCGAGATAAAGACGATGTTGTCTATCCCCAGCACGATTTCCAGCGCAATCAGGGTCAACAGACCGATCCAAGCGCTGGGCATATTCACCCAGTGAAAATTGAGAAGATTCTCCAAACGACTTGCCCCCTAGCCCCCGCCACGCGGAGGAACCAAAAATGTCATGATCTGACTCCGTTTTACCTGATATGGTTGCACTTCGCTGACAAGACCAAGCTTCTCTCGCAATTTTTCCACTTTTTCATGGGCAAAGTGGATCTCGCCGGGCGCATGGCAGTCCGAGCCAAACGTGAGCGGAACGCCGCGCTTGATCAGTTCCATGAACATCGGCAAATTAGGGTAAGGTGCATTCCAGAGCGGCTGCTTGCGGTAGCACGAGGTGTTGAGCTCGACGATGCAGCCCGACTCAGCAATCGCCGCCGCGACTTCGGGGTAGAGCTCAGCGGCAAGCTTCTCGGGGATGCCAGGTGAGTAGGTGTCTATGACCGTGAGGTGCGAGAGGATGTCAAAGAGCCCGGACTGCGCCGCTAAAATCACCTGGCGGTAGTAGTCTCGAAAGATGCGCTCGGGCCTTTGTTCTGTCCAGCGCCGCCGGTTAAAGACGCTATGACCGAGGGCGTAGTGGACACTTCCCAGCACATAATCAAAGGGATGTGCCGCCAGCCAGGCGGCGAGCGTCTCCTCGTGCCCTTCGATAAAATCCGCCTCGATCCCCACGGTCAGCGCAATCTCATCGGCGTAGCGCTCTTTCAGCACCACGGCTTCCGCAACATAGCTCGGTAGCTCCGAGACCGCCATCTGGATGCCGGGCTGGGCATGATCGCCCTCCAGCCAGTAGGCGGGGCCATGATCGGACATGCCAAAGTGGGTCAGCCCAAGCGCCACAGCTTGCTGAACATAGTCCTCCAGCTTCCCGATCGCATGGCCACAGCGGTCGTTGTGGCTGTGGTAGTCAAAGGTAATCACGCCAAGAGTGTACCTGTATTCTTCCACCCTAACCCCCGCCCGGCGGGGGTTAGGGGGTCACTAACGGCGCTTTACCATAAACGGCAAGCGTGTGGAGAGCTGCTGCTCCCCTTTTCCGGGAACGGTGATAGTCAAGGAGAAACGAGCCTCATAGGGACTTGGCGGAGGCGGGCCACTGGCAAGATACGGCCCTTGCGGACGTGCGTTCCATTTCTCCTGAACCTCACTGGGAATCTGGATGGTTCCCAGCACGACACTCTCCCCGGAGGCGAGCTGTCGGCCCTGGCGTTTGTATGGGCCACCAACGGTGTGGACATAGGGAATCGGCTCGCCGTCTTTGGTGAAGAGATCCGGGCCGTAGAAGCTAAAGTTTGCAGGATTCATCCAGCTCGCGGTGAGGGGCTTGTCGGAGCGGTTGCGCAAGACAACCTCGAAGCGCGCCTCGCTGAGCTTGCTGAACGTCGTCACGCCCTTGGGAAGGCGCAGCGAAAGCTCGACCTCACTCTTTGTCGGTTCGGGAGCACGGAAAGCGAGCCTGCCGGTTTTGTTCTCGCCATCCGCGCTTACCCAGGCGATGGAGCGCACCTGCTCACTCTGGAGTTTCTCCTGCCACGGCTTCAGCGGGTCGGCATAGAGAAGTGCTTTCCCCTGAGGCGCAAGCTCGACGAGATTTGCGAGGGCACCATAGCTCTGTATGGGCCCAGGGTGTGGGAGTCGCGTTTCTTTTCCCGCAGCGTCGTAGCAGAGGAAGCTCCCTCGGTAGTCGGGGGGCGCGATGGGGTAGCGGAGTGTCTGCTTCTGTGAGGACAGATTCTGTACCCAGACCTCCAGCTTCTCTAGGTTTCCCCCATCGCGCAAGCCGTAGCGGTAGCCCCCGACTTCCTTGCCCCACGCAATGCCTTCGTCTTTAACCGTTTTGGTTGCCTGCGGTGCGCCGCCGACCACCGTGAAGACTACCTCGCCACTATGAGGGCAGGGATCGCCTTCGCTGCTGACTCCGCCGGAGCCGCTGAAGAAGTAGTTTCCCGGAGCCAGTGTGATGTGTCCCGGCTCCTTATTACTCTTGGGCGAGGGCGTTGCCTCGGCAACCAGCGTGACTTTCAGAATCCCCAGGGAGCGTACCTCGCCGGGTTCGTAGTCCGTCGAGATTGGGTAGATACGAAACCGTGCGCCACTATCAATCAGGTGATGCTGGCCTCCCGCACCCGTAATGATGGGCCAGAGGTCAAGCTGGCGGGGTAGTGTCCAGTGCGCTTTTTTGTCACCGACATTGCGCCAGAGGAGCTCGGCCTCTAGCGTGTCGCCGGTTTTGAAAGTGCGGGTGGTGTTGAGCATGCGGATGCCGCACTGGAGCCCACGATCCACTTTCCCCCAGCCCGCCGCGCTAGCATTACGCTCTGCCGCCGCGTTGAGCGTGCCGACTTCGAGGTAGATGTAGGCTTCCAGCGTTGTGCCGCCCTCGATTCGTCCCGTGCCTCCGCCGATACCCGTTGCCCGGTTTGCTCCCTCCGTGCTGACTTTGCCCTCGGGGGAGACTTTGGAGAGCGTGTAGATTCCCATCAGGTTGGAGAGCGGGCCATGATCCGGCGAGCGGTAGATCTTTATCGGCTGGACAATCTTTAGGTGCCCCGGTGTGATCGCGGCGATACTCGGGTTGCCGCCACTGTCACCCTCTCCCACATAGACTTCCAGGTTATATCGGCCATTCTGCGCGGGTACGATCACAGACTCGCCGGGAGTCAGGGTGACACTGTAGAGCGGATCAAACGGGTAGCCGCGCTTTGCCCCTTTTGTCGGCTTGCCGTCTACGGTGGGCGTCTCGTAGCCGTCGTACTGGAGCAGGCGCGTCAGAAAAGAGAGCGGCTTGTCGGACGTATTGCGCACCAAAGTCTGGTAGGTGAGCTTGGAGTTCATGGGGACGCGGTAGTGATTGGGATGCCCCGGTGTCGTCACCAGAAAGCCCGCCGCCAGACCATCCACTGCCTCGTTCCAGACAACCCTCTCCAGAGGAATCATCGGGCCAAGAGTAGGAGGAATCTCTCCAGCAGGAGCGGGCGATACGACCTCAACCGCAGCCCGTGGAAAGAGCAATTTCCCCTCCCCGGATTCCACAATCCGACCCTCAGATTCTTCGCGCACTTTGCCAACTGCATCTATTTTGGTGAGCTTGAACTTACCCTGAAGCCGTGTATATTTGGCTCGCTCAGCGGGAGTGATCTGATGAACCTTAACAGGCTGAACGAGCCAATTTTTTCCAGGCTGCACAGTTTCTATGTAGGGATAGGTGTTTCCCCCTCTTCCCAGAGCCAGGGTGAAATCGCCGGGAACTTGAACGGACTCCTGCGGCGCGAGGGTGACGACGTACTCCGAAAATATCATCCAGACAGTCCGCTCTGGGGTACGAAACTGCGCAGGGATTGCTTGCCCAGCACCGATACGAGTCATCTCACTATCGGGAACGAGGTAGGGACGCTGGTGCGATTCACAGTTGGGAAGGCACTGGACAGTAAACTCAATCGGCTTATTGGTCGTGTTGCGGATCAGCACCTGGTAGGAAATTTTCCCACTGGGCGAGACTTGCCCCGGCCCGGTGAGAAAGATTCCTGGCTGGAGGCCGTCTACCGCTTTTTCCCAGACGACGTTGTTGAGTGCAATAACGCGACCACTAAGCTCCGAAGCACTAGCCGTGGCGGGCGTGTCCCTGATCTTAGAGAGCCAGAGCTGTGCTTCCAGCGTCGTGCCGCCACTGTCGGGCATGCTGACCCGTACGGAGCTCTCGGTGCGGGTCGTGCCATCGGAAGCGAACTTGGTCACCGAGTAGCGAGCCAGATCGCGTGTCAGCTGGGTTAGGTCGGCGGAGCGATAGACCGTGAGGGGCTGGACGAGCATGCCCATACCCTCTTTAATTTTTTCAAAGTACGGGCTCTTACCACCGTCGCCGCTCCCGATCAAGACCCGGAGGTTGTGGTGCGCCTCCTGGCCGGGAACCAGGACGGACTCGCCGGGAGCAAGCGTGATCAGATTGACCGCATCCCGACCCAGATCGGTGTGCCGCACGCCCTTGGCACGCTCGGTCAAGGGGAACTTGCTCTCCACGCTGTTGTTTTGTGTGAAGGGCACGTCGTAGCCGTCGTACTGCAGCAGGCGCACTAGAAACGTGATGGGCTGATTGGTCTTATTGCGCACCAGAGCTGTGTAGCCAATCTTCGTGGTTCCCTGCCTGTCCTCAATGAGCGTGACGCCTGTCAGTAGAAAACCCGGCTCCAGCCCGTCCACGGCGGTTCCCCAGTGGACATCTTTAAGCGAGATCGTCGAACCTGGAAGAGGCGGCTCAGCGGCAGGGCTGCCTTGGGGCATGATTAACCTCCCGGCTCGCTTAGGCTCACCACCCTCCGGCTTCGCGAAGGGTTTAGGTGCAATGAGCGTCGCTTTGGCTTGTGCCAGGAGCGCACTGGGTGTTAGGAAAGCCAGCTTGGGGGCGAGCAGCTCAACAGCGGCTTGCAACCGGCTGACCGGGCGCTCGCCGGGCTTGGCGGCGACTTTAAGCGAGGCGAGGGGAAGCAGAACCAGCCCAAGAACAGCTGTGAGAGCCAGGCGCAGACCATGAGCGCGACGCGGCTTTTTCGGGTCGAGGATGTGCTTGACACGAAGCTCCATGCTACCCACTGCCGCCATCCCGGGTGCAAGGGCACTGGCACGGCCCACTTTGAGGATTTCCAGCAGGTGCGCCGCGTAGTCCGGGCCGGAGACGCCCGAGAGCAGTACGCGGTCGTCGCAGGCACGCTCGCTCTCGGCACGCAAGCGCCGCCGGAGCCACCACGCGCTGGGCTGGAACCAGCAGAGTGCGCAGACCACTTCAGCCAGCAGGTGCCAGAGCCAGTCGCGACGGGCGATATGAGCTTTCTCGTGGCGCAGAGCACTCTCGGCGACGGCAGGGTCGCCCGTAAGCAGCGCGGCGGGCAGCAAGATCACCGGACGGCGCACGCCCCAGGTCAGCGGTGTGGTGACACACTCGCTTACCAAAACCTCGGTTCCCATAATTCGGGTACGCTGGCTCCGCTTTGCCAGGGAGCGCAACCGAACCATCGCGACCGCGAGACGAAGCAGCAGGACCGCGGCTCCGAGTGCCCAGCAAGCCAGAACCCACCAGAACGCCCCGAACCCACCCGGCTTCGCTCGTTCCTCACTTCGCCACCCTACCTGTCCCATGGAGGGTCTAGAAATCCCCGCTCCTTCTCCCCTTCTCTGCCCTGAGGGAAGGGGCTGGGGGATGGGTTCTGGAGCCGGGGGGATGGGTTCCGAAATGACAACAGGCGCGACGGGCGGGGCAATCGCAACGGGCTTGGTGGCTTCTAAAAGCGGCAAGGGTGGCAGAAGCTCCTGAATAAGTGGCAAGGTAAGCAGGCCACAGAGCGCCAGCGTGCAGAGCAGGTGCCGGTAGGTCGCGGCGACCCGGCGCATCAAGAGGAGCGCCAGGGCGATAAGTAGGCACAGAGCCGTGCCACGAACGAGCAGTTCCGTAAAAAAGAGCAACATTACTCAGTTTCCTTTCTGGCGAGCCTCAGTAATCAGCACCGAGAGCCGCTCCAAGTCGTCGTCGG
>NZ_JANNYP010000520.1:0-13066 GCF_031410135.1 Armatimonas sp. | reverse complement strand
CCAAGACGGCAGCCTTTGTGGACGACATGTGTGTCATCAACTCCATGCACGCCGATGTGCCCAACCACGAGCCGTCGCTTCTCTTAATGAACTGCGGAGATGCCCGCCAGATTCGCCCGTCGTTTGGCTCGTGGACGTGCTATGGCCTGGGCACCATGAACCAGAACCTGCCCGGCTACATCGCCATGTGCCCCGGCGGCTTCCCGATTCAGGAGACCCAGAACTGGCAGGCGGGCTTTCTCCCCGGCGTGCTGGCCGGAACCTATATTGACCCCAGTAAGCGCGATGTTGAGCAGCTGGTGGAGCATATTCGGAGCCACTACGCCTCCAAAGAGCAGCAGCGCGAGCAGCTTGATCTGATTCAGGCACTCAATAAAAAGCACCAGGCCGCACACTCCAAAGATGCCCAGCTGGAGTCCCGAATCCAGAGCATGGAGTTGGCCTATCGCATGCAGAGCGAGGCGACTGATGCCTTTGATATCAACCTGGAGAGCGAGAGCACCCGCGAGCGCTACGGCGAGGGGAACTTTGCGCGGGGCGTGCTCATGGCACGGCGGCTAGCGGAGCGTGGCGTGCGCTTTATCCAGGTCTACTCGGGGGCGGGGCAGCCCTGGGACCTCCACGATGATCTCGCCGATGGGATGAAACGGCTCTGTGGCGAGGCAGATAAGGCGATCTCCGCGCTACTCACCGATCTCAAGCAGAGCGGGATGCTTGAAGAAACTCTCGTGATCTGGGGCGGCGAGTTTGGGCGGACACCCGTGGTCGAGCTTCCGACACCAGGAGCCAATGCGGGCAAGATGAACGGGCGCGACCACAACCACTGGGGCTTTACCTACTGGATGGCTGGCGGGGGCGTGAAAAAAGGAACGGTCTACGGAGCCACGGATGAGTTCGGTTTTAAAGCCGAGAAAGATCCTGTCCATGTCCACGACTTCCATGCCACTGTGTTGCACTTGCTGGGCTTTGACCACACTAAACTTACCTACCGCTACGCAGGCAGAGACTTCCGCCTCACGGATGTGGTAGGCAATGTGGTCAAAGAGCTTATTGCTTAGCCCCTAAGAGCATTAAAGTGTCCCGCGCCGCTCTTGCTCGCGCTCAATGGCCTCGAAGAGGGCTTTGAAGTTGCCTTTGCCAAAGCTACGGGAGCCGTGTCGCTCGATGATCTCAAAGAACACGGTGGGCCGGTCTTCAACGGGCGCGGTGAAGATCTGCAAGAGATAGCCTTCGTCGTCGCGGTCCACTAAGATGCCTAGCTCTGCGATCTCCTTGAAGTCCTCGTCGATCTCGCCCACACGGTCGGGGAGTGCATCGTAGTAGGTCTGGGGGACGCGCAAAAAATTGACATCATTGGCGCGGAGCTGGCGCACGGTCTGTAGGATATTCTTCGTGCCCATCGCGATGTGCTGGACGCCGGGGCCGTTGTAGAAGTCAAGGTACTCCTCGATCTGGCTTTTCTTTCGCCCTTCGGCAGGCTCGTTGAGCGGGAACTTGATGCGCCCGTTGCCACCCTGTACCACTTTGCTCATCAGGGCCGTGTACTCGGTGGAGATATCTTTCTCATCAAAGTGCACGAGCTGCGAGAAGCCCAGAATGCGCTCGTAGAAGCTCACCCACTCGTTCATCCTGCCCTCTTCGACATTGCCGACAATATGGTCAATGGCTTCCAAGCCGCAACCGACCGCAGGCGTGTGGTAGCGATCGGGGTCGAGCGGCGCATAGCCAGGCGCGAAGACTCCCGTGTAGTGATCATGGTTGACGAAGCTGTGGGTCGTGTCGCCGTAGGCCTTGATGCTGGCAAACTCGACACTGCCGTACTGATCCGTAAGCGTGGTGGGCTCCGTCACACCTGTCGCACCGCGCTCTATGGCGAGCCTGTACGAGAGCTTCACGTCGTCCACCTCCAGCGCCACATCCCGCACTCCATCGCCGTGGAGCCTCAAGCGATCCGATTCCGGGTGCTCCGCACGGAGCGGCGACTCCAGCACCAGGATGATATTGCCCTGGCGCATGATATAGCCCGCCTCAGTCTGGGAGCCCGTTTCGAGCCCTTTGTAGGCCGCGATCTCAAAGCCAAAGGCATTGCGATAGAAATACGCGGATTGGCGTGCATTACCAACGAAAAAGCGGACATGGTGAACCCGCCGCAAGGGAATATCTTGAATCATCTCTGAACCTCAGCGATAATAATACCCTGCTTTCTAAGCACGGTACAATTGAAGCAATGACTCGTAAGCCGCATCCGCCAGAATGGCTTTTTTTGCTCACTCTTTGTGCTGTCTCAGCCTTGGCGGAGCTGGGCTTTGTGATTGTCAATATCTCCTCCCTTCCCGTTTTTCTGAAGTTCGGGCTGCATCTGCCCTACCTACCAGGAATCGCCCTCGCCGCTTACTACTTAGTTGAGGCACTGGCAAACTCTCCGATGGGGGCCCTGGCGGATCGCCTTGGTCGGAGGCGGCTGATGGTGCTAGGAACCTGCGTCTCGATAGTCACTTGCCTGGCGACATCGCAGATTCATGCTCCTGAGGGACGGTTTCTGGTTCTTGGGGTGACCGCACTTGTCTTATTACTGCGAGCGCTGGATGGCATGGGAGCGGCGATGCTCTGGCCCAATGTTTATGCCTCCGTGGCAGATCGCGTGGCACCGGAGCGGCGGGCACAGGCCAATACGCTCATCACCATTGCCTACATGGCGATGATTCCACTGGGACTGAAGCTCGGGGGCTGGCTCAACGAGAACTTTGGGCGAAATTTCTCCCCGAGTGAGCCAGGACGGTACGTGCCATCGTTTCTCTTTGCTGCCGGCTGTTTTGCGGCGACATCGGTGCTTTCCTATATTGTCGCCCCTCGCCGTGAGTCGCAACACGCCCCCGAAAAAGAAAGTGACCATGCACCAATCAGCAAAAGCACGCTGATGAAGGCGATTCACGAGTACCCATGGCTACTGGGGCTGATCTTCTTAATCTTTATCGCCATTGGCCTGATCGCGCCGTATGTCAAGCCCTACTTTATGGAGCGCTTCGGAATCGCGGAGGAGACTTTTGGAAATCTCACACTCGGGCCTGCCGTGCTGATCGGGATTCTCTCCGCGCCGCTGGGAAAGCTGGTGGATAAGTGGGGCAAGCCACAAGCCATCAAACTAGGGACCGCGCTGTGTGCCGGGGCGCTCTGGGGGCTGCTCTTTGCCACACACCAGAACATGATCGTGGTCTTTGGGACCATTCTTGGGATCGGTTTTGTGATGTCGTTTCCCGCCTACATGGCCTTTGTCTCCGAGATGGCCCCGGAGACTGAACGTGGTGGGATGATCGGAGCCGTGCGTATGGCCCAAGGAGTGGGAGCGATGCTGGGCTCCGTGCTCTCGTCGCCGCTCTACACCGCCGATGCCCGGCACCACACGATCTTCTATCTAGCCTCGGGCATCCTCACGCTCGGCTTTGTTCTCTCCTTGTTAGTGGTAAAGGCTCCCAAGCCGGTAGGCTAAATGTGAGCAAAAAAGGAGGCAATACGTGAAAAGTCGGCTACAATAGGGCTGAACTCAATTGTGAGGAAAGGAATGGAAGAACAGATGGCTGGCGTTACGAAAGCGTCCTTTGGCAAGCTCAAGACGGGTGAGGCGGTAGATATCTACACACTCACCAACAAGAACGGCCTAATTGCGAAGATCATGACTTTTGGAGCAACCCTGACAGAGCTCCATGCACCGGATAAGTCCGGCAAGCTCGGGGATATCTGCCTGGGCTTTGACAACCTGGCCGCCTACGAAAAAGGCCACCCGTACATGGGGTCCACCGTGGGGCGCTATGCCAACCGTATCGGCAAGGGGCGCTTTAAGCTTGGGGAGAAGACCTACAAGCTGGCAACCAACAACCCTCCCAACCACCTTCACGGTGGCACCAAAGGCTGGGACAAGCGTGTCTGGAAGGCGCAGATCGTCCCCAAACCCGATGGCCCTGCGGTGCAGTTCACCTACGTCAGCAAAGACGGTGAAGAGGGCTATCCAGGCAATGTGAACGCGTCGGTTATCTACACGCTCACCGATGCCAATACACTGCGCATGGAGTACGCCGCCACCACCGACAAGCCCTGCCCGATTAACATGACAAATCACGCCTACTTCAACCTTAAGGGCAGTGGGACGATCCATGATCATGAGCTCTATGTCGCGGCCAAGAGCTACACCGAGGGTGATGCGGATCTGCTTCCTACCGGCAAGATTCTGCCCGTCACGGACACTCCCTATGACTTCTTTGCCCAGCCTGCCGCTATCGGCGACCGGATTACGGCGGCTGGGGGTAAAGAGCCCAATATCGGCTACGACATGAACTTTGTGCTCCTTTCGGGGGCGAAGGGCTATGCCACCGTAGCGCGCCTGAGCGAGGCAACCTCGGGACGTCTCCTAGAGATTCGGACGGATCAGCCTGGCTTGCAGTTCTACACCGGAAACTTCCTCGATGGAACTCTCGTGGGCAAGGGCGGCTGGAAATATGTCCAGCACTCCGCGATCTGTCTGGAGACCCAGCACTTCCCCGATTCTCCGAATCAAAAGAGCTTCCCGAGCACAATGCTCATGCCGGGCCAGACCTACAGGACAAAGACCGAGTACGCCTGTTTAGTGAAGTAGACTATGCAAACCATTGCTGAGATCATGACACGTGATGTGGTGACCGTCTCCGACGAAGCGACACTGCGTGAGGCAGCCGCGATTCTCACGGAGCGCCAGATTAGTGGCGCTCCTGTGGTGAACTCCGAAGGGGTGCTGGTGGGAATCCTCTCCGAGTCTGACCTACTCAACGAGGTCAAGAAACGGGAAGCTCTACCACGAGTGACGGCTTTTGGCCTCTTTATCGCCCCCGAAGCGACCATCCGACGGCTCTACCACGAAGGTGGCGATCTGGCGGTACGTACGGTAATGACAACCTCCGTGGTCTCTGTGTCCGAGGAAATGTCTGTTCAAGAAGCGAGCCGTCTGCTCCTTAGCAAAAAAATCAACCGCCTCCCCGTGGTAAACCCCGAGGGCGCATTGGTTGGCATTGTTACCCGTGAGGACATTCTAAAGGCTGTCTTTTCTCTATGAGCGTCGCGGAGATTTTTGAGACGATGGAGTATGGTCCTGCGCCGGAGAGTGCGGCTCCCGCGCTGGAGTGGTTGGCGCAACACTCGGAGGGTTTCGGGCACTTTATGGGGGGAGCGTGGACCGCTCCAGGGACACTCTTTTTAACCGAAAATCCTGCGACGGGGAAAGTGCTCGCACAGATCAGCCAGGGGACAGAGGCTGATATTGCTGTTGCCGTTGCGGCGGCAAGCGCGGCGCTGCCGGGCTGGAAGGCGCTTGGCGGGGCGGGGCGTGCGAAGTTCCTGTATGCTCTCGCACGACAGATACAGAAACACTCCCGGCTCTTTGCGGTGCTCGAAACCCTCGACAATGGCAAGCCGATTCGTGAGACGCGCGACATAGACATTCCCTTAGTCGCGCGCCATTTCTACCACCACGCGGGCTGGGCGACGCTACTAGAGACCGAGTGCGCGGGCTACGAAGCCGTGGGGGTATGCGGTCAGATCATTCCTTGGAACTTCCCGCTGCTCATGCTCTCGTGGAAGATCGCGCCCGCTCTGGCAGCCGGCTGTACGGTGGTGCTCAAGCCCGCTGATCTCACGCCACTCACGGCGCTGCTCTTTGCGGAGGTCTGTGCCGAGATTGGCCTGCCTGCGGGGGTAGTGAATATCGTCACGGGCGATGGCAGCACCGGCGCTGCGCTGGTCGCGCACCCGGATGTCCAGAAAATCGCCTTCACTGGCTCGACGGAAGTCGGGCGGCTGATTCGGAAGGCCACAGCAGGAACGGGCAAGAAACTCTCGCTGGAGCTAGGCGGAAAGTCGCCGTTTATTGTCTTTGAGGACGCGGACTTAGATGCTGCCGTTGAGGGCGTGGTGGATGCGATCTGGTTTAATCAGGGCGAGGTCTGCTGTGCGGGGAGCCGTTTGCTGGTTCAGGAGAGTGTCGAGGAGCGTTTTTTACAGAAACTCCAGCGCCGCATGGAGACACTTCGTGTTGGGGATCCGCTGGATAAAGCCACCGATATCGGTGCCATCGTGGCACCGATTCAGCTTGCGAGGATTGACGAGCTGGTGAAGGCAGGTGTGGATCAGGGCGCGATGCTCTTCCAGCCAAAGGCCGCGTGTCCCACAACGGGCAGTTTCTACCCACCGACCTTGCTTACGGGCGTTTCACCCGCGTCGGTTGTGGTGCAGGAAGAGATCTTTGGCCCGGTGTTAGTGGCGATGAGCTTCCGTACGCCCGCTGAGGCCATTGCGCTTGCAAACAACACGCCCTACGGACTGGCGGCATCGCTCTGGTCGGAGAGTATCAACCAATGCCTCGAAGCCGCTCCCAAGCTCAAAGCGGGGACTATCTGGATTAACGGCACCAATCTTTTCGATGCGGCGGCAGGTTTCGGCGGCTACCGCGAGTCCGGCTTTGGCCGCGAAGGTGGCAAAGAAGGTCTCTGGGAGTATCTGGTCAGTTCCCCCCTAGCCCCCGTCCGGGTACCCCGCGAAGCGAGGCTGGTCGGGCTAGGGGGGAGAAATCTCGACCAAACGGCAAAACTCTATATTGGGGGCAAGCAGGCGCGGCCTGACTCTGGGTACAGCCGAACGGTGTTGAGCCCCACCGGTGAGAGTATTGGGGTAGTCGGCGATGGCAATCGAAAAGACATTCGTAATGCGGTCGAGGCAGCGCGGGCAGCGGCGGCAGGCTGGGGCGGCGCAAGCGGCCACAACCGGGCGCAGATCCTCTACTATCTCGCGGAGAACTTAAGCTACCGGGCGGCGGAGTTTGCGGCAAGAATCACGCAGCAGACCGGACAAGAGGGCACCGACGAAGTCGAGCAGAGTATCGCGCAGCTCTTTATTTGGGCAGCATGGGCGGACAAGAACGACGGCTCTGTCCACCGAACGATTCAGAAAAGTGTCGTGCTGGCGATGCCTGAGCCGCTGGGGGTGCTCGGCGTTGCCTGTCCCAGGGAGCAGCCGCTTCTGGGGCTGATCTCCGTGGTGGCTCCTGCGATTGCTCTCGGGAATGTCGTGGTTGCTGTCCCCTCAGAAGCGCATCCGCTCTCGGCGACGGATTTTTATCAAGTTCTTGAAACCAGCGATGTCCCCGGCGGCGTGGTCAATCTGATCACTGGGGAGCGTGATGTCTTGATAAAGACCTTGGCGGAGCACGATGATGTGGATGGTATCTGGTACTTTGGGGAGAGTGCTGCGCTGGTAGAAACGGCCTCGGTGGGGAACCTTAAGCGCACCTGGTGTCCCAAGCCTGGCACTATCCCGCGTCAGGATGCCTTTCTGCGGGCCGCGACCCAAGTTAAAAATATCTGGATTCCCTACACCGACGAGCTGCCCTGGTAGGTTTAGGCCGCTTTCTGAAGGGGCTCGGAGTGGCTCTCCTCCACGAGAAAAGCGAGAAGCCTATCGATCTCTTCGACTTGCATACGGAGCCCTTCACCGCGCCGATAGAATGTCTCCTGCACCGTCTCGCGGCGCTTCCAGAGCACCTCAATCTCCGCTGTGATCGCCTCTTGCTCCTGTCGCTCTTCCTCATCGAGTCGTTCGAGCGCCTGGAGTGCCTCACGCTTATTCCAGACGACTTCTCCAATGAGGGTATGGGGATCCACGCGGGCCTTTTGCTCCAGGATATTCTGGATGACAAGCCGCTTCTGTGGCAAAGAGAGGCTCTCCGGGAGCGCCGCGACCAGCTCCTGCACGAGCTTCGGCCTGCCTGTTAGGCTGATAGCAGGTAGCTCTAATGGGAGCAGCTCATCGTCTTCCTTTTGGAGCGTGAGCAAAGGTCTTGTCAGAATATTCATGGCCGCCACTCTGTAGATTGGGTTTTTGAGCTTCTAGGACTCTAGCGAAAATTACTAGTTTTCTTTCTATTGGAAATCTGGTATTGCACTTTCGAGGGAATAAGTCTCCCGCTAGAGGTTGGCGGTAGAATAGAGGCGCTATGTCCTATGCCATTGCCGCTTTCTATAAATTTGTCCCTCTGGAGCCGGAGCGCGTCGAAGCGCTGCGAATGGAGCTGCTCAGAGTCGGCGAGTCTCTTGAGATCCAGGGGCTGATCTTGCTTGCGACGGAAGGGATCAATGCGACTGTCTGCGCTCTGCCGGAGTCGCTGGCGGCGTTTAAGGCAGCGCTTTTGGAGATACCGGAGCTGGTTGGACTCAAGTTTAAGGACTCTTTTGCGCCTGAGCCTGTCTTTCGCCGCTTGACGATTCAGGTGCGTGAGGAGATAGTGACCGCCGAGCTTCCTGGCGTTTTCCCCACGTCCGATCAGCACCGGCACCTGCCGCCCAAAGAGTGGCATGCGCTCCTACAAGACTCCGAAAATGTCGTGGTGCTCGACACGCGCAACGACTACGAGACACGGATTGGGAAGTTTCGCGGCGCGATTGACCCGAACCTCAGCAAGTTCTCGGAGTTTTCAAGCTATCTGGAAAGCAACCCGCTGCCGCAGGACAAGACTATTCTGATCTACTGCACGGGGGGAATCCGCTGTGAAAAAGCCATCTTGACCCTGGAGCACAAAGGCTACGAGAATGTCTACCAGCTTGATGGGGGTATCTTAAACTACTTCGCCGAGTTCCCCGAGGGCGGCGCGTTTGAGGGCGAGTGCTTTCTCTTTGACCATCGGGTGGCGGTGGATAGCAAGCTCCAGCCGTCGCAAAAGTATGGCTTCTGCCCCCACTGCGGCGACCCGGCAACGGAAGACTTTACGTGTGGCTACTGCAAGGGAAGCGGCCAAGTCTGCGAGAAATGCCACGCGAGAGAGCACTATGGTGTGGCCTGCTGTAAAAACTGCGCTTATCACCTGCGCCGCTTGGCAGGAGTTTCCTGATGCAACAGCCCCCACGTGTCACCACACCGCCAGAGAGCTTTTTTGCCGGATTTCGTCCGGGAGATCGCGAGCCCGCACGGCGCTTCTACCAGAAGCATCTCGATCTCAAAGGGCTTCATATCGCAGCGGCGGGAGTCGTGGACGATGCAGCGCTCCAGCGAACCCACTTTCTGGTTGCACACTTGCTTGCAGGACGCCCGGATATTCTGGAGACCATGGCCACGTTTGGGACGCGTCTAATCGTGATTGGCAAAGACCAGGTCTACACCGACATGCCCGAGTACCGGAATGCGCCCAATCCCGCCTACCTTAATGAGCGAGTTCGGGGCACGGGCGGCCTCGATGTGACCAGCTTTGGGGAGGAGAACTTGCTCAACCTGCCGCTGGACCGCTACGATGATGAGAGCATTGCGGTTCACGAGTTCTGCCATACCATTGATGCAGCCCTTACGCGGCTTGATCCAACGTGGCGCGGCAGACTCAGTGGCGTCTACAAAGCAGCTCTGGCAAAGGGGCTCTGGAAAAATACCTACGCCGCATCGAATGCGGGGGAGTACTGGGGCGAGATTTCGCAGAGCTACTTTGACTGCAACCGCATCAACAACTGGAACCAGGGCCCGATTGGCACCCGTGAGCAGCTCGAGAAATACGACCCGGAAGGCTTCGCGCTCGTACGGGAGACCTTCAGGCTCTCCGGCGCAAATGACTGGCGCTACACTCCCATCCGTCGTCAGCCCTCGGTGATTGCCCCTCCGGCAAAGTTCAAGTTTGCGCCGGTTTTTACCAAGTTCACTCTCGCCCGTGAGTTTCCCATTGTTGGGGTTGCAAAGACCCGCGATAAAGCGCTGCTGAAGGCCAATGACGCGATCCGCAAGCTCTTTGCCTACCGCCACGATATTCTTAAGGCACTGATCAACGATGGCTACTACCTAGCCGTCTTGCCCAAGGGAGTCGCTGCGCTTCCTGGGGCCGATCCCAAACGCCTGGCAGTCTCTGAAGACCGCCTCGTTTCTCTGGTAGGGACACTTGCGCGCGTTTTCTATCTGGCTACCGCCACGCGCCCGGCTGACCCTGAGTTCGAAAACCGACGTGATAAGCAGCAGTACGAGCTACGGGTCAAGCGGCTGGATGTGAGCCTGGACAACCGGCTCCGAGCGCTTTTTGGGGAGGCACGCCTGGAGAAATGGGTCTCTGGCGTCGAGGCCTACTTTGATGTGAACCAGCCCCAGAGCCGTGAGCAGCTCCAGCGTACCGACCCGGCGCTCTTTTCGATTGTCGAGGAAGTCATGGCCTACACCAATCACCCCGACTGGCGCTACCGTCCGTGATGAAGGATGAAAGGCGAAGAAGGTAAAATAGCGCATGCGGATTTTCTGGTGCTTACTTTTATTGGTCTGTGCAGCAGTGGCGCGGGCGCAGACCGATCCAATTGTTCTGAAAGTGGGAGGAGCCTACTCATCGTGGGGGATTCCCGATCCGAACTCGACGGCACCGTTTGATCGCGCACGCCGGACGGTTTTTGAAGCGTTCTCGAAGAAGCACCCGGAGATCAAGCTAGAGCGGTTTACCTCGCTTAATATCCAGGGGCCAGCGGCGGAGTCTGGGATTCTCATGGCCTACGCGGGAGGAACGGCTCCGGATATCGTCTACGTGAACATGCGCCTGATGCGCCAGTATGTCGGGCAGGGGTTTCTTCAGCCGCTTGATGGATTGTTGCAGAAGTATCCCGACACGCTCACGAGAGTGCACCCGAATCTCAAGAAAGAGCTGGACATTGACGGCCATGTTTACTCCGTGCCCTATGCCCAGTTTGTGCAAGCGCTCTACTATCGCAAAGATCTCTTCCGTGAGGCGGGACTAGATCCTGATCATGCCCCAGCGACCTGGGATGAGTTCTACACCTACTGCCAGAAGCTCTACGACGAGAAGAAAGGGCAGTGGGGCTTTACCTTTCCACCATCGGATGCGAGCTACTACTGGCTGAATTTTCTCTACCAGGCGGGCGGCGATGTTACTAAACAAACTGCAGAGGGGCAGTATGTTGCGGCCTTTAACTCTGAGGCGGGCGAGAAAGCCTTGGCGTTTTATCGGAAGCTCATGACCACCAAAGGTGTGAGCACCAAGTCCACGACCCGCTCGCAGGACATCTCGGCGGGGAAGCTGGCGATGTGGTTTAGCTACCAGAGCGACGATCTGACGAACATGAACAGCTTCGACCTGAACCCATCGCTTCTAGGAATCGCCCCGCTCCCCAAAGGCCCGACCGGTTTGCGTGGCAACGAACTCAATGCTTCGATGTGGGGAGTGAACGCGTCGGTTAAGGATGAACGCAAGCTGCAAGCGTGCTATGATTTTGTGAACTTCATGGCCAGCGAAGAGGCGAGCAGGATTCGGGTTCAGGCCTATGTGGAGAACGGGCTGGGGCAGCTTGTCAACCCTAAAGAGCTGAAAAAATGGGGCTACGAGGAGTTCATCACGGCCTCGGCGCGGCCTTGGCTGGAGTCGCAGGAGATTCTCTTTGCCTCAGGAAAGCCCGAGCCTGCGGGGCCGAACATGGCGTTTATCTACAAGCTCTTGGACGAGCCACTGGATCAGGCAGTGCTCTACCCGGATCGGCCCATCAAGCAGATTCTCAGCGCGGCGGAGGCGAAAGTTAACTCCAAGCTCCTCAACTATGCCGACCCAGCGACCGTGGCGCAGCGCCGAAACGTTGCCAGTGTGATCGCCGGTGGGATTGTCTTGCTCCTTACCGGACTCCTTGGGCGAGCGCTCTGGCTGGCCTGGCAGAGTCGGCAGCGCACGACCGTGTCTGTCGGAAAGCTTCCCCTCAAAGTGCATCTTTCGGCGTGGGCGTTTATGCTCCCGGCGGTGCTCTCGGTGTCGGTCTGGGCGTACTTTCCGCTACTCAAGGGGATGATAATGGCGTTCCAGGACTACCGCATTTTAGGCGACTCCAAGTGGATCGGGCTGGATAACTTTATCGAGGCGGCGACCCAGGAGACGTTCTGGAAGGGTTTTTACAACGCCTTTGCCTTTACCGGCTGGCTCCTGGCACTGGGCTTTGCGCTCCCGATTATCCTCGCCCTGATGCTCAACGAGATCCCCAAGGGCAAGGTGCTCTTTCGGGTGCTCTACTACTTGCCCGCCGTCACCACCAGTGTGATCGTCGCAATGCTATGGAAGCAGTTCTTCGACGCCAGCCCGCAGGGTTTCGCCAACGCGCTGCTCTCGGTTTTTCATATCGAGCCGCAAAAATGGCTGCAAGACCCCGCGCAGGCGAAGTTCGCCGTCGTGCTTCCCCTCATCTGGGCGGGCGCGGGGCCGGGGAGCATTATCTACCTTGCGGCGCTACAAGGCATCCCCGACGAGATGTATGAAGCAGCGGACTTAGACGGCGCGGGCGTGCTCACCAAGATCTGGCGCATCACCCTCCCGACCCTCTCGCCGCTGATTCTTATCAACCTCGTCGGCGCGACCATCGGCGCGTTTAAGATTATGGAACCCGTGCTCGTCCAGACCGCCGGTGGCCCGGACTATGCCACCCATACCATCGGGCTGGAGATCTGGTACAACGCCTTCATGTACCTAAAGTTCGGCTACGCCACCGCCGCCGCCTGGATGATGGGCCTCGTCCTCGTCACGCTGACACTCTACCAGCTTAAGATCCTACAGAATGTCAAGTACAGCACCGCCGGGAGATAAGCTCGTGCCCAATGTCAGGGCATTCTATGATCGATCACAAGATATGTATGTGGTTGAGTTCGTCGGCGATCCTATCTTTAGCGTGTCTGATGAGGAGTTTGACTGGGGCATGTTCACTCATGGGGTCTGCACCGATGTCGTAAAGCATTTACGATTCACTCGAATTGGCATCACGGGACGGCATCTGTGTTCAGAGGAGCCTACCCCAGAGAGCTTGGGCGAACGATTGGACTTAGCAATACGCCGACTGTCTTCAAATTATGAGAGTCGTCCACTTGATAAGTTAGTGTCGACTAGTATGCTACGCTGTCAAATGGGAGCTGAATTGCTGGTTAACAATCGGGTACAAATTATCCAAGACCTCATCGCCTCATGGGATGATGCGCAGGGTTAATACTCTGCCGTCCTGGTTGCAGGCGCATAAATGGGCCTGCTGTTGCGGCAAGCAGGCTAAAGCCCGCT
>NZ_JANNYP010000519.1:0-2996 GCF_031410135.1 Armatimonas sp. | reverse complement strand
GAAGCATAGCGTTCGCCAAGATATTAGCCCTCTTTTTTCTGGGGGACCGTTGGCGACCTGGAAGAATCTCGGGAGCTACTTTCAACAAACAAGCGAAGTAGACTCGATGGAAATGGCAGGCATAGGTGAGGAGCCGCTTTCTACAGGTAGCTCACTTACAGAACGAGCTGAGACGGCGTGGCTCAAGGCAAAGATTACCTACTACGGCCCTCGTACGATGCTGGATAACTCTGCTACCTGGTTTGACCAGCTCAGCGCACGAACACAGCGTCCCTGGAGCTACCCACGGCCACGAATCGCGCTTCCGGAGGACCCCCTAAATATGATCTTACTTCCTGTTTTTGGTCAGGTTGAGTTCAAATGGGTGGAGGCAGAGACGCAGTCGAAGCTACTACAAGGCTATCTCTTGCTCCGCGCGATACGCCTCGAAACTGGGCGCTACCCGGACGAGACAGAAGCTGCCAAGCTTCTTCCTACCGACCCGTTCTCCCCGACTCGTGCACCGCTTCGTTACCGGCGGGAGTCTGTGGAGAAGCTCACGCTCTGGAGCGTGGGGCCAAACGCAGTAGACGATGGCGGAACTCCAGGAAAGCAGGAAGCGGGAGTTGAGGGGATGCGGGGGGATGTTGTGGCACCCCATACCAAAGTTAGGCCATAACCTGGTTCTTGCCGGCACGCTTGGCCATGTAGAGTCGCTTGTCGGCGTGATCGAGTATATCTTCGTTACTGAGCAGGTCGGCAACCCCAATGCTTACGGTCAGAGTTAGCCCTGGCACGAGGCTGTCCCAGCGGTGCGCGGCGATTGTCTGACGAAGGCGCTCTGCAAGGAGCTTTGCATCGGGTAGGGGGGTCTCTGGGGTGATGATCACAAACTCGTCGCCTGACTGGCGCACCAGAACGTCGCTGGTACGGCTGGACTGGCGCAGAAGATTGGCAAAGCTGAGTAGCACCAGATCCCCTATTCGATGGGAGTGCTGATCGTTGACTTGTTTGAAGTCATCAATATCAATGAGGATCACGCTCAGGGGTAGCTCATAGCGCCGTGCGCGGGCAAGCTCACTCTCCAAGAACTGGGTTAAGTAGCGGCGGTTGTAGAGCTGGGTGAGGGGGTCTTCGAGCACTTGCTGGCGCAGGCTCTCCGTCTCGCGGCGCACGCGTTCCACCTCTAGCTGAGCCAGCTGGTTCTGGAGGCGGTGCTGAGCCGACTCTTGGTGAAACTGGGCGTAGAGCTTATGGAAGGTCTGGTAGTGGGCGAGCGCCTTGGAGAGACTCCCTTGGAGCTCGTAGCCTCGGCTGAGCTGTTGGTGGATCTCGCTCTGGATAAAGAGTCGGTTGTGTGCTTCGGCCTGTGAGAGGGCTTGTCGCAACCAGCGGCACCCCTCGTCAGCCTGATTTTGCTGGACTAAGAAGTTTCCCAGCGCCTGATAAGCAGTAAGCTGTGGCTCGGGCTGCCCGATTTCATCCGTGAACTGCTGGGCGGCACGCAGGGTAAGTTCCGCTTGTTCTTTGTCTATCTGCGAGCACCCCAAAGCGACTAAGGCTGCGGCTTCTAAAGACTTATTCTGCTGCGATAACGCGATTGTCATGGCACGCTGGGCGGCAACGACGGCTTCAGCGGATCGTCCGGCATTTTTGAGGGCACTGGCATAGCTGATCAGTGTATTACAGCGGTAGGTGGCTGAGGCCGTTGCTTCGTCGGGAGCAAGAGATTCTTCAAAGTAGCGAATTGCTTCTGTTGATTGTCCGCACTCTAGGTAGACCATCGCGATATTGCTGAGAATATGAGCCCTTTCGCGGGAGCTCTCCGGGGCAAGCTCAAGGGCTTCTGTCAGGCAGGCGATGGCTTCGCCGTAGTTGCTAAGGCTCCCATGAAACGCGGCGAGGGCGTTCAGACTGTTCTGAAGTCCCTGGTCATTCTTGATCTCGCGTAGAATCTGAACGGCCGACTCCATGTTCGCGATCGCTTCAGAGTACGCACTCTGGTGTTTTAGAGCCACCGCTTTTCCATGGAGGCACTGGCTGACAAGCAAGAAGTCCTGGGATTGCTGAGCTAGTGAGAGCGCCGCTTGGAAATCACTCTGTGCGGCAGTGATATTGCCGATAGAACCCTGTGCCATCGCACGGATCCGGAGTGCTTTGGCATGCAGGTGTGGATGTCCTGTGGAGTGCGCTAAGGAGACCGCCTCTTGGGCGAGTGAGAGTGCCGCTCCCGCATCCTGATTTAACAAGGTGCGCGATTTTTCAAGAAGCGTTTCTAGGGATTGTGGCTCGTTAGCAGGAAGCGAAGGCATGACGTACTCTCAAAGAAGATTGTCGGTTTTGCAACCAGGCAACATTACCACAAGATGCTTCCAAGGTACAATAGGGATGCTATGCCAACCCCTGTCAATGCCCCTGAGTATCCCGAAGTTACTGACGCTGTTGCCCGCGAGATGGGCGTCAATGTGTCTGAGTACGCCCAGATTCAAGAAGTGCTGGGCCGCGTCCCCACCTACACCGAGCTAGGAATGTATGCCGTGATGTGGAGTGAGCACTGCGGCTACAAGTACAGCCGCCCCGTGCTCAAGCTCTTCTCTGAGTACAAAAAAGCGCAAGAGTCGGGTGCGCTGGAGAACGCGGGGAGCGTCCCGCTAGGCGATACCGGCTGGGGTGTGGTCTTTAAGATGGAGTCCCACAACCACCCGAGTGCGGTCGAGCCGTTTCAGGGCGCGGCCACCGGAGTCGGTGGGATTCTGCGCGATATTTTTACGATGGGCGCACGGCCCATCGCGAGCCTGAACTCGCTGCGCTTTGGCCCGATTGAGGGCAACGATGCCACGGCGATCCACAACCGCTATCTCTTTGAGCACGTGGTCTCGGGTGTGGGAAGCTACGGTAACTGTGTCGGGGTCGCCACGGTGGGGGGGGAGATCTACTTCGATCCTTGCTACAACGGCAACCCGTTGGTCAATGCGATGAGCATTGGGATCGTCAAACTTGATGCGATTGCCTCGGCG
>NZ_JANNYP010000518.1:0-17445 GCF_031410135.1 Armatimonas sp. | reverse complement strand
ATTCGTTACACTGGTGCCAGCGTTAGAATCTAGCTCGGTGAAGATGGCAATTGCCGGTCTGAGCTGCGTTGGCTGCCCATTGAGTCCCTTTGGCTGGTAGAGCCTCAGGTAGCAGACCGATTTGACGCCATGGTAGCCCTTGTAGTGCCAGGGACCGTCATAAATGATCTCGGCAGGGGCGCTCACTTTCAAGCTGCTACCAGCCTTTCCTTAACAGCGTAGATCGCTTCAGACGATCCCGTCATCGTGGCTATGGGTGCTGGAGTGTCCAGCGCCTCTCCGACGACATCCTCCACCGCGTCGCGGCAGAGAGGAGTCCAGTGTAGTAAGCGGCGATTGCGCACCGCCGGGGCATTGTCCGTCGTCTTAGGTTTGCGCCGTCCCGCCCGTAGGTTCGTGGCGGGGCTGTTGCAGTTGGGGACAGTCTCTTTGAAGAGCACCAGCCCCAGTTCCTCGTCGAAGTCCATCAGGATATTGCCCATCTGGTACTTCCGACCTGAGTAGTGCTCGATGAGTAGGAAGTCCAGCGCACTACGCACGTCCTCCAGCCCGCTGCGGAAGCTGGTGACGATAGTCTCCAGCCAGGGGCCAGTAGGGAAATCGGGCACTTGGGGTGACCAACTTATCAGCACGACCGCCTCATTCATTTCCTCGCCTTGCACGGGTATGAAGACCCGCACGCGGCAGTCTGCCTTGCGCTCTTTGCTATCCTCCAGCTCGAAGCGCTGATCCAGAGTCTTCTTCACGATTCTTCTCCTTCGGGTCTCAGGTGGAATACCAAGCAGCCTTCCGTGTCCTCAGCGTTCAGCCAGTAGGCAGGAAGCTCGGTGACTCCCATCCTTAGTGCTTTGAAGAGCCGCATCCAACAGCACAGGATGATAGTGCGATCTTCTAGGACAGCGACGATGTGAGGCACAGTGAGGTCAAGGCTCATGGCCCGCTCCTCATCCATGTCCGGTCGCCACTGCCTGCAAAGACTCTCGGTGATGTCGTACTCGGCCAGCACCAACGGGCTTTGTGTCCGGGTGCTAGTGGTGACGATGTGGGCTGCATGGCCGACGTTCCATAAGTAGGTGTGGCCGAACAACTCTTCTCTGAGGATGACGTCGCCGAAGCTGCCGTGTTCCTCTATCTTGGAGGCGATGAGTGCCTCGCGATCCGTGACTCCTGGAGGAGTCAAAACAACTGGTTTCATGGCTTTCGCCGTCCTTTCTTGCCACTGGGGCCTTTCTTGGTGTCCATCGGTGCCAGCTTGGAGCGTGGCGGGATCTTCATGACGAGCACCTCGTCGCGCTCGGCTTCGGTCAGCTCGTAACAGAGTAGGAAGGGAATGCCTTCCAGCACGGCGCGAGCGCACCTATGCCAGCCGTCTATGAGGACACTGGTGCCATCGTAGAACGGGACGAAGAGGATTGGCCTAGTCACGTCGGTGGTTCTGGCATAGTCCAGATCGAGATCGGGATACTGCTTTTGCAGGTAGGGAACGCTCAGCCCGTGGTCGCTCGGGAAGAACGTCATGGGCTGTCTGCGGCTGGCTTCCACCAGCCGCATTCCTGCGCCTGCGTTCCAATGCCACTCGCAGTCGTTACTATCGGTGAAGCAAAAGACTTGGTCGTCCGTGTGGAGCACGATGACCTTGGAACCTTCCTTAAGAGTGGTCATAGGTCAGTACTCCTCGCGAATCATTGCTAAAGTCTCTTGCCAGCCTGCTGAGGTGTTAATCCAGATCACCGTGCCGTCTTTCAGGGTGTAGCTGGAGAGAACTCGACCGCCGCGCTTAATCTCCTGTTCGTTTACGACTCGGTCGTCGTAGCACATCTCCGCGCCGTAGTCGCCTTCACGATGCCGCTTGAGTAGGTGCATTAGCTCCTCCTCGTTTCGGATCAGGGCCTCGACCGCTGCTGGGGTAACGTAGACTTTGCCCAGGAGGAACTTGATAGGGCGGGTGTAGCCGCTCATGAAGTCACCTCCAGCGGGCTTTTGGCTTCGTAAACGAAAGCCTCATGCTTCCGGCGTTTTGCCTTTTCCGGTACTTGGCCGGTAAGCCTTCGCACGACTTCAGCAGCGCCCTTGCGGTAGACCGTGACGACCACGAGCGAGCCGGTGTCGGCTTCGCGAACTGCCCAGTGCCTCCCGCCTTTGTAGCGGGAAATCGTTAGGGACATGTCGGCACCTCCAAACCTTGCTTTAGAACGCGAGTCGCGCTTTGCAGCACTTGTTCAATGCTTGCCTCGCGCTCCACTGCCTCCCAGCGTGCGCTGAGTCGTGCGATGGCGGCTCTCTGCGTGAGCAGGAGCTTTCTCCATCCGAGGGTGTGCTTGCAGGGATAACGCCCGCCATGCTTCTCAAAGAAGGGGCATGAACAGGTGTTCTCCAAGCGATCTACCGTATAGGTTGCTCCCTGTTGGGATCGAACCAAATACCGGTTGGCGTCGAGGCAGCGGATTCTATATCCGTCCTCAAATAGGCGTTGCGCCCGCTCGTTGACGTTGGCTAGGAGTCTCGCCTCATCCAATGAAACGGGGGACCGTTGGGCGGTCATAGGGTTGGTATCCTTTCAAAAAAGAAAAGACCGAGCCATGACCACCCGTCTCCGGGCAGCATAGCCCGGTGATTTGGGGAAACGAGAGCGGTGTTATCTCCGCTTTAACAGTGCCTCTACAGCGCGAAGCTGCTCGGGCTTGGGGACAGCAGGAGAGTCAATACCCCGAACACCTCGGCAGGTCGTTAGGATCTGCTCAAGCAACTGAATGCACTCCGCCGCACTTGGCGGCAGTGGTACGAGCTCACCGTCCTCAGGCTGGCCGATGTAGTCGTCAAGCTCGGGAACGGGGACTTCGATGCGCCAACCGCGATGGGCTTGAATGACATGCTCCTCGACAAGCAGATGAACGACACCGAAGCGCCATTTCTCCTCGATCTCTACTGCCAGCCCACGGAGGCGCTGGCAGACGGCGGCAAGCCGCTTGTCTATCGTGGGAGGAACGACGCTCACGCGAGTACGCCTCCTTTGGGAAGAAGTATTCGCTGACGAAGCGCCTGGTCTGCTCGGCTCTCGCTGGTGGTGTCGATAAGGACACTTGCCAGCGTTTCAAGCTCGTAGCGGCCTTCCACCGACAACCGCTGCGCTGCGCTGGTGACGGCGTTTACCAGTCCGTAGAGCGTGTCCTGGTGGGACTCACCGTACAGTCCGAACTTGATGTACTCGGCGGTCTGCTTGGAGAGCTTCCAGGCATCGGCCAGCACCTCGATAGCTTTGGCCGGGTCGGGCACGATGGTCTTGGTGGAGAGGATCATCTGCTCGATGAACGCCGCCGCGACAAGCCTTGCTTGTGCGATGGCGTCTTGCAGGAGCGGTACGAACTGCGCTGTAGCGACATGAATATGCCGCTGCTTGAGCATGCTCCGTCCCGCGATCTTGCGCACCATCCCATTCGAGCACACTTGGCGAAAGATGCAGGCATCTATCGTTACGGCGCGGAGTCCGACTTCACTGTTTGCGATGTGGATCGCTACGATGAGCGGGTCGCCGGGCAGTACAAGGCGGCTCATGCGGGGATCGATCAGGCGCAGGTGTAGGCTCTCGTTTGTCAGATCGAAGAGCTTCACCGGGTAGTTCATGCCTTCCAGCGCGGGCAGGAGAGCGTTCAGGAGCTGGCGATTATCCAGCTTCTCGTAGCGAGCAGAGAGCACACCGCGAACCTCCAGGTTTTTGGCCCGGATCGTCCAGCGGTCGCCTCCATCGCCACCTGCTTTCTTGCGTAGCTCCTCTGGGAGCCCGCGCCAATGGTTCCATTGAACATCTTGCAGCTCCTTGGGGCACCTACCGAAGTAGGCGCTTGGCATTCCGAGCTTGGTGCAGGCTTGGCTCATCGCCCAGGGGGTCAGAGCAAAACCAAAGCTATCGTCGTCGGCACCAGGCCAATACAAACGGCTCTGGTGCATGGAGACTTCTCGGATAGGCACGAGGTGATCGTGCTTGCCCGCATCGTCTGCGCTCACGCGGTCGCAGACCTCATCAAGGTTCATAAGAAGGGGTTTCCTTTCAAGGAAGTGGATTATCAAAGGGCGCGCGGCGTGGGGCCTCTTCTTGTTGGTGAGGGGCCGTTGCCTCGCCGCGCAAGATCAAGCGTAGAGCAGGGAGAGCGAACCTCCAACGAGCGTTGCATGAAGGTGTTATGTGAGGGGACGAACAGGAGCAATATGGACAAAAAAGCCCTGACTCGCTGGAGTCAGGGCTATGCACTTTGGGGAGTGCTTACATGGTCTCTGGGTGCGTGTGGAGGGTACTGAAGCGCGGAGCTGTCCAGCGCCGCGCCCAGCGAACTGCAATGGCAACGATGAGGTCAGGGTCGCCTCGTTCGTGCCAAGCTTCATTCGCCTCGTCGAGCGTCTCAAAGGTGCTGCTCACCGCGATGAGCTTTCCCGAAGGGCATAACTTCAGGCAGAGGGCGTACTTCCCGGCAAGAGCGACCGCTCGTTCGTGGGAGAGTTGGAAGGTTTTGGGATCGGCCTTCCGCTTCCCGTATCCCGTCCAGGGTGGCTGCACGCGCTTGGCGTCTTTCTGCTCCTGCTGGACCCCATAGCCGAAAGCCACGAGGGCCTTCTCCTGGCACATGGCCTCGATGCTGGTTGCATCACGACCAAGTGTATCCATGTGGTACGCCAATGGTAGTTGACCGCCGCCATGATCGTACTTCATGATGTGCCACTTTGGTCCTTGCCTGGTGTAGTGGCAGGTGCCCGTCGTCCCATCGGGGTAGGTGACGCCGCAGTCATGCCAGCGAAGATGAAGCGGACTGCGCCGCTTAACATCCCAGGCGTTAGGGACATCGGCGACCGCTCCGTTCTTGAGAGCGGTCTTTTTGAGTAACTCTTCCAGCTCGCCAGGCCGGAACGTGGTGTAGCGGGGAACCCGCGCCATAGGTTTTTCCTCCTGCCCAGGGATTACCTGGAGCCAGAGGAGCGTCTCAAAAACGAAGGACGAAGGCTATCAGCGTTGCGTGCAAGGGCTGCCAATTCGGGTGGTATTGCTCTCCAACACCTTCATGCAACGCTCGTTGCATGTTCGGTATTTGTTCGTGCATGATGAATAAGTCGCGCGACAGACACATAGCAATATCCCTAACGAAGACTCCCTATGTCCAGCCATATCGATACCTTTGCGCTGCTAGGCGCAGGCTCCCAAATCACCAACACGAGTAACTCAACCTACCAAGTCGTCGGCATCTCCAATCGCTTGCGAGCCATTCTTTTGCACGTTCCTTACTACGCTTTCGAGGGAACGGCACGACTTGCCCGTGATACCGGACTAGCCCCCTCCAGCATTTCCCGCATCATCCGGGGCAAAGTCAGCCCCTCTTATGTGGTCGTGGAAAGGGTGACAAAAGCAATCTCTCATCGGCTAGGCCGACGACTCGATGCTCGTGAGCTTTTCACGACGGATGGAACCTATCCGACGCCTTCGACCTGCGAGCTGATGGACTGCTCCGGGTGCCATCCCCCGGAAGCATGGTGCGAGATCACCGATACCCTGCGTCCTCCGTGGCGGTGGCGTCTACCAGGTGATTGGTGCCTCTACGGAGCCATCTTTCAAGGAAAAACGTCGAAATCAGTAAGAGAAACCAGCGAGAGCACACAAAGAAGCGAGAGCACACAAAAACCGGAGGGCGGTCCCGCGAGCAAGCAAGTCCCATCCTCCCCGGTACTTTAATCTTTAGCTTAATTTTACTTTTATGTCCAAGAATCCCACTTCAGAAAAGCACTTCGGCTCTTCTAATCGTTCCACGACCTCCAAACGTCCTCCGGTCATCAAGCAGTATTTCCCCGAAAAACCAGATCAGCACTCCGTAGCAGAATTGCTGCACGAGCGCCTTCTATCCTTGCCCTTCGACGCTTACGTCCGGCTCGTCGCGCTCCTCCTGGAGCGCTTGGGCTATGAGAATGTCAGCCCGGCAGGTCGCACCGATTGGAAAGGGCGCAATCACTCCGGTGGGGTGGATCTCATCGCCTTTCTGCCCGGTGGCCTGACGCCACGACGGGTAGTCATCCAAATCAAGCAATTTGATCGGTACTCACGCGTCTTCCAGCGCCATGTTGACGAGCTTTGCGGCGTCGCGATCCGGTGCCGGGCAAGCGAAGCTCTCCTCATCACCACCGGCCCCGCATCTACCTCGATTCACTTCGATGGCCTCATCTCACCGCTACTTCCCATGCGTCTCATTGATGGTGAGCAGCTACTGACCTTGCTGATCGACAAGCAGGTGGGAGTCACCCATGAGGGAGAGATCGACCAGTCCCTTCTGGATCGATTGACTCGCATGGCAAAGGGCAATAGCCGAGAAGACTGTCCTGGCCGTCCTGAGGTCGTTGTAAACGTAGAGGTGATCGCTCACTCAAAGAAGCGCCAGAAGGTTCTTCAACGCGCCAGCTTCCTGACCCCAGCTTAGACACAGTCCTCCCGCTTAGACTAGGCTTTCCACAACTGTTTTCACCAGAGTCTAAAAAGCTCTGGCCTCCTTACTGATGCCCAAATTTAACCTTCAAACCCTATGTATCCAGACCTAACACCACGCGATCCATCGCGGCCACCCTTTATCATCGAGCACCGGCATATCCCTACCAATGACAGGGGAACCCGCTTCCAGCCCGAGGCACGCCTCTTCGTCTCCGAGACCCTGCGCACTTCGGGCCTACTTTCCTCACTACCTGACCGTGAGGCGAAAAACATTCTTTGGCTACTGACCTACCTGCACCCCAACGGGCACCTCTTCGCTCCCGTAACGCTCCTGGCAAGGGACATGGGCCTCTCAGAACGGGAGGTTCGCAAGCAGTTCCTTGTTCTTGCCACTACCTACTGGAAAGAAGCACCGCTCGTGCGGCACCTTTCCGAGAGTTCCATGGAGCGCTTCCTGTTGGCAGAGCATGTTCTGGGTGAGGAGACTCTGGAAACGAGCGTCTCTCTCCCGGTTCCTGACCAGGTAAGTCCTCCGGGTCACCGAGAGGCGATCATCCAGATGAGTCGAGAGAAGTATGCTCGGCCTCGCGCTGAGGTGGAGCGGATGGTTCTAGAGCAGCTTGGGCACCATCCTGATGAGAGTGCAGAAACACCAGAAGGTGAAACGCGGCGGGGCCTTCGCAATGTCGGCGTCTCGCGTGAGCAGATTGACCTGCTCATCGAGGAGTTCGGCATTGAAGCTTGCTTGCGCCAGGTGGAGTGGCTGCCTCTTCGCGCTGCCAAGAATCCTGGCCGCTACGTCGTGGCGGCGATCCAGGATAACTACAGCCCACCGCGTGGGGCAAGGCTTCCTGAGATGGAGCTCACCTCCTTGGAGACAGCTACCCCAGTGGAGGAGGTCTCCGAGGAAAACCTGAACGTGACCCTGGAAGGTGAAATCACAGAGCCAGAGAGCGATCCCTCGGGATTGAGCTATGAGCCCTCCGCAGTTCAATCGGAGTATTTTGCGCCAAGTGACGAGGGAGGTATTGATGACTAACCAATCCCTCCAGCAGGGTGAGAAGGTAAGTGTCCTCCCGTCAGCCTGGGAAGATCTGACTCCCGTGGTGCCTGTTCCTGCCATCTACTTTGACGACTCGATGCCGTATCTCTCTGATGCCGAATGGCGCGTGCTGTGCATCATTATCCGCCAGACTTTGGGATGGGTAGACAAAGAGCAGGTAGGGGGACGCAAACGTCGTGACTGGATCAGTCAGAGCCAGTTCAGGGAAAAGACGGGTAAGAGCCGCGACTCGATTAGCCGCGCTATCGCGGGCCTGCTGCGCCATGAGCTGATCGTGATCGAGAACCGGGACGGCGAGCTGATGCACACCGCCCGCTCACGTCAGCAGGCAAGAGATCGCCTCTACTACCGTCTCAATCTTTCTCGTAATCCTCACCCACGATGAAAGCACGACTCTCACAAAAGCAGCTTCGTGGGCGTCAGACCCATCTGAAAATCCTCGCTGAGCGCAAGACCTCCAGTGTCGCCGGTAACCGCGAGGCAGACACAACAAAAGAAACTCGATACCAAAGAGTTTCTCTTCCTGATGGTCAGACACGGGAGAGCAGCCCCCTCAGGGAGGCTGCCAACTCCCAGTCTTCCCGGAGCGAGAAAGGACAGCAACGTACTGCGGGTACGTTGCTGGAAGTGGCCCATGCCATCTTTCCGACTCGCCAAGTGCTCTACAGTCTTGACGTGCATGGAGGGCGCAGTCAGATAGACACGTCGGGTATGAGTGAGGCGGGTTATCAGAAGCTCCTTGAAGCCTTTGCGAATCCTGTTCGCTTTGATGGTCCTGAACCAGCGATGGTCGCAGATATGGTAGTGCAGCAACAAGAACCAGATTCAGGCTGCCGGATCGGTTCTGCCACGGGACTTCCCGTGCCCGATTGGTGGCAAATCCCGGAGCCTGGTGCCACCGCCGAGCAGATTAAAGCGATCCTCAAGGAAAACCTACAAAAGGCGGGGGAGCGCCAAAGGGGATTCGGTTGGAAGAAGGCTTTGGGGAGGGCGCTATGATAAACCAGAGCATCCCACCTCCGCGACTAAACCACCTTTACCATGGTGACGCGCTAGAGATTCTGCCAACCTTCCCCGATGGCTGCTTCGATGCCATCGTGACTGACCCCCCGTACTGCTCTGGTGGATTGACGGCAAGTGAACGAGCCCGACCAGCCGCACAGAAGTATGTACAGAGCAGACAAAAGACCGCCTGGCCGGACTTTGAGAGCGAGAGTATGGATCAGAACGCTTGGGCGCAGTGGACGTACCGCTGGCTCAAGGAGTGTAAACGGGTCGCGAAGGACGGAGCCCCTATCGTCATCTTCATTGACTGGCGTCAATTGCCGCTCCTGACGACGCTTCTGCAATGGGCTGGTTGGCGCTGGCTCGGTGTGGCCGTCTGGGATAAGACCGAGGCGTGTAGGCCACAAATGGGGCGCTTTGCTGCCCAGGCTGAGTACATCGTTTGGGGGGCGAAAGGACGGCTACCAGCCAAGCGCCACGTTGGGACACTCCCCGGAGTTTTCCGCCATCGGGTAGAAGTCCCCGGCAAGAAACTGCACATGACGGGCAAGCCGCTGACGCTCATGGAGGATCTGCTCCGCATCGTCGAGCCCGGTGGAGTTGTGCTTGATCCCTTTGCAGGCTCGGGGACTACCTTGATGGCAGCGCGAAATCTCGAGCTGGGCTACGTTGGCATTGAAGCCAGTCCGCAGTATTACCAGATTACCCAGCAGCGTCTTAATGAAGGAGGGAACTAGGATTGGTTCTCCTGCATTATCTTAGTCAACTCTCAAGCATGCAATGCATTTCCTTTGGCACTTCGGCTTCGCATTTCACTTCCACATGTGGCAGGAAGGCGGAAAAACCAGCGGCAAGAGTTGGCATTCCCATAACATCAACCATGCAACCTGGTGTAGAAGTGTTCAAGAGAGGTGCGTTTAGAAATGCTCTTATCCGTGCATCGGGATCGCATAAGTCAGGCGTAGCAGTACACATCTCTTCAGCAGGATTGAATGCATTCACCTGGCAGAACACTTGGCGGTAGCTCGCCAGGACTTGAATGGAGTTTAGAAAGTTTATATATTCCGCAGAGCACATCTCAAATCGCCCATCACCCGGAGCTAGCTTTGTAAAAGCGGTTCGCTCGTAGAGTAGAATAAGAAGTTGAGGTGTTACTGGGAAGGATAAGCATGTCCCTGGCGCTCCGAAGATCGTATTTGCAAGTTTAGGCGCACCATCGAATGGCTCCTGCTCACACCAGAAAACGACAGGGTTATCGGAGGTGTAAAGCGGTACGTTATCCTCATTCACTCCGACGAACCAAAAAAAGTTGTTAACTAGGCTCTGGCATAGTGACAGCTTAGGTCAGATGGTAGCTGGGACAATAGGGCTCCCACGAAAGACCGACAGTAGACCTTCGCGAGGAGAAATGCCCTGTTTGCGTAGGGTGGATAGATAGCCACGTAGCCGACAAAACGAGGCTAAACCCGAGGCAGAACGCCAGCAACCAAAGACCTTGGCAAACAATTTCACAGGGCGGATGTCGCGCTCGGAACCGTTATTGTCAAAGCACGCCAAGGCATCCCAACCAAAACGAACCACATACGGGGCATAGAACCAAAGGCGGTCGAGCCAACGGATACGAGAACGAAATTCCTTGGAGCAAGCAGAAAGTTTAACACCCTCATCAGGAGGGCAAAAACCAAGAGTCGCATAACCACGCTTCACCACGGCACGAAGGCCAGATACTAATTTTTCAGGACAGGAGAGCACCCCGGAATCTCTTTGCTTTTTCACCTCAAGAAGCCAGCAAATTATAGGTTCGCTCCAAGTTCCTTTAGCGTCAAAGCGTTCCTTCAGCGCGGCTCCCTCCCGAACCAAGTGCGCATTGCAAAGGCTATGTTCGCATTCTTGGAAACTAAAGTAAGCCCCCCATGCATCATGATGAGCCACTCCTCGGAAATCGGGCAAAATACCGATTTTCTCAATCGTGATTTGGGAGTATCCGATTTTTTGTGTAAGCTCTCCTTGGCTGGTTAGGCTGGCATCCTTTCTTCAAAGAGAATCGCGAAGTGGTTCTTCGCCTCGGCCCACTCAGGGATCGAGTAACGCCACGTCTTGGAATGGCGCTCTAGCGCCAGGTACATCACTTTTAGAGCGGCTTCCTCGCTGGGGAAGGAAGCCCGGTTTCGCATTGCCCTCCGTAGCACGGAGTTGAGAGATTCTATCGCGTTGGTCGTGTAAAGCACTCGTCGCATGGGCATGGGGAAGGCGAAACAGACGGTTACTCTCTCCCAAGCGCGCCTCCAGAGCTGGCCGACCATCGGATACTGGGAACCCCACTTCGCTTCAAAAGCATTCAGGTTTGTTTCGGCTTCTGCGAGCGTTGGGGCTAGGTAGACCTCTTTTAAGTCCTTACAAACCGGATCCCAGTTAGTTCTAGCCACGTAGTTAAGGCTGTTTCTGACCAGGTGGACAACGCATTGCTGGATACTCGTTTTAGGAAACGCTGCGGCAATGGCATCTGGAAATCCTGAAAGTCCATCCACGCAGGCAATGAGGATGTCTTGGACTCCTCGATTCTTTATCTCCGTGAGGACATTGAGCCAGAATTTGGCTCCCTCCACTTTCGAGCTCCAGATGCCCAGCACTTCCTTTCTTCCTTCGAGATTGATAGCTAATGCGAGATAAAAAGCTTTCTTGACCACATGTCCGTCCTCTCGCACGGGTACGTAAAGGGCATCGAGGTAGACCACGGGATAGACGGCTTCGAGCGGACGGTTCTGGAATCGCCTGACTTCCTCGACGACGGCATCGGTAACGGAGGAGATGAACTCGGTGGAAACCTCGATTCCGTAGAGCTCTTGGAGGGTCTCCTGAATGTCCTTGCAGCTCATGGACTTGGAGTAGAGCGAGAGGATTTTGGTCTCCATGGGTCCGATGTCACGCTGATGTTTCTCGACGATGATCGGCTCAAAGCTGCCTTCTCGATCTCGTGGCACCTGAATGGTGGTATGTCCGAGCTCTCCCCGTAGCGTCTTGGAAGTGGTTCCGTTTCGTCGGTTTGTCTGCTCGGGTGTAGCTTTATCTCCATGAGAACGACCGCCTAGGTGCTGCTGCATCTCTTCTTGCAGCATTCGCTCCAGGACGGCTTGATTGAGCTGTGCCAGGAGTTGGTGAACGTCTCCTGGAGTCTTGAGAGTGGCTGTCATGGCTTCGAGCGCCTCTCGTGTGAGCCCTTGGGGTAGGTCGATCTGTCCGGGCTTTCGCCGCGTCTTGATTGTCGTTGCGTTCGTCGCTTTGGTAGCGGCTGCCGCCGCTCTTGTGTTCTTGGTTTCCATCGTCTTCCTTTCGCCAGTTTAGCGAGTCAGGAAGCGTTACACAAAATTTCGGATAAGGTCCGTGATTTTTCCGCGACCACCAGGAGCCGCGCAATGCGTTAGTTTGTCGGTTCGAGCCACATGGATCCAGGTGTTTTTCTTACAGGAGCGAACCATCGTTTCATCAAAACCGGCAGCACTTGCCTGGATAATGCCCTGCTTGATCTGCTCTTCGATAGGCTCTAAAGTGGTTGCCGCCCGATGAATCCAGTTCTGGATTGTGCCCTGGCTGGGGGCATGCCCAAACCAGTCGGTGAAGAAGGAGACGATTCTCTCCAGGGAGATGGCTTGATCCACTTTCAGCAGAGTGCAAGTCGTCTGGGTATGAGGGCCATATTGAACGGGCGCAGTCACCTCGGCGGGGAAATCTGCCTTGACAGGACTTTGGCATCCCGGACAGCAGACTTCCAGGACTTGGTGCTCCGTGGTGAAGAATCGGATGACTTCCGGCAAATCCATCACCTGACGCGTTTCTACGACCTCACCGGAAACGTCTTTAAGATCGAGTCCGCAGGTTGGACACTTGGCTGCTTTATGCTGCTGCACTTCATCGGGTGTCTCATTTTTTTCGAGAGTGTGTCCTTTGTGCCCTTTCTGTCCTCCTGTTTTCCTCTCTGTTTTAGGGCGCTGGCTCATCGGTTTGAGAAATCCTTGAGCGGCTGAGGGAGTATGTGGTTTGGGAGCAATTTTCTCTTCGAGAGCCAGGACTCGCTGTGCGAACTCTGCCAGGATTCTCCAGAGTGCCTCTGGGTCTTCTTGTCTGAGTCTGTCGAATTCTTCTCGGGTGAGCATTTTCGGATTGGAGTATACTTCAGGCAAGCGTCGCAGGCAAGACCTAAGCTGTTACCTGGCATACATTAGTCATCTGCTCGCGGTCGAACAAGAAGCTGAGTTGTCCCAAGCGTGCGAGATGTTCGGGTGTATTATCGCTGGCACTCTGTGCACGGCCTGTATCTGGAGCGATATCCCGATCTAGAAGTGCCTGAAGTTGCTTTGATGATAGGTCACTATACGCGACAGCAGTACGAGCCCGAGTCGCACGGGTGCGCACCATCTGAACAGCAAGGATTTCAGCAAGTTCATACCGCATCTCGTGAGTTATGCCTGTCTCTTGCCAGTTAGCAACGAAGTTGTCTAGCACTATTTTGAAATGACCCTCAAAACGGCTGAGTATTGACTCTGGACTCTTGACGTCTTCAGCATAGTCATCTGCCAGCACATCCAAAGGCAGGTCATTGAAGTCGCGCTCTTGCGCGACATTCACAATAGCATCAGAGAATGTCTTCTTCTGGATCTTGTCATACACCCACAAACGCTGCTTCTTATTAGCAGTGGTAGGATTAAAGGCGAAGCGTCGCAAATAGGATTGCGGAGCCATGTGCTGTCGTCGTGTCTCTTTTTGATGTGGGCTACTTATTTCAACTAACTGGTCGGGCATACTATTAGGTCTCCTGCGGAATCGTTAATATCAGTATCGCTACACAACTCCACTTTTGTAAACAATTGTTTACCAAAGTGGATAACTCGCACATTACCCTCGCTTAGACACTTGCCTTAAAACCATCTCTGGCGGCAGTTCACGGAATCTGAAAAGACCTATTATGCACCAACCTTTACCCGCTTCTCATCCATCTCAAAGAGGGTGGAGGAGATCCATTTCTTGAAGTCTGGTTCATCCATGAACTTCTTGTAGAGGTCGGTGTACTCTAGCATAAAGTCCTGGAACTTAGATTCCAGCACCTTGTCATGCACGATCTTAGCCGTTTGCCGGTCGTTGTTCTTGGCGTTTTGGTACTCCTCTTCAGCATGAACTGCATCCGGCAGGTCGTGGAAAAGGAAACGCTTCACACGGTCATTGTCGGTCCAATCGGTGCCGAAGCGGTTGTTGAAAGCTTCCAAGATCGCAGAAAGAGCGTCTAGTTCCGCGTCGGGCAGTGCGCCACCGGGCTCGGCGGGCACGGGCGAAAGCTCTACGTTGCCCTCTAGGTGAATGGCAGTTGAGGCTTTCTTCTCCACACGGTAGCTGTCCAGGTCAATCGAATCTAGCACCTCTTTGGCGAGGTCCTCATCCAGCGGTGAAGGGAGCTTGGTGATGAGGAGGCGCAGGTAAGTGTGCAGGCACTCCCAGTACTCGCTGGAGAAAGGAAGGATCGCCGCCAGGAACGCGTAGGTTCGAACAAAGGACTTGGCCGCCCCCTTGAACTCGATCTTCTGATCGTCGCTCAGATCGGTCTGGTAGACTTCGACAGCTTTATCCAGCAGGGGGTCAAGCTCGGTGCGGCTGGCTCCTACTAAGAACTTCACCATGAACTTGCGAACCTCGGCCTCGGAGTAGACTTGGAAGCCGTCAAGTTGGTCTTGAAGGTCGTTGAGACGGTTCACGTCGGTGGCCTCAGAGAGCAAGGTGGCCTTGTAGTAAGGATCAAAGGCAGCGCGGATGTCGTCGGCCTTGTTCACAAAGTCTAGGACAAAGGTGTCCTCTTTGCCGGGGTAGCAGCGATTCAGGCGGGAGAGCGTTTGCACTGCCTGCACATCCGAGAGGGTCTTATCCACGTACATCGTGTGCAGCAGCGGCTGGTCGAAGCCCGTCTGGAACTTCTCCGCCACGATGAGGAAGCGGTAGCCTGCCTTCTTGAACTCATCTGGGATCTCATGCGAGGGAAAGCCGTTCATGCCGTCCTCATCGTATTCCAGGCCGTCTAGCTTCTTCGTGCCGGTGAAGGCGACAATGGCCTTGTAGGGCGAGTGGCGCTCCTTGAGGGCGACATCCACAGCGTGCTTGTACTTGATGGCGCTCTCGATGGAACCCGTCACCACCATTGATTTTGCGCGCCCGCCAATCTTCTTCTGCACCTCGTCGTGGAAGTGCCCCACCATGATATTGGCCTTCTGTTGGATAGACTCCGGGTGCGTCTCGACGTACTTGCGCAGCTTCTTCTGGGCGCGGAGTTTATCGAACTCCGGGTCGCCCTCAATAGTGGCCGCGAGTTTGTAGAAGCTCTGGTAGGTGGTGTAGTTCTGAAGAACGTCCAGGATGAAGCCCTCTTCAATGGCCTGGCGCATGGAGTAGATATGGAAGGCGCGGTACTTGCCGTCGTCCTGCCTTACCCCAAAGGTCTCCAGAGTCTTGTTTTTCGGAGTGGCGGTGAAGGCAAAGTAGCTCGTGTTGGTGAGCATTTTCCGGCTGTTGATGATCCGGTTAATCTTGTCTTCGTCGCTCTCAGGCTCGCCGTCGGTGGACTGATACGTCCCCTTCTTCTCAGCGAGCGCGGCGTTCATCTTGGCGGCGGTCTCGCCGCTCTGGGAGGAGTGCGCCTCGTCAATGAGCAGGGCAAAGTGCTTGCCGGGTAGGTCGCCCATTTCCTCGACGATGAAGGGGAACTTCTGAACCGTGGTGGTGACGATCTTCTTGCCCGACTCCAGCGCCTCCTTGAGCTGCTTACTGCCCTCGGTGATGGCTTCGACGACACCAGCAACGTGGGCGAACTGCTTCACGTTGTCACGGATTTGCTTGTCGAGGTTGCGCCGATCGGTGACGATGATAACGGTATCGAAGATGTTTTTGCCAGTTTCGTCGGTCAGCTCCACGAGCTGGTGAGCCAGCCAGGAGATTGAGTTGGACTTGCCCGAGCCTGCCGAGTGCTGGATGAGATAGCGCCGCCCCGCGCCGTGCTGCACTGCATCCGTGAGGAGCTGGCGCACGACTTCAAGCTGGTGATAACGGGGGAAGATGAGCTTCTTCTTGATCTTGCCGTCGTCGTCTTTCTCCTCGACGATCTGGGCGTACTTCTCCAGGATATTGGCGAGGCTTGCTTTGGTGAGGATGCGCTTCCAGAGGTACTCGGTCTTGAGGCCATCTGGGTTCACGGGGTTGCCTGCGCCGCCCTCATTGCCCAGGTTAAAGGGCAGGAAACTGGTCTGCCAGCCGCGCAAGTGGGTGGTCATGTAGACTAGGTTGTCATCGAGCGCAAAGTGTACCAGGCAGCGGCCAAAGGCAAAGAGCGGCTCCTTGGAGTCGCGGTCTTCTTTGTACTGCTTGATGGCGTGCTGGACGTTCTGCTTGGTGAACTGGTTCTTGAGCTCGAAGGTGGCGATGGGTAGGCCGTTGAGGAAGATCCCCATGTCCAGGGCGAGGGACTTGTGATCCTCAGAGTAGCGCACCTGGCGAGTGAGTGTGAAGAGATTCTTGTTCCAGTTGGCGACGGCCTTAGCGTTGGCGTCGCTGGCGGGGTTAGGGTAGTAGAGCGCGATTGTGTCTTGACCATGCCTTACGCCCTTGCGAAGCACATCCACGATGCCTCGGTCACGAATTTGGTCGAAGAGGCGCTTGAGGAACTTATCCGTCTCCAGAGTGCTCACAGTGACGCGGCCATGTGCGGCGGGCTGGGTGTCGGCGAGGAAGGCAAAGAGCTTCACGCGATCTACGCAGGAAGTGCGGTCGTAGTCGCTTGGGGCACCTTTTTCATAACCTGCTTCGCTGAGCAGGCTTGCCTCGATTAGTGTCTCCAGTCCTTTTTCCGTTGTGTCTGTGGTCATTTCTTGTTTATCCTACAATAATTCTCCAGTGAGACCCAGTACTTCCGGAAATAGGGACAGCGTTTTTTTACTTCCTCTGGCCGGATTCGCAGTAAAAGTTTGGGTGTGTCGGTTGCTTTGGAGAAGCGAACTTCGCATTCCTGCGCCAGGGCGGGCAGCAGAACGTCTTCACTAAGCTTGATGTACTCGCCTGCACTCGGGCGACAGTTGAAGCTCTCGGGATCAGCGGTTCGTAGCCCTTTTGCCGATAGTGCCTGTTGCAAGCGCCGATGGCAATTTGGAAACTCACGGGCGAAGGTCTGCTCCCAGTCCCCCAGGAGCCAAGTCTCCAGCTCGGGAATCGCGAGGGCTGGAATGATCGGAGGATGGTTCTCTGTAGCGCACCCTGCATCGGTCAGCCCTTCACGCACGGTCTGCTCGAAGGTTCCCAGACGCCCGTCCGGGTCGGGATCGCAGTCGGAGTCGTCGAGCACGAGGATGAGATCTGCCGGGCCGTTCGCCTGCCAGAAGCGCGTTAGATCGCCCTTGATTTCATTGAGGAGGTCTTTGCCGGTATTGCCTGCATAACGCCGTGCGACTCGCTCGGTAGACGCGGTCACGTCTGGGCGCGGCCCTGGCTTACGAAACGCGGGGGTACGACGCTGGAACGACGCCTCGGTGAAGTGTTGCTGGAGCAGGGGGACAATGCTACTTGCTTCTGCATAACCGCCGCCTGCGTAGACCCAAACTACCACGGCCAGCCACCGACTCCAGGGTCTCCGACACGGTAGAGATCGCCAAGCTTCCAGCCCTCATCCAGTTTTGGAGAAAGGAGGACAGGCTCCAGTCGCTTGATCTCTGTTTTGCCAGGGTTTTCGTTTGAATCCTGGAAGACATAAACACTCTCCAGGTCCTCCGTGAAGTAGTCTAGTAAATCGGAGCTGTGAGTAGAAACGATCACTTGCGTTTTGCGTGAAGCCTCCCGAATCCAGCCAGCCAGCACTCGGAGCCAGGCGGGATGTACCCCTGCTTCTGGCTCATCAAGA
>NZ_JANNYP010000517.1:0-1769 GCF_031410135.1 Armatimonas sp. | reverse complement strand
AGACGTGCGGGAGTGCCCGTGGTCTTTGTAGACCCTCGCAACACTTCCCGAACTTGTTCTGCCTGTGGTCACTGCGATAAACATAATCGAAAATCTCAATGCAAATTCCACTGTTTAGAATGTGGCCTGGAACTCAATGCCGACTGCAATGCAGCTCTGAATATTGCGTTCAAGGCACGGGGCAATGTAACTTGCCCTATGGACGGAGCGATACCGGAGAGCCTTTGTATCTGTGCGCCGGTATCGCTACTGTCAAAGCCCCCTGCTTTAGCGGGGGGATAAGTTACACGCCCACTGCGTGACCTGAGTTATCTACTGCGTGACATGAGTCACCTATACATTTCTTGCTGATTAGGGTCTTTAGTCTGTAACCTACAGATCCATTAACGCCTAAGGCACTAGTGACCCTAATCAACTCCAGCGACCCTAATCAATTCTAGCTAATAGTCAAAATCGCCATCAACTATTCTATATCCACTTAGAATTTCTTTGTTCTTTTTCCAATCTTCTTCTGTTTCATCTTTCCAGCATCGAAAAAGATTTTCACCTGCAAACCATGCCAATTTATGTTCATCACATATAAATACATGGGCTCGTCCAATATTCAAGAACCCATTAGTACCACCATACTCTGGGCATCTTCCGAAATAATTATCATATGTTTTTTCAATTTCAGTATTCATATATTTTAAATCCTCTTAAATGAGTATTGGTTTATACTTAATATATACGCATTAATTAAGTATTAGTCAAGTGTATTTTGAAATATATTTAGGGATAAAGAGAAATAATAAAAATAATAAAAATAAAAGAGATATTAAGGCATAAGATTGGATCGATACGCGGCGTACAGTCTCTAAAAAATAACTTATATTTTCTGTGCTAGCGCGACATTCGACTACGCTTTGTCTGCCTGTCTATTCTCCCTCAAGTTTCCTCACCAAGTCTGACGGCTTTTCTCACCAAATCTGACGGCTTTTTCGCTCCAGACTCTCAAGCCAGGTCGTGATTGCGCCGTCTTCCTCTGGCAAGGGAGAGGCACCAGCAGCAAAGGTTGGTGTGGCCAGCCCAAGGCCGGTGTGACCAGCAGCAAGGCCCAAGGCTGGTGTGGGGGAGCTAAAACGAAAGCTGCGGCGATGTTGCCGCGCATAGAGGTAGTATGACAAAGGCATCACAATCACTCAAGACACAAAAATCACCCAAGACACCCCGAACCCCAAAGTCCCGTCACAAAGGGCAGGAGAAGATTTATCCCCGCGTGGTCAATGCCCGCGTCACGGATCAGGAGTGGAGCACCATTCAGCTTCGCTCTGACCAGGCGGGCCTCTCTATGAGCCGCTACCTTGTCGAAGCAGGACTTCGTGAGAAGCCACCTGTGACTCTCGCTGAGCGTGCCCGTCTCCAATTTCTTCTTTATCAGTTTCACCGGGCCGCGACCTGCATCAATCAAGTCGCTACTGACCGGCTCGTGATAGCCGTTGGGGGAAGCGATACACGCCAGCTTCTTCAGGAGGTTTTCGCTCTGCTGGAGCAGCTTGCCCAGGAGTTAATTCGGCGCATCGAAGAGACAAATTCACATGATACGAAGAGGATGCCATAGCTACCTATTGCCTCAACGATGCCCTAACTTACCTTGGCTATTCTGCAACAAAGCGACTGTCATTCAAGCTGCCTTCGGGCAAGCTCTTCTGCAAAACGCTCCGCCCTTTTGGTACCCGGACGAGCTTGCAACGATGCTTTATGTCCTTGCTTTACGTCGCAATTTCAGG
>NZ_JANNYP010000516.1:0-2088 GCF_031410135.1 Armatimonas sp. | reverse complement strand
TGGCGGAGCCGCTGGGCGAGGGGAGCGAGGTCTTCGGCTTCGTACTGGCGGAGCATGGGAGTATTTTAACCGATGGCGAAGTAGTCCGTGAGGGCTCCGAGAAACGCGGCGATGGCTTCAGGGGTGACATCCAGATGCGTCACAAAGCGCGACTCGGGATTGATGGAGGCCAGCATCCCACGCTCGGCGAGATAGGTTTCGAGTGGCTCGCAGTGAGCATCGGGGAACGTGGCGAAGGCCATGTTGGTGGCGTGGCGTGTGGGAGTGCCAAGAGCGGCTAGCCCCTCGGCGAGTATTTTTGCGTTGGCATGGTCGTCCGCCAGACGCTCGATATGATGCTCCAGGGCGTAGAGGCCCGCTGCCGCTAGAATCCCGGACTGGCGCATTCCGCCGCCCAGCACTTTTCGCCAGCGGTAGGCGCGTTCGATCAGCTCCTCAGAGCCCACGAGTACGGAGCCGACGGGGGCACCTAAGCCTTTTGAGAGGCAGATAGAGACCGAGTCGAAGCCCTCGCAAGCGGCTTCCAGCGTGATGCCCTGCGCGACCACGGCGTTGAAGACCCGTGCGCCATCAAGATGTGTCGCCAGCCCACGGCTATGGGCCAGCTCGGTTGCGGCTTTGAGATAGTCGCGTGGGACGACCTGGCCATGGAACGTGTTCTCCAGCGTGAGGAGCTTGGTATGGGCAAAGTGTACTCCCATCCCTGGCCCGTGGTGCTTGATGGCGGAGGCGATTTTTGCCAGAGGCAACGAGCCATCGGGCTCGTTCTCGATAGGCTGAGGGACAATCGAGCCCAGCACCGCCGCGCCACCGCCCTCGTACTTGTAGGTGTGGGCAAGCTGCCCGACAATGTACTCATCGCCGCGCTCGCAGTGCGCCATCAGCGCGACAAGGTTGCTCTGGGTGCCCGTCGGCAGAAACAGCCCCGCCGCTTTGCCTGAGAGCGCGGCGAGCTTGTCTTGTAGCGCCAGAACCGTCGGGTCGTCGCCCCAGACATCATCCCCGACAGCGGCACTTAGCATCGCCTCACGCATCGCCGGTGTCGGGCGGGTCACGGTATCGCTACGAAGGTCAATCACAGTCATGCCTCGAACTTTACCACGACCTTTGGTGTACGACAGCTATAGCGATGCAGTGGATTGACGAACAAAGTGACCTGGAGGCGTTGCTCCAAGAAGAACAGGCCATCGTTCTGCTCTATGTCGGGTGGTCGGGCTACTCAATACGGGTTCACCAAAAATTAGAAGTGCATTTTCAAGTGTTGCCCAAGGTGCCCATTTTTGTGTTGAATGAGGAGACGGCACTTCTCATTCCTTGGCGTGGCAAAGAGATCCCGGAGACATACCCACTAGGTTACGGGACAATTTTTTGGTTACAGTCGGGGAGAGTTGTTGATCTGCTTCTACAGCCGTATCCGAGCACCGTGGAGGAGCTGATGGAACGAACCCACATGGCGTTTGCACTGCAGAGAAGATAAAATTGAGCAGGACAAATACCCTACGCGACGGGAGTGTTTTGTACGTGAGCCTAGATAATATTCTGGAAGACGCTGGTTGGTATCCAGGGCGAGAGATTGTGATCGACCGCATGGTTGCCATCTTTGAGCAAAGAAAGTTCAAGCTCTTTGAAATCACTAAATACATCTTGACGTTATTTGGTGATTTGTATCTCTGTGTCCATGAAAATATCAGACTTGACCTGAGATTTGAAATTTTTGATGGCGATGACTCTTTTAATTATGTGAATTTTAGCAATAGCTCTGTTGAGATTGTGGAGAGATTCTTTAAAGATGAAATATCACCTATTGGATTGTTAGCTTTTTTATATGAAGGCAGAGAAATTTACTCGGTCGATGAAGTTTACGTGTCGAAGTACGGCGATATTTTGGTGCTTTCCGATCTAGGTATTTATCGGTTTGTTGATTTTAACGATTTTCTTTACAAGGTCGGCTATGGATTTTATCACGTTGTTGCCTCCTTCATTTGAAGGCGTAGCCAACGTCGCTGACATTCCTGATTATGTCCACGAAGCATTATCAAAAAACGCTCCACCAAATCATCCTCGATACCCGCATGAACACCACAAGAT
>NZ_JANNYP010000515.1:0-7232 GCF_031410135.1 Armatimonas sp. | reverse complement strand
CTACGGTTTCTTGGCGGGAATAAACTTCATGCCCCCCGAGTTCATGCAGTAACGCAACCCTGTAGGCGTTTTAGGTATACCAAAGCTGCCGTTGGCATCATCAAAGAGATGGCCTAAGTGGCCCAGGCAGCGGCTACAGAGCACTTCCACGCGGGCGCCGTCCGGGTCGCGCTTTTCCAGTACTGCGCCTTTCTTGAAGGGCTGATAGAAGCTCGGCCAGCCGGTGCCCGAGTCGAACTTGGCCTCGCTCTTGAAGAGCTCCAGCGCGCACCCAGCGCACTGGTAGGTGCCCACTTTATGATTGTCGTGGTACTCGTTGCGGAAGGCGTACTCCGTGGCAGCTTGGCGCAGAATGCTGTACTGCGTGGGTGTGAGCCGCTTGCGCCACTCACGCTCCGTAAGCTTCTTCCAGTCAATCTCTTTAGGGGGTTGCGTGGGGGCGGCAGGCTTTTGCTGCTGTGCCCAGACCACGCTGCTGCCAAACGCTAGCGCAGCTCCCAGTGTTAGTATCACTTTTCGTGTCATTTTCATCTTCCTCTTCTTCGTTTACAGTCCTGCATAGAAATCATACCCTTGTTCGGCCCAGTAGTCCTTAGGACGCTCGGTCTCGTAGGTAATGTTCGTGATGAGCTTGATATTTTTTATCCCGTACTTCGTCGGAATTGCCAGTCGTAGTGGGGCACCATGCTCCGTGGTCAGCGGCTCTCCATTCATGCCCCAAGCGAGCAGTGTCTGCGGGTGCAGTGCGCTCTCGACATCGAGACCCACGTAGTACCACGCCTCGTCAAAGCCTTCCGGCTCCGAGCGAAGCGAGACATACTTCGTGCCCGGAAGCGGCGGGTACTTACGGGCAAAATCCACAAACCGACAGCCCGTCCAGGTCACAATCGCGCTCCAGCCCTCCACACACTTGAGCTCTGTGGTCAGGGTGACTTCGGGGAGAGTCTTGAGATCTGCAAGCGTGAATTTCTGAGTCGTCTCGGGGTTCTGCGCATCGCCCAGCGTCAGGTGCCAGTTTGCCAGATCGGGCTCCGGAGTGATACCGTGGTAGTTGTTGCGCGGCTCGACAGCACGGGCTGCCGGAAATGTCGGAGCGTTGCGGCCCGAGATAAGAAACTTGGCAATCTCCTCGTTAGTCTCGTGAGCCTTCCGAAAGACTCGCTTGATCCCCGTGCCATCGTCGGGAGCCTTTTTATTGAAGACTGACAGCAGGCTCAGGCTCCCCGCCACACCCGCACCTGCCCAGAGAAACGAGCGTCGTGAGAGTCGCCGCAGCTCTACTCCCGTAAGCTCTTGGGCTGTCTGATCTTGTTCACTTTCTTCTGTCATGAGGCCCTCTCCAAATTCACAAGTCGCACCTGCATCTCTTCTAGCATCTTTTTCACCTCGCAAATCTCCCGGTACGAACGAACATTGACCTCATAATCGAGTTCCGCATACTTCTCCGCTTGCAATTGTTGCCGGTTCTGCGTGATCAGAATAAAGCCCGTGATAAAGATCGCCTCAACAGCAAGCACCGTGGCAAGCAAGTTATAGGGATAGACATCAAACCGACGTACTATGGCGACAATGCCCGTGTTCAGAAAAATCCAGAGCGCGAACCAAAGCAGGTGCACCACCACAAAGTGAGGCTGCCCGATAAAGTCCGTCACCCGATCTGCAAGCTTCTCATGAGGCGCAAGCTGAGCGTTCAGCTCCTCTTTCACATAGCGGAACGGGCCCAGAGCCTTGTGGCAGTGCTCACAAAAGATAGCATCATGTCGGTTTTCCCCAGAGCAGGCAGGGCAAGGAATCATGGTTGCTCTTGCTCCGGGACGATTTCTGCCTCCAACACCTCAATGACTTCGTCAGCCGCACTCTCAGGCACTTCACTTTCCATAAGTGGCTCTAGTTGGGCAATAGCCAGCTCAGTCGTGGGTTCAATCAGTCCGACCATAGGCTCATGTTTTGGCAGGAGCATCTCCCACCCGGTGATCATGGCACGAAAGTTATTCCAACCTGCACGTGCCACTTGTGAGACATGGACAAAGAAAAACGCCACAAAGAGACACGTCACGATAAAGTGGATCAGCCGTGCGCCCTGGTAGCCCCCAAAAGGAACCGCCAGCCAGCCTAGCTGTGCAGGCTTCGAGATTGCAATGCCTGTGATGAGCATCAGCACTCCCAGCACAACCACCCCCGAGTAAGCGATCCGCTGGGCGTGATTGTACTTCTCGCCCTCAGGTGCGGCCTCGATCTTCTTCCAGAACGCGAGGTCTTTAATCGCGACTTTCCCGGCCTCAATCAGCGAGTTTTTCTGAGGCACCAAGTATCGCCACTGCCCACTAGAGATCAGAAAGATCACGTAGACCGCGCCGTTTATCGCAAAGAGCCAAGCGAGGAGAAAGTGCCATGCCATACCCTCAGCAAGGCGTTTCCAAAGGATAATCTCGGTGCGCTTCTCCTCAGCGGGGTAGGTATCAGGCAACGTATCGCCCGAGTAGAGCACCCGGACATCGGGGCGCAGGATGATCCGATCTGGCACTTTGAGCCACTTGGGCGGTTTTTTGTCTTCCGCGCCTCCATGGAGAACCCGGTAGCCGCTCTGGTAGAGCTGCGTGGCGTAGGTATCGTTGGCCCAGAGGATCAGTGTCCCCGACCAGATCATCAGTGCTAAGACGGGAAAGTTGATCCAGTGGAACCAGCGGATCGCCAGAGGGTGTTTCTTTACAATGCGTGCCATGCTTAACCAGCTCTACTTTTCGCTACGGAGCAGCTCAATTCCTTGCTCGACACGCTTGAACTCGCCACTACCCTTGTAGTCTAACTCGCCGTCCCAGCGGCCCCGGACGAAACCTTTCTTATCAATCAAGTAGGTGGCAGGCCACCATTGATTACGCCATTTTTTCCAGTTCGCTTTATCATTGTCAATCAATACCGGAAAGAGTAGCTTCTCTTTCTCGACATATTTTTTAACATTCTCCACCACGCGCTCAGCGTCCACCTCAGGAGTGTGAATCGAGACAAAGACAACGTCCTTGCCCGCGTACTTCTGCGCCCACTTGTTCCAGAAGGGCAGAGTCCGCGTACAGTTCACTCACTGAAATGTCCAGTAGAAAGCGACGATCACTTTCCCTTTGAGGTCACCCAGCTTGACCGGCTTGCCATTGATCCAGTCTTTAGGCGCACCAATCAGCTCTGGGACTTGCTCCAAGACAGGCTTTTCAGGAGCCGGTTTCTCTTGTGCTCGGGCACTTCCCATGAGAAGCGCACCCACACCCGATAAGAGTAGATTTTTTCGTGTCATGCTTCTAGTACAAGCCACTCGCCTGAGAAGTTCAATCCTGAACCAAAAAGCGAACGTTTTTTATTTTTCATTACGGAGCAGCTCGATGCCACGCTCCACTTTTTTATGCTCGCCACTGCCCTTGTAGTCCAGCTCCCCGTCCCAGCGGCCCCGTACGCGGCCTTTTCGATCCAAGATATAGGTCGCGGGCCAGTACTGTTGCTGCCAGGTTTTCCAGTTGGACATGTTGTTATCAATCAGCACAGGAAAGACAAGCTTTTCCCGTTCGATGAATTTCTTAACATTCTCCACCACGCGCTCGCTTTCCAGCTCGGGGGTATGGATAGTCACAAATACCACGTCTTTGTCGGCATATTTCTGTGCCCACTGGTTCCAAAACGGCAGAGTGCGCTTACAGTTGATGCACCCAAACGTCCAGAAGCAGACCACTACCACTTTGCCTTTCAGCGCCGCCAGGCTAACCGGTTTCCCGCTCACCCAGTCTTTCGCCGTCCCGATCAGCTCAGGAGCCTGTGGGGCGCGGGTGCCTTGCGCTTGTGTTGCCGTTCCTACAAGCGTAACGCCCGCTGCAAGAAGAAGATTTCGTCGTGTCATGCCCAAACTACAAATCATCTCTGGTCAAAGTTCAATCTAGGCGATAGAATCATCTCACGGCAGCGGGTCGGCTTCGAACCTGGTCAGGGCGGAAGCAGCAGCCATAAGGAGTACGGCCCGCGTGTCGCAACAACCCCTCCAAGTAATCTCTGGCGACCGGGTATAATTGAGCCTGAAAAGTCTATGCCGGAGCGAACGCACTACGAAACTCTGGGTCTCCCGGAAACCGCCTCTCTCGAAGAGATCAAGAAACAGTACCGCAGCCTTGCGCGTAAGTACCACCCCGATGTGAACTCAGGTAAGCACGCAGCCCAGCAGTTTTCCGATATTGCAGAGGCCTATCGTGTCCTGAATGATCCCGAAGCCCGCCGCTCCTACGATGCCGAGCGCGCTCTTCGTCAGCGCCAAGCCAGTGCCAAACCTACGGGGCCACTCAACCACTCCGCAGGTCCGCGGCCCGTGCCAAAACCCACTCCCCAGCCCGTCACCACGGCAACCCAAGAGTCCGAGAGGCTCTTGCGGCAGGCACAGACGGCCTTCACGCGAGGACGCGTTGCCGAGGCGCGGAGCTTGGCTGAGCAATCCCTGCGCTACAACCGAAAAAACGCAGCGGCCTGGGAGGTACTGGGCGATGTCTGCCGCAACCAGGGTCGCACCGATGATGCTCTGCGCCACTACACCATGGCAAGTCAGCACGATCCGCGCAGTGCCACCGTGCAACAAAAAATCGAGCGGATCGCCCGGCAGCCCTCGGGAGGTTATAGTGGCTCGACCGGCTACACGCCCGCCACGCCGACCGCACACCGTCAGGCCGACCGTTCCGCCACGCGACCGGCAGCACGCACCGCGCCCATCGTCACCAACCTCACCGAGGAAAAACGTCCTCTGGCACGGATACTCGCTGGCTTTTTTGGGTTCTTTGGGACATTTCTTCTGCTCCTTTTTGTGGGATCATATCTCGATAAGTCTCCCCGGTCGACGCAGATTCTTCCCTTTGTCTCCTCGTGGAGCTGGCCTTTTGTTTTTTCGCTTCTCGCAGCGGGAGCGCTCTTGGGCTCCGCGATGACCATTACGGGCATGATCCGGCGGATTGAAGATGACTTGATTCTGACAGGCAGTAGTCGTGGCGCAACAGCCCCCCCACTCGGGATTGTGATTGTCCTGATGGGCCTTGTCTTTTTCTGGATCGCCGCCGCCCTGCATCTTGCCATCGCACTAATCCAGGAGTCGCTCACGCCTTCACTACTCAAGCTCTACGGGTCTATTGCCTTCATCACGACACTCTTTGCCATCTGCTGGAGCACGTCTAACAATGGCGGTGCAGGCCAGACACTCCTGCTGGGTGGCAATGTTATCTTCGCCGGATTTGTTATCGGCTGGCTCCTGGGTGACTTCTTCCGCCACGACTAAAAACGAATATCGGGTAGAATCGGGGCATGACACTGGGATTTCTCACGGATGGGCGCGTCGAGGATGTTGCCTTTGCCGCCGCCGAGGGTTTTGACTGCCTGGAGCTGGCACTCTTTGGCGATACGCCACTCTTAGACGATTCGACAGCGTTTCAAGCTGCTCTGAAAGAACACAAGATCGCACTGTCTGCCGTCTCGCTCTTTGGTCAGAACTACTTTGATGAGGCCACCGGTGCAGAGCGCCTGGTTCGACTGGAACGAGTAATCGCGCTCACCGCAGTACTGGGAGCCCCGATTGTGGTCTTTGGCAGCGGCTCAGGAGCGGTCACGCCCACGGCGGCGATTCGAAAGCTCCTGCCCCTGATTCACGATGCTCAGCAGCTTGGTCTGACAGCAGCGTTCTACAACTGCCACTGGGAAAATATAGTGGATCGGCCCGCCGCCTGGGATGAAGCCCTGCCACTGGCCTCGGGTGTGGGCATCAAGTTCGACCCGTCGCACCCCATCCAGCTACACCGCGACTGGAAATCCGAGCTCCACCATGCGGGAGCACAGCTCAAGCACGCCCACACCAAAGATGTTCTGGAAGTGGGCGGGAAGTTTGTCACCGACCCAAACCCCGGCCTTGGCTCGATTCGCTGGGAGGAGTTCTTTGGGCTGCTCTACCACATCCACTATGAGGGCGCCGTCTGTATTGAGCCGCACAGCCAGCGCTACACCGGCCCACAGCGCTACGACTTTCTCAAGCTCTCCCGCGACTACCTGCGGCGTTTTCTGGTATAACCGGGTTCTATGCAATGTTGGGAATACGGTCGCTTTGTCACGGGTGCCATCACGCGCCGCTGGTCCGATGGAGCGCAAGTCAAAATCGTCAAACAACTCGAAAAAACGCGGAGCATCGCCGGCTACACCGACAGTCTCTACGAAGTTCAAGTCGGTGGAGCGATGCAAACGCTCTGGGGCGGGGAGCTTGCCAACGCGGTCTATCCCCTCTCGGATGGTAGTGTATTCCTAGCGCGTGTCGTGGGTACAGGCACCGGCAAGCTCCGACAAGTAGAAGCCCGCCTTCACACCGGTCGCAACACGCTGCGCTTCCCCACGATCGAGGTTCAGGAGACAGATCGCTTTGGTTACTCCCTGGGAGTTCTTGCCAGCGGCGGACGCGGCTTGGCGGGAGTTGAGCGTATCTTCCGACTAAAGTTCACCTACGAAGCCTGCGACTACCCCAATGGCGAGGTGATCTTACTGCAGCGCGGCAGCCAACTCGTCCTTGGGCCACGAGCGCTCTCCAGTAGCAATGAAGTCGGTAGCCAGACCTATAAGCTCGTCTTCCCCCGAGATCCGGGGGGCCGACCGAATCAAATCCGAGAGCTGGCAACCGTGACAGAGCGCAACGAAAACGGAAAGATTCTGCGGCAGAAGACGACCCTTACAACGCACCACTGGACCGGAAGTCGTGTGATAAAATAACGCCAAAGCATCCGTAGCTCAGGGGATAGAGCATCCGCCTTCCGTGGTCACAGGCAGTCACATGAGTTCGATTCTCATGACCACGAATAAGCGGAGGGTCGCAGGTTCGAAACCTGCCGGGTGTATTTTCTTTTCTATGCACCTTCACCATACAAAAAACAAGGGAGATATTGGTGTCCTCAAAACTTGCGTAGATTTAGCAGAACAGGGCTACTTGATACTCACACCTTTATCAGAACATTCTCCTTTCGACATTGTGGCGTACAAAGACAAAAAATTTCTGCGTATCCAGGTCAAGTATCGAACATTAAAAAACGGGGCATTACAAATCAGGCTATGGATTTTATCACGTTGTTGCCTCCTTCATTTGAAGGCGTAGCCAACGTCGCTGACATTCCTGATTATGTCCACGAAGCATTATCAAAAAACGCTCCACCAAATCATCCTCGATACCCGCATGAACACCACAAGAT
>NZ_JANNYP010000514.1:0-6334 GCF_031410135.1 Armatimonas sp. | reverse complement strand
CCGGCGGCTGGTCGAGCGCGGTGTGCGCTTCGTCCAGCTCTTCCACGGCGGCGGCGGTGGCGGGGCCTGGGACGCTCACAGTGATGTGAAAGGCAACCACACCACGCTGGCGGCACAAGTGGACAAGCCCATCGCGGGCCTGCTCAAGGACCTCAAGCGGCGCGGCCTGCTCGACGAAACCCTCGTGGTCTTTGGCACCGAGTTCGGGCGCACTCCCGGCGCGGAGGGCACGGGCCGCGACCACCACCCCCAGGGCTTCTGCGCCTGGCTGGCGGGTGGCGGCGTGAAAGGCGGGATCACCCACGGCGCCACCGACGAGCTCGGCTTCTACGCGGTAGAGAACCCCCACTATCTCACCGACATCCACGCCACGGTGCTTCACCAGCTCGGCCTCGACTCCCGAAAGCTCGAAGTGCCCGGCAGAAAGCGCCTCGAAATCGACCACGGCCAACCCATCCGGGAGATACTCGCCTAGCCATGCCTGCTATGAGTCCAGAGCAGATTGCCGAGCAATTCATTCGCTCGATGCAACCTAAAACGCCGGAAGAGGAAGCCTACGCCGATTTTCTGGAAGGGGAGCTTCGAGCCCACTACCGATATTCTACTTGTGCAAGCCTGCTACGAGGATACTCACAGCCCTTGAACCCGTCGGGGCAACGAATTCACGCTTTTCTAAACTCTCTCACAGACGAGCAGCTGCGAGGGGTTCAGGAGATTGTCCAAGACTCGGCTCGTCATGCCCGCTGTGGAATGCTCTTTACCTTTAAACAACTCGAAGTTCGTAACAGGCAGGGTGTGCAGCTGGCACTGGAAGACGGCCTGCAAGTGGATGCTCACTTGGAGTGGCTTAGGCTCACTGACCACATCTGTCTTCGCGAAGCAGTGAGCGGCCCACAACCAGACCGACTCTACCACGACGATGAGGCGTATATTCGACGTATTGAGCCAACAAGCTGGCAGCGCTATCTGGCTCCGATTATCGGGCTCGAGCCTGTGGATCGTTTTCTGAAAAGTCGCAGTGACCAGCCAAGTAATAAAATCACGCTTGTCGGCGAAATGGAAGAATGGGGCGATGTGGTCGGGTTCGTTTCGGTAGCACTGGAAAAGTCCGACCTGGCGGATGCCGAGATGACCGCATTGCACGTTCTGCGCTTCTTCCGGGGGCGCAGGCTGGCAAGTGCCGCAGGGAAAGCTCATGAAAATGGGGCACGCTCGCTGCTGATGTGGACGTTGGCGGACAATGCCTACACGGCTGAGTTTTGCCGCAAGCGAGGCGGCGAGGAAGTAGCGGAGCGAGAGGCGGAGTACGCGCCAGGATTTCGCGAGATTGCGTTCCGCTGGACGGATTTAGAACGGTTAAGGAAACAGGGAGAATTGGAATAATGGCGTACTCGAAATTTACCTTAGCACAGGCACTGGAGACGTTTGGGCTCATCACCGACGACACGCAGGACTTGTTCCCTGCCGTCGAGCCGGTTGAACCCAGCGAGCTGCTCCGGGCGACGCTGGCACAGAATACGTCCGTGGCGCGGCGGATTGCGACCGAGAAGGCGCGCTCGGAGCTGATTGTCGCCCCGATCTTGATGGAAGTCTACCAGCGCAACCAGCCCGAGATTGGGTTCTTCTCCGGCGTGGACTTCACGGTGGACGATAAACAGGGACTCTCCGGGGTCTGTGACTTTCTCTTTACGCGCTCACGAGAGCACTCGGTGATCGTCGCGCCCGTGTTTGCCGTGGTCGAGGCCAAGAAAGAGGACCTCAAGCCAGGCTTGGGGCAGTGCATCGCGGAGCTGGTGGCGGCTCGCCTCTTCAATGAGCGCAAGGGAACCACAGTCGAGGCGCTCTACGGCGTGGTGACAACCGGGACGAACTGGCAGTTTATCAAGCTCATCGGGCAGACCGTTTATTTAGACCGCGAGGAGCGTTATCTCAACGGCGCACGCCAGATACTGGGGATTCTATTTCAGATCGTGAAGGGAAGCTAGACGCGTAAATCCCATGCTCATCATCGCCCCACGCCAGCTTTTCTGGCAAGCCTACTACAAACACGGCTTGCCGGATAGGCACTCGCCCCTGACCTTTGCGGTTGCGGATCGCGATTATGTCATGGTGGAGCAACTAGTGCGCGACGGGCATGATGTAAACGCCACTAATCAGCGTGATGGCTATCCCATGCTTTATGCAACCCGGAACAATGATTTGGAGATGATACGCCTTCTTCACTCTCTAGGAGCTAGCCTGAATGGAGAACGAAACCCTCTCGTCTGGGCTGATACTGGGACAATGGTAGAGTTATTGATAGAGCTTGGGGCCAATCCAAACCAGCGTGACAAGTATGGCTGTACCCCGCTTCACTACAACTCCTTTGAAAACCCCATTGATGTAATCTGGGCTTTTGTGAAACATGGGGCTGATGTAAATGCCCTCTCGGACAATGGCACCACGCCCCTCTGGGAGGCAGAGGCCTGGCACCTTTCGGAGGAAGCCATCGCTGTGCTAAAGGGGTATGGAGCCAAGCTACCAAAAGAGTTAGAGGAGCGTAGTTCGTAGCCCGGAACGGGCTTTGTTTGAATTGCAGACGCCCAATTCATTGGGCGGTAGGAGAAATGTTTGATGCCAGAGCAGATTGCGGCGACGTTGATTCAGGCGCTGCCTTATATCCGGATCTTTGCCGGGAAGACGATTGTGATCAAGTACGGCGGCAATGCCATGATCGACGAGGAGCTGAAAAAGGCCGTCATGCGGGACTTGGTGCTGATGCGCCTAGTCGGGATCAACCCGATCCTCGTGCACGGTGGGGGGCCGGAGATCAACGAGGCGATGAAGAAGCTGGGCAAGGAGCCGGAGTTTGTGGCGGGGCGGCGCGTCACCGATGCGGAGACGATGGAGATCGTCGAGATGGTGCTGACGGGCAAGACCAACAAGAGCATTGTCGCACACTTGAATAGCGAGGGCGTGCAGGCCGTGGGGCTGTCGGGCAAAGACGCGAACTTGCTGATCGCTACCAAGGACACGGACAACGGTGATCTTGGGTTTGTAGGCAAGATCGCCCATGTCAACCCAGAGATTATTCATACGCTCACCAACGGCGGCTACATCCCCGTGATCTCGTCGGTGGCTGTGGGTGCGGATGGGCAGGCGTACAATGTGAATGCCGACACGGCGGCGGCGGCGCTGGCGGCGGCGCTCCATGCGGAAAAGCTGATCCTGATGACCGATGTGGAGGGGCTCTACAAGGACTTCTTGGACAAGAGCAGCCTGGTGAGCGAGATCACGACCGCCGAGGCGCGGCAGTGGATCGCCGACGGCATCGTGGACAAGGGGATGATCCCCAAGCTGGAGGCGTGTGCGAGTGCTGTCGAGGACGGGGTGCCGCGGGCGCATATCATTGACGGTCGCCGTGCCCATGCCCTTCTGATCGAGCTCTTCACGGACATGGGCATCGGAACCATGGTGCGCTGAGTTGACGATTCGCGACGCCCGGCCGGACGAAGCGGCGCGGGTCTATGCCATCACGCGCTCTGCCTTTCTGGAGTATGCCAGCGATGTCCCGCCGCCCTCGGCGCTCTTTGAGACGGAGACAGAGGTGGTGAAAGAGCTGTCCGCGAGTAGCCACCACGCACTTCTGGCGGAGCGCGACGGTAAGGCGCTGGGCTGCGTACGCTACGAGCTCGACCGGCGCGGTCTGCACTTTTTCCGCCTCGCGGTCTTACCCTCTGCGCGGCGGCAGGGAGTCGCCAAAGCGCTCCTGGCGCGGCTGGAGGAAGTGGCACAAGCGCACGGCAAATCGCGGATTTGGTGCCACGTGCGACCAAAAATCAGCCGCAATGTCGCGCTCTATGAGAGTGTCGGCTACGTCTTAAACGGCGAGGATGTGATGGTGCGCAACGGGTTTGTGATCCCAGTGGGAGTAATGGAGAAATGGATTTAGACAATCTAATAATTTCAAAAACTGAAGACACAGCGCTCATCCACGCCCTCACACAGGCCGCGTTCGCCGAGTACGGCCGCGAGCTGGGAACCTCGACGGCGCTCAAAGAGACCGAGGAAGCGATTGCCGCACAGTTTGCGGGAGGAATGCAGGCGCTGGTGGTGTACCTCTCGCCAACCTCTCCCCCTACCCCCTCTCCCGGGCGTTCGTACCTCACTGGGAAAGGGGAACCCGATTCTGGCTCCCTCCTTTCCCAGCGAAGAATGAGCGCCCGGGAGAGGAGGGTTGGGGAGGAGAGGTTACCCCTCGCCTCCGTCCGCTACCAGATTGAGGGCGATGCGCTCTACTTCCACCGGCTCTCCGTCCACCCCGACTACCGGCGGCAAGGGCGGGCGAAAAAGCTCATCGGGCACCTAGAGGCGCTGGCACGCGCACAGGGGCTGGCGCGGCTCACCTGCTCCGTACGGCTCCAGAAAACCGACAATATTGCGCTCTACACCGGCCTTGGCTTCCAGCTTCTTGGCGAGAGAAGCGTCTGCCGCGACGGTACGCCTGTCGCGACAGGCGACTTTGAGAAAAGGTTGGGGTAAACAATGGAGATCAACTGGGCAAAGATGGTTCCTGAGCTGACGGTCTCGGACTTCGATACAAGCTTGGCATTCTACGAACTTTTAGGATTTCGCGTGCTGTTCGTGCGTGAGGGCTTCGCCTACCTAGAGTTTGAGGGGGCGCAACTCATGCTGGAGCAGTTTCAGGAGTCCGGCTGGAACGTCGGGATTTTGGAGAAACCCTATGGACGGGGCGTGAACTTCCAGATTGAGTGTGCCAACGCAACCGCAGTACGTGACCAAATGGTGCAGGCGGGCCACACTCTCTATCGCGACCTAAAAGACACCTGGCGGCAAACCGGCGATACTATCTCGGGCGCACGGGAGTTTCTGATCCAAGACCCCGACGGCTATCTCCTGCGCTTTGCCCAGGAGCTGGAGAGCGAGTAGATGTACATTCCTCCACATTTTTGTGTAGACGATCCCGAGACGCTCACGGCGTTTCTACTTACCAATAGCTTCGCAAGCCTGGTGACTGTTGCTAACGGCGAACCTTTTGCGACGCACCTACCGCTGCTCTACCAGCCGGAGACCAACACGCTGATCGGGCACCTTGCCAAGGCGAATCCGCAGTGTGAGCACCTCGCCAGCGCCGAGAGCGTCCTGGCGATCTTCACCGGGCCGCACGGCTATATCTCGCCGCGCTGGTACACCCATGCGCCTGCCGTCCCGACCTGGAACTACACCGCAGTGCACGCCTACGGTACGCCTAAACTCATCATCGAACCTGAGGCGCTTACACGAATTCTGCTCACGCTGGAGGTGCACTATGAATCCGAACCCGTCCGATACGATGACGCATTTTTCGCGCCCAAGCTCAAGGGAATTGTGGGCGTGGAGATTGCGATCTCGCGGCTCGAAGGCAAGTCCAAGCTCTCCCAAAACATTCCCGCCGAGAGCCGAGCTAATGTGATTGAGACACTGAAGCGCGACGAGCAAACAGCCCTAGCAACAATTATGGAAAACACGAAATGACAACGACAGAAGCAACAAAAACCGAGAGCGAGTCTCGGCAGTGGGACCAGTCCCATGTGATGACGACCTACACGCGCCAGCCGGTCGAGATCGTGCGCGGCGAGGGCTGCTGGCTCTTTGACACCGATGGTAAGCGCTACCTGGACTTTCTCTCCGGGATCGCGGTCTGCTCCGTGGGCCACGCGCACCCTTATCTGGCGAAGGCGATTGCGGATCAAGCAGCCAGACTCATGCACGCCAGCAACCTCTACCTTACGCAGCCCCAGGCACGGCTGGCACGGCGGCTGATGGAGCTCTCGGACTTCGAGCGCGTGTTCTTCTGCAACTCCGGTGCGGAGGCCATCGAGGCGGCGATCAAGCTGTCGCGAAAGTACGGGCGGAGCATCGCAGAGAGCAAAGTGCGCATTGTCACGGCGAAGAATTCTTTCCATGGCCGGACACTTGCAGCTGTCACGGCGACGGGTCAGCCCAAGTACCACGAGCCATTTGCCCCGCTCCCGCCCGGCTTTGACTATGTGCCCTTTAATGACATCGAAGCACTGGAGGCCATTGTCACCGACGACACCTGCGCGGTGCTTTTGGAGCCGATCCAGGGCGAAGGCGGCGTGATTCCGGCGACGCAGGAGTACTTAACCAAAGCGCGGGCGCTCTGTGATAAACACAAGGCATTGCTGATCTTGGATGAAGTGCAGACGGGCGTCGGGCGAACCGGAAAGATGTGGGCCTACCAGCAGTACGGTGTGATCCCTGATGTGATAACCCTCGCCAAGGGCCTGGGTGGCGGGGTTCCGATTGGTGCCTGCCTCGCCCGAGGAGCTGC